>NZ_QTMC01000010.1:2954-173314 GCF_003602965.1 Bacteroides sp. AF25-5LB
ACGGTAAGAAAGGACACCCCGGCGGAACCGGAAGACCCCGTGAGAAGAAGGACGAGCGGCAGGCAGCGCAGGGCCTCGCTGGAGGAGTACCGGGAAACGTACCTCACCGTCCCGAAGATCAGGAACCGCAAGACGGTGTTCGTCAGTGAGGATGTGAGGGACGAACTGGACGCCGTCGTCCGCAGGCTCGGCGGGCGTGGCATGAGCGTTTCCGGACTGCTGGAGAACCTTGCCAGGGAGCATCTTGCCGCCTACCGTGGGGACATCGAGCAGTGGAGAAAAATCTGACAGCCTGTTACCGGGCGTGGAGTATACCCGATGTATGCACCGTCCCCTGTGTACCCGCTTCAATGTGGAAAATGCGGGGGGATTTTTCTGTGTGGGGAGCAAGGGTATGTTTCCGGATTCCCGAAAACCTTTGCTCCCCGCGCCCGGCGGTTGCAAGGAGGGCAAATCCGCTCCCACCGGTCGCAGATTTTGGAATGAAAGAAGTACGGACGAAAAAGAAAAAACATATGACAAAGGATGTGAATGGGATGAAGAAAAGACGCGGGCGTCCGGCACTGGGCAGGACGCGGAAGCTGACCAAGGGAGTGACAGTGAAGTTCTCCCCCGTCAGCTACGAAACTCTTAGGTTCAGAGCAGGGAAGTCCGGCCGGAGCCTGGCGGTCTATATCAGGGAGGCGGCACTGGCGGCCACCGTTACGGCAAGGCATACGCCTGAAGAAAACGCGCTGCTGCGCAGCCTGGCGGGAATGGCGAACAACCTGAACCAGTTGACAAAGCTCCCATACCAGACAGGCTTTTACAGGACAAGGCTGCTGATAGAGGGGCTGCTGGGAAAGCTGAAGCGGATCATGGATGATTACAGGCCGAAAGGAGGATAGCCTCATGATAGGGAAGATCAGGAAAGGCCGCTCGTTCAGCGGCTGCATACGCTACGTGACGCAGAAAGACGACGCAAAAATCATTGCCTCGGAAGGCGTGCTGCTGGGAACGGTGGAGGAGACGGCACGCAGTTTCCGGTGGCAATGCCTGCTGAATCCGGACGTGGCGAAACCGGTGGGGCACATTGCGCTCAGCTTCAAGCCGGAGGACGCACCGAGGCTGACCGACGCGTTCATGGCAAGGCTGGCGGAGGAATACCTGGAGCTGATGGGGATACGGAACACGCAGTTCATCGTGGTGAGGCATCACGGGAGGGACAACCCGCACTGCCACATCGTCTTCAACCGGGTGGACTTCGACGGGAAGGTGATTTCCGACAGCAACGATCTCAGGTGCAACGAGAGGGTAACGAAAATGCTCAAAGACAAGTATTCGCTCACCTATTCCGAAGGCAAACAGGCCGTTAAAACGGAAAAACTGCACGCTTCCGAAAGGGTGAAATACGAGATATATCGTGTGGTTAAGGAAGCTTTGAGGAGTGCAAGTACATGGAAGGAATTTCAAAATAAGCTCTTAAAAATGGGCGTGAAAATGGAATTCAAGTATAAGGGAAATACCAGTGAGGTGCAGGGCATCCGCTTTATCAAGGACGGTCTGTCATTCAAGGGGAGTGAGATTGACCGCAATTTCAGCTGGTCAAGGCTGGATACGGCATTGGACCGTAACCATGCCACGTTTTCGGAAAATATCATTTTCCGAAAACGACTGTACCATGAACAAAGTCATGGTTCTGTTATTGATAACCTAGTCGAAGTCATCGGTACGGGCGGCGTGTTCATGCCGTCGGTGGCACCGACGGAGGACGAGAAGGATGCGAAACGTCTGCGGAAAAAGAAAAAGCGCAGGAAAGGAAGGAGTTTGTGAACCATATGTATAACGAAAAAACTTTGAAAGATGAAACAGGAAAATTATCTGGAAGGCATCTATGGATGCCTTGAAAGGATCGAGAAGAAAGTGGGGGCGCTGCCTGTGGAAGGCACAAGCCCCACAGTTGAAAACCGGACCATTTCCCCGGAAGGGATTGCGGAACTGAAAATCCGTCTGGAACGCCTGCAATCCGCAGTGGAGAAAAACAGTTCGGAAATAGCAGCGGTACGTAGCCATACCGCCTGGTTGTCGGAAGGCAGGCCGTTGTCTGCCGAAACGTTTGCCGGGGAAATGGAAAAGACAAGGGACTGCCTGCGGCAGGACAACCAGGCGGTAAAGGAAACGGTAAGACGGCTGGATGAGAGAATGGTCCTGTTGAAAAAGGAACCGGAGCACAAACTGGTGACCTACCGTCTGGAAAGTGCATCCAAGGCGGTGGTAACGACAGCTTCAGCACTGATCCTGGCACTGGTCGTTTCCGTCTGGGCCAACTGCAACCAGTACCGCACGAACCGGCTTTTGAAAGATGCCGATTTGAAATACCGAGCCATCAGGATCTGCCTACCGGGAGATGATCCCGACATCGCCTTCTTGGAGAAGCATTTCACCATCGAGCGAGACGAGGAAAAGATCCGGCGTGTGGAAAGGCTGGTGACCGCTTTTGAGGACTCGGTCAGGAATCGCATCCGTAATCATGAAATGGCGGCCTACAAGGACAGTCTGGCGCACCGGCTGTTTAGGGAGGCACAGGAAATCAGGAAGCAACTGGACAATCCTAATTCAAAATGACTACACTATGGCAACAATCAAAACCAAATTCAGGTCCTCGTCCGTGGAAGGCAGGGAGGGGACGCTCTATTTCCAGGTCATCCACGGAAGGGTGGCGCGCCAGATAAACACCGGTTACAGGCTGTTCCCTTCGGAATGGGACGGACGCACGTCGGAAATCATACTGCCGGTATTCGGTGATGCCAGAAGAAGCCTCCTGCTTGCGTTAAAGGAGCGGATGGAAAAAGACATCCGCCGTCTGGAAAGTATCATTGCCGGACTGGAACGTTCCGGCGGTACCTATCCCGCCGGCAGGGTTGTCGAACTTTTTCACAACCCGCCCCCTGAGGACAGCCATAATTTCATGGCCTTCGGAAAGAGGCTCGTGGAGGAACTGGAGCGTGTCGGCAAGAAGCGCACCGCCGAGAGGTACACCACCGTACTGAACAGCTTCACGCACTTCCGGGGCAGGGACGGCGACATCCCGCTGGAGGATATCGGCTCCACCCTCATGCTGGAATACGAGGCATGGCTGAAGGACAAGGGGATATGTCCGAACAGCACCTCCTATTACATGCGGAACCTGCGTGCCGTCTACAACCGTGCGGTGGACAGGGAACTGACGGTACAGCGCAGCCCTTTCAAGCATGTCTACACCGGAATAGACAAGACCGTAAAACGTGCTGTTCCATTGAAAGCGGTCCGCATGATACGTGACCTGGACCTGCGCCTTTCCCCGGGCATGGAATACGCCAGGGATATGTTCATGCTGAGCTTTTATACCCGGGGCATGTCGTTCGTCGACATCGCCTACCTGAAAAAGGCTGATCTGAAGAGCGGCGTGCTGACCTACCGCAGGCGGAAGACCGGCCGGCGTCTGTCCATTAAATGGGAGAAGCCCATGCAGGAAATTCTGGACAGGTATGGCCACAATGACAGCCCCTACCTTTTTCCGATCATCAGGGATACGGCCAAGGATGCCGTGCGGCAGTACAGGAGCGCAGCGCATTTCATCAACGGAAAACTCAAGGAACTCGGGAAACGGCTCGGACTCGGTATGCCGCTCACCATGTATGTAGCGCGCCATGCATGGGCGAATATTGCCAGAAGCAAGAATGTGCCGCTGGCAACCATCAGCGAGGCGATGGGACATGATTCGGAAAACACGACCAGAATCTACCTCGCCTCGCTGGATACCTCACAAGTGGACAAGGCAAACGACATCATACTCAAATCCTTATAACGGGGACGGATGCGGCACGCAGAATACCGGACAAAGGCTGTGCCGTTCCTGCTTCTCTTGGCAAGAGAAATATTACAATGTGCAAAGTTACGTAAAATATTGAAAAAACAATAGAAAACGGGTGATAAAATTAACCAAAACATTCATACAGAGTGTATTTGCTTAACATATGTCGGATAAGTACCATAATGCTGTTCCGTATTTCTATCTGTCCGTCAGCCAGTTACGTAAAATATGATCCCCGGATATTTCTCTTGCCAAGAGAAGTAGCGGCAGAAGCCCCGGAAATGAGGTCTGTACACTTTGTCAAAAGTATGGGACTGATAGTGGATATTATGAATAAAGGAAATGTAATCTGTTGTAATACATACCAATATACGAATTGGCATGAACTAGGGGTATATCCTCACCTATAAAATAATCCCGGCAATATGGGTATGAGTTTTTCTACGGTGGAAGAAAAAAAGCAGGTCCGCTGGTTCGTCATGCGCGCCTACAAGAATGAGAAAATGGCGGAGGACAGGCTGAAGGACAAGGAATACGGTCTGGAATATTTCATTCCGAAACATTACGCCGTAAGGATCTACCACGGTGTGAAGTCGACAAGGTTGGTGCCGGTCATACCGAGTCTGGTTTTCGTCCACGCCAGCCACTCGCAGATCACCGAATTCAAGAAACGGTACAACTTCCTGCAATTCGCCATGTGGGAAAAAAGCACGGGTATGGAATATATCACCGTGCCGGACGACCAGATGGACAGTTTCATCCAAATAGCTTCCCTGCATGAGAAGGATACGGTCTATTATAAGCCGGATGAAATCGACATACGGAAAGGTACCCGTGTATGTATCCACGGCGGCAAGCTTGATGGAGTTAAGGGTGTGTTTATGTGGGTAAAAGGGAAACGCAACCGCCGGGTGGTCGTGATGCTTGAGGGGATTATGGGGATATCGGCTGAGGTTCATCCCGATTTGATTGAAGTCATTTCCTGATATGGAAAAGTATGGAATCCCCACTCACGGTTTTACGCAAATAAAAAAAACAATATCTATATATGTATTTTTGGATTGTAAATTGTTCCCTGGCGTTCCTGCTTTGTGTCCTCTGTGCGGGTATCGTCATTCCCCAGATTCTGCTGATCGCTTTTCGCAAACAGCTGTTCGACCTTCCCGATGAACGGAAGATACATCATTGTGCGGTGCCCCGATTGGGTGGTATCGCGTTCAAACCGGTCGTGTTTTTCACCATAGCTTTGTTACTGGGAATCAATATGGCACTGGGACATTCGGAAATGTTGTCTGAAATCGGAAACGATGTACGGCCTTTGGCTTTTGCTTTCTGCTCCATCATGGTACTGTATCTGGTTGGCATGGCCGATGACCTGATCGGCATCCGTTATCGAGCCAAGTTTGTCATCCAGATTCTGTGCGGCGTGATGCTTATCGCCGGTGGGGTATATATCAACAACCTATACGGTATCCTGGGCATCCATGCGGTGCCGTTATGGTTAGGGTATCCCTTGACCATTTTAATCGTGGTCTTCATCATCAATGCCATCAACCTGATTGACGGCATTGACGGATTGGCTTCCGGGCTATGCAGTGTCGCCTGCCTGTGTTATGGTCTGACTTTTTTCATGCTCCACCAGCATGTCTATGCCATACTGGCGTTCGCCACATTGGGAGTGTTGGTACCGTTCTTCTATTACAATGTTTTCGGGAACGCCGAGCACGGAAGGAAGATCTTCATGGGTGACACAGGCAGTTTGACCGTTGGCATGATGCTCTGTTTTCTCAGTCTCAAACTGACCATGTGCGGTCTAGACGATAATACAGGAAATGTACATCCGATGGTGCTGGCCTTCTCACCCTTGCTGGTTCCATGCTGCGACGTAGTCCGGGTTTACCTGCATCGGGTACGTAACGGGAAGAACCCGTTCCTGCCGGACAAGAATCATATCCATCATAAGCTGCTTGCTTTCGGAATAAAGCAGCGCAATGCCATGATTATCATTGTCTCCGTATCAATAATATTCATACTGCTCAATATTCTTCTGTCCCTTTATCTCAATGTGAACTGGATCGTGCTGGGCGATATTCTGATATGGACTCTTGCCAACATTAGGCTGACGAAATCTATCAGACAACTTCAATCGGAACAGAAAACCAACAAATAAAAATCAATAAAATATGAAAATCAGATACATTTTATTCTTATTGACCGTGGCTTTCCTGCTGGGATCATGTGCCACGCCGAAAGTCGCTTATTTCGCGGACCTGAAACCGGGTACCGCAGAGCAAGTCTTGAACCCGCTGGAAATCCGGGTGCGTCCCGAAGACAAGATCTCAATACTGGTCAACAGCAAGGACCCCTTGTTGATGAACCTTTTCAACCTTCCGATCATATCCAGACAGATCGGTACGACATCGGGAATATCCAATAGCCAGGGGATATCAGGATATACGATCAACAAGGATGGAGATATCGATTTTCCAGTGTTGGGGCATATCCATGTGGCGGGAATGACACGCGAGGAAATCGCCTCGTATATAAAAGAGGAACTGGTTTCGAAAAATCTCGTGAAAGACCCCGTTGTTACAGTTGAGTTCATGAACCTGACCGTTTCCGTGTTGGGTGAGGTTGCCAACCCCGGACGTTTCAATATCGATAAGGACAAGCTGACGCTTTTGGATGCTTTAAGCATGGCCGGAGACCTTACCGTCTACGGGAAACGAGAGAATGTCTTGGTACAACGGGAGGAAAACGGCAAACAGACCTTGTATCAGGTCAACCTGAATTCGGGATATGACCTTTATGCCTCTCCCGTGTATTATCTGCAGCAGAACGATATCGTTTATGTGGAACCCAACTCGATGAAAGCACGGCAGGCGACTGTCAACGGCAATAACGTCCGCTCAGCTTCTTTCTGGATGTCGTTGGCCTCGCTGCTAACTACCATTACCGTGTTGATTGTGAAATAATATAGAATCAGATATGATGACCATAAATCAAAAGAATATAAAACCGGGACAGCAGGATGATTTCCTGCGGATACAGGATCTGTTGTACTTGTGCCTTGCAAGATGGAAGTGGTTCGTCTTGTCTTTGGCGATAACGGTCGGTGCCGCTACCGTTCATCTGTTACGTACCCCTGCTGTATATACACGTACCGCTTCGGTATTGATCAAGGAGGATTCCAAAGGCAAGTCGGTCTCCTCGGATCTGGAATCCTTCTCGGAGTTCGGGTTGTTCCAATCCGGTACAAATGTGAATAACGAACTTATCACCTTTCAGTCACCGTCTTTAATGACCGAGGTGGTTAAAAGGTTGCATTTGGATATGAATTACTTCGTTCCGGGGAAATTCCACCGTCAGGTGGCCTATGGACTGACATTACCTGTGGATGTAACGATAAATGACTTGCCTGAAAATGAATCAGCCGGTTTTACGCTGGAAGTGCAGCCAGACGGCACGTTATTCCTATCCGACTTTATACGTAACGGGACGGATCTTGATGAAAAGGATATAAAGGGAAGCTTGCTCGACTCCATTCCTACGCCATTGGGGAAAATCATTATCAATACAACACCCAATTACGTGAAAGGCGAGTCATATATATTGTATATAGACAAATCCAGTTTGTATAACGCTGTAAACTCCTGCTCATCCAATCTGTCCGTTTCATTGAATAATGAGAAATCATCGGTTATAGACCTGGCATTCAAGGATAACTCCATACAGCGGGCGGAAGATGTATTGAGCATGTTGATTTCCGTTTATAACGAGAACTGGGTGAAGGACAAGAACCAGATCGCTGTCAGTACCTCAATGTTCATCAATGAGCGTCTGGGCGTAATCGAACAGGAGCTGGGGAACGTGGACGAGGATATTTCCTCCTACAAGTCAGAACACCTGTTACCCGACGTGCAGGCGGCATCGAGCATGTACATGGCCCAAAGCAGTGCGACCAACGCACAGATCCTAGCCTTGAACAACCAGCTTTACATGACCCGTTACATCCGGAACTATTTAGCCAACGATGCCAACCGTACCCAACTGCTTCCGGCCAATTCCGGTATAGAGAGTGCCAACATCGAATCGCAGATTGCCGAATACAACAAACAGCTGTTACAGCGTAACAGCCTGGTTGCGAACAGCAGCGCAGAAAATCCGCTGGTCGTGGATATGGATCAGGCTCTGGCATCCATGCGTGGGGCGATAATCAGGTCTATCGACAATCAGATAGTAACCTTGAATTCGCAGATAAAAAGTTTACGGCAGACGGAGCAACAGACGACATCACGTATAGCGGCCAACCCTACACAGGCCAAATACCTGCTTTCGGTGGAACGCCAGCAGAAGGTAAAGGAGGCTCTTTACCTGTTCCTACTGCAAAAACGCGAGGAGAACGAACTCTCGCAAGCATTTACGGCCTATAATACCCGCATTGTCACTCCACCGCACGGCAGTATGTTGCCGACATCCCCTGTACACAAAAATATCTTTATGGTCGCATTTGCTCTGGGGCTGCTCATTCCGATAGTCATTATCTTCATGCGCGAGAATATGAATACCCGTGTACGGGGAAGGAAAGACCTGGAGAGTGTGACCGTACCGTTCATCGGCGAGATTCCGCTGTTTACAAGAAAGAAGAAAAGAATATTCGGGAAAAAGCCGCAGGAAGTCAAGGCCATTGTCGTCAAGGAGGGCAACCGTGACATCATCAACGAGGCGTTCCGTGTATTGCGTACCAATCTGGAGTTTATGACCGGCAAGGACAAGACATCGAATGTCATCATCGTGACCTCATTCAATCCGGGCAGTGGCAAATCGTTCCTGACCATGAACATCGCCGTGAGCTTTGCCATCAAAGGGAAGAAAGTGTTGGTAATCGACGGTGACCTGCGTCACGGATCTGCGTCATCCTATATCGACTCTCCTGCCAAGGGATTGAGCGACTATTTGGGAGGCCGTATCGATAACCTGAACGAAATCATCGTATCCGATCCGAAGCAAAAATCTATGGATATACTACCCGTGGGGACGATTCCTCCCAACCCAACGGAACTATTGTTCGACGAACGCCTGAAGCAGGTGATAGATACCGTAAGGGGACAATACGACTATGTGCTGATCGACTGTCCGCCCATCGAATTAGTGGCAGACACGCAGATTATCGAGAAGCTGGCAGACCGTGCCATTTTCGTAGTTCGTGCAGGATTACTTGAACGGAGTATGCTTGCTGAATTGGAGAAAATCTACGAGGAGAAAAAATACAAGAACATGTCCCTGATCCTGAACGGAACCGAGGGAAGCGGTGGTCGCTACGGATACCGTTACGGCTATCGGTATGGTTACCACTACGGTTACGGTTCGGGATACCACTACAGCTCCGATGAAAAGTATCGTGGTAAATAACTGGTTGTCAAATAATTAGAAATTAATGTTGCAAATAAAATCTTCATATCATTGTGTGGCCTTTCAGAAAACGCATCCCGCTGAAAGATAGCGGCATATTCGAGGGGTTTACCGACTGGCACTCGCACATTCTGCCGGGTGTGGATGACGGGGTGCAGACTATGGAGGAGGCGTTGGAGATATTGCGTCTGTATGAGGAGTTGGGTGTGAAATCCGTGTGGTTGACGCCGCACATCATGGAAGACATCCCCAATACTACAGCACACCTCTGGGAGCGTTTCGCGGAACTACAAGCCACCTACACCGGCCCGATAACGCTACATCTTGCGGCTGAAAATATGCTCGATAACCTCTTCGAGGAACGATTGGAAAAGAACGACCTGCTACCTTTGGGTGAGAACGGCGACCATTTGTTGGTGGAAACCTCTTATTTTAACCCTCCGATGGGATTGAACAACATCCTGCTCCGCATCAAGTCGAAAGGCTATGTCCCCGTCCTGGCACATCCTGAACGGTATGTGTATATGGAGTTGAAAGATTACGAACAGTTAAATCGTATAAATGTCGCTTTCCAGCTCAATCTGTCCAGTATCGTTGGTGGCTATGGGTCGGAAGTCAAAAAGAAAGCCGAATGGCTGTTGAGGAACGGCTTCTATGGCTTGACAGGCAGCGACACCCATTGTCTTGCAGCTTGGGAAACAACCATAGCGAGGAAGATAACTAAAATCGAAGACTTGCCACTGAAAAACAGGGGCATGCTTTCGTAGGTTCCAAATCGTGATGACCCACAATCAATGCTTTAGGGAATCTGCGATGCAAGTCCGCAAGCAACCGCTCCAAAGCCTTCTTTTGGGCAGGTGTCCGGGTGTCCATGGGAGTTTTGCCATCGGCAGCCAAACCACCGATATAGCATACCCCGATGGAATGACGGTTATGGTTCTTACAATATGCTCCAATCATTTCTTCGGGTCTGCCCGCTTCGATGGTGCCGTCAGTAGGAATCACATAGTGGTAGCCGCAGCCCAGCCAACCGAGGGAGCGATGGTAGCGGTCGATGTCTGCCATGCGGAGTGCGCTGTCCGCCTTATTGGCGGAACAGTGCACGATAATCAGGGTGATGGTTCTCATAAGTTACCTCCCAACATGCCGCCTGCGGCACCACTGATGAGCAATTCGATGATACGGACGATGTACAACAGTACGGTTTTCCATTTTTTCTTCATGTTACTTTTTGTTTTTAATAAGACAATTATCAATAAATCCATAACTCTCATGTTACTGCAACATTTCATCGTTATCTCCTGTGTTGCCGGAATCATCGCTACCACCGTCCGTCGGCTTCTTGCCTTTTGCGGTGTCGATGTCCACAAGGCCAATGCCGGATTTCTCCGCCTTCAGCGTAGCCACTTGCGCCACACGGCTTGCCACGGGATTGAACTCGGCACGGTCAATGAGATTCTCAAAGTCGGCCCCCGGTGTAAAGAGTATGTTCACACCCTTAATGTTGGCGGCAGTGAACTTCTGGCAGTTCTCCGCACCCGTGCTGGTCAGCGACAGCCAGAAGTCGCCCAACTCGTCAAGTTGCACTTTCTTGCCCTCCAGCAGCATTTCCACCAGGCACTCGCACATATCGGAGAGCACGCCTTTCACTGTGCCGCGCTTGTGACCTCCGTGGTCGGCGATGTGCTGCACAAAACCACGGAACGACATCACTTCCGAAACCTGAGCCTTGGCGAAAGCTTTGGGCGCCGCTTCTTTGTTCTGTGGATTGGGGAGCAAGAATACACTGTAATTGATCATAACAATTGCCCATTGCCGGTATGGGACTTGGTATTTACACAGCCCATTATTAAACTGTGCCCGGCAGAGGTTAGAAAATAGAATTAATCCAATAATAATAAGGTGCATTCCCTCGCTATGGTTGTTGTGTCAAGCTGTCAAAGAACGCTCTGTAACCGGGTTACGTCAGCAAAGTTAATTCAGACTTTTGCCTATTCCCATACTCGTTTGGAAACGCTTCCGAATGTTCAGGAACAGACTCCTTGCCATTTAATCCTGTTCGGTTTCCAGCACCCTAAAACATCCTGAAATGAACGAAAAGACCCTATAGAGAAGTACCGGGAATTCTTCGACATGGCGAAGGAGAGCAGGCTTTTTGAAGGCACCCTCAGCCTACTGCAACGTGCCACCAAAGCGCGTGAAGTGGCGGAGGTAGTGGCATGGCTGTTCGGTGTGGGTAGTGTCAACTCCGACCGGGTGGTCACCAAAGAGTTCATAAGCATCCTCCTTGGAGTGGCGACCCACCTCCAGAAGGGCAGTTCGGTGAACAACCTCCGTGAGCACATCAACAGCATCATCGCCCGTGACCGATGGAAGGCACGGGAGAAGGAAAGCCGTGAAAGCAAACCTTTCAAAATCAACGAGAACACCATCACTGTAAACTTCTCCGTAACTTTCGACCGGGATAAGTTCGCTTTGATGCAGGAGATTATCCACCAAATGGATATGGTTCTGAGCTGGGTCACCGTCAGCCATTTCGACGGTCATCCCGATACAGCCTTCCCCGTCTATCAATTGCAAGGGGCATCCTCGTTTGTGGCGGCGGCACTCCGCCAGATATGCGACAGTTTAGGTACGGATTCCCTTACCGACATGCGCTATGCTTCGGAAAGCTACGGCTTTGAGCGCAGTCACCTCACCCTCTCGCAAACCATCCAGTTAGCAGAAAATGAATATTGACCACAGCCATATATTCCGGCAGATGGCCGAATCGCTCCGTCATTACTACGGCATACAGGCAGTTCCCGAGGTCGCCCACGGTGCAGACTATCTTTTCGCTCTACAACCTTGCCATGGGAGACGGCGTGGACATCGGTGAGACGGTATGCCGCTATGCCCTGTTCCATGCCTTCCTTGAACTGGATGACTATGAGGTAGCACGCCGCCACCTCGATGCGTTCCGCCGGGGAGGTGCAACGCCTGCACCTGGACCGCCGCTCGCCGGAACAGCGTGAGGAGGCACGCGGACAGGTGCTCGTACAGCTGTACTTTACCATGCTGCACGAATCGTTCCACATCATCTTCCGCCACTCGCCCGAATCGGCGAAGATGGCGGCAGAAACCACACGGGAGTTGCTGCGAGACATGAAGGACGAACTGGCAGACCAACTCTCTCTTATCACCAACGACGAACTGCTCTCGGACTCCAAGACCCAAGAGCATCTTGCCGCACTTATTCCGCCTGCGTTGCCACAGGAAGAGCGGGAAGCGATGATGGCACAGATGTGCGAGGAAATGAAATCCAATCCTTATTCCACGGATTATATAGACCGATTGGTCAATGGGAGTGACAACGTGCTGGTTGAGGAACTGGCATGTGACCGCCAGGCATGGCTCAACTTCGTGGATATGGCTACTGCGAACGGATGCTCTACAGAAGATCTGCTCCAGTTCCATCTATGTTTTTTCGTTGTGTTCTGCGCCATGGATTTCAATCAATCCATCTTGTCACAGTACCGTCCGGCCCTTCGTGCCCACTACCAATAGGATGGCAGACGAGTTGTCTTGCGGCATAACGCATTCAAGGTGCTGCTTCGGCAATACAATCCCGAAGTGTACCATCAGATCAGACACCAGTACCTTGAATTGAACAAAGGACTGGAAGCCATCTTCCGCACCGCCACCCTCGGCATCTACAACTATCAAGAGGATTTCATCCATCTCCATGCGCTTTATCAGGCAAGAAAGGCAGATCCTGTCCTCCCTGATATGCGGGCGATACGCCAATTGGAAGCGGAAATGGAAACCGTTGTCAAGGACTTGTAGATGGGAGAAAGAATAAAAGCGGCTTCAACAGGTGTTGAAAGCGGCTTCGCAGACCAACGAAATCGTCTTCATCGCTTATCGAAGTGTATTACGTGATGAGAAGCTATCCCAACCACAAGTAACAAGTGCAGATGTGGTATCTAAAAGGTTTATTTAGAACGCTAAAAAATATAATGCATTAAGAGTAGAAATGGCATGACTTAAAATAAATTCACTAATCTAATCACGAAAGTTACTGCTTGAATGACACAGGAAAACTTTTCCATGAAATATTAAGCGAATCTGGATACTTATAAAATAATCGTATACAATCATTTTTTGCTTTCAACAATGAAAAAATCAAAAATAGATAACACATCCGTTAGGAAACAACATTTGGATAATTTGTCGATAATTCGTGGCATATCCATTATTGTAGTTGTGGCCTTTCATGCATACGGTATGATGTATGTGCATTTTGATGATGCTACCAATCAGATGTATTCACAAATATATGAGAAATTCAATCAATCGGTACTGATATGTATAGCCATGCCTATGTTTGTTTTTGTGTCAGGATTCCTATTCTCATACCTTCTTTCATTAGGTAAATACAATACATGGAAAGAGCTTGTTAGAAAAAAGGTGCAGCGCATTTTGCTTCCTTTCCTTGTTTTCAGTTGGTTTTTCATGATTACTACTGGTGATTGGCGACCACTAGACCCTATTATACAAGGTACATACTGGCATCTTTGGTTTTTACCAATGCTTTTTTGGTGCTTTATCATATACTATGGCTTTATGAAAAAATTGTGGCTAACAATTCCTTTGTTAATGATTACACTGGGGTGTGCAAGCTTACCAAAGTTTGTACCAATGTATATAGGTTTGCACAACATTCATAAATGGTTCTTTTGGTTTTATCTTGGAGGTTTGGTGTGTCAATATCATAATGTAATTTGTAACATACTGTCGAAATATCGTTTATTTTTACTGTTAGTTTCACTATACATTATATATGCAATGGTAGATATTAGAGCTTATGGCGAAGATACGTGGTATGCTACGCTTGGCAACGCCTCTATGGTCATTGCACTTTGGTATCTTTCAACCAAAATAGATTGGACCAGTCAGCGGGTCTCAAATTGCATAATCAGCTTTTCAACCTATAGTTTTGGTATCTATATTTTCCATAATTGGGTAGAATTACTGCTGTTAAGCAATACGTCAAAGCGTATTTTCCATCTCGATATTTTAGCCGCAAATCATGAGATACTTTTTCCACTTGGATTTTTTCTCATAGCGCTTTTTATCTCATAGATTCTCACAAGACTCCTTATGATGACAAAAGTAGGCAAGTTCTTAATCGGTTGATGATATTTTATGGCGGAAACAGATTCACGAGTTAAGAAATCCATGCTCAACGCACGGGTTAATCTTATCTTCTATTTCATCATTCTTGGTCTATCTTTCTTTTCGCGAAAGATATTCCTCAATACTCTTGGAGCCGATTTTGTAGGCTTTACGGGCGCTCTCCAGAACCTGCTCGGTTTTCTCAACCTTGCAGAACTGGGCATAGCGACAGCTATCGGTTATGTACTCTACAAGCCACTCTTTGACCATGACAGACAGAAAATTAACGAGGTTGTATCCGTTCTTGGCTACCTCTATCGTTGGATAGGTATCATTATTCTCGTGGTTGGCCTAATATTGTCAGCATTCCTTCCGTTAATATTTCCCCATACAAATTTCGATTTTGCTCTCATATATTTTGCCTACTATTCTTTTCTGGCATCTACACTTATTGGTTACTTCATCAATTATCGACAGAATCTTCTTGGGGCAGACCAAAGGAACTATGTGGTTGTCAGCTATTTCCAGACTTCAAACATCATCAAGATATTGGTTCAGATGGTATCAGCCTATTATACTGGCAGCTACTATCTTTGGGTTGCCTTCGAATTAGTTTTTGGAATCGTATATTCGTTTATTCTTAACTGGAAGATTAACCAAACCTATCCATGGCTAAAAACAGAATTGAAGGAAGGTCATCGACTGTTTAAAAAGTATCCTGAAGTTATAAAATATACCAAACAACTGTTTATACAGAAAATTAGCGGTATCGTACAGTGGCAGACTGTACCTTTTTTAATTTATGCATTTGCAAGTTTGCAGATGGTAGCTTTTTACGGCAACTATACCATCATAACTGACAAGCTCGCTCAGTTCATCAATACCTTTCTTGAAAGTACCGGTGCCGGTGTTGGCAACCTCATTGCAGAAGGGAACAAGAACAACATCAAGAAAGTCTTTTGGGAGCTTCTGTCAATACGTTATTTCATTGGTGGAGTCATCTCATTTTGCATTTACATGCTCATTGATCCGTTTATCAGGCTTTGGTTAGGCGACCAATACATATTAGACAGCATTGTTGTCTTCCTCATTGTGGTCAACGTATTCATCAGCTATACACGTGGTGGCATCATGCAATTCAATTATGGTTATGGTCTTTTCTGGGATGTTTGGGCTCCTATTGCCGAGATTGTCATTAATTTAGGGGTAGCATGTGGTTGTGGCGCTTTATGGGGACTTCCCGGTGTCTTGATGGGTGGTATTATAAGTCAGCTCCTTATTGTAAATATTTGGAAACCATATCTTCTATACCATTGGGGGTTTAAAGATAGTATTTGGGAATATATCCGGGGAGTTCTTCGTCTTTATTCCATTATACTTCTCCCCATGACGATTGTATATTTTGCAAGCCATATTTTTGTTCCTTTCCAAAACAACACATCGTTTTTGAGTTGGATTACATATAGTGTGATTATTGCGGGTTCGTATTCGTTGATTACATTCATGTTAATGTACACTTGCGTACCGCAGTTTAAAAACGTTGTACATCGATTTAAATAAGAAAATTCATATTATATGGGTATGTCATGTTATCAGGGCTCTGGGGCATATCAGAGTTTATAAATTCAAGATGAACATTTGTAAGACTATTTTCTATTCAATAAAGTTCAAAGGTTGTTGCGTGATAGGCAATACTATAATATCTAGCAAGGGGGGGGTAAAATTTGCAACACCTAAAAGTGTATTAATAGTTGGTATTTCAGGAACGACAAACGTTCCTGCTCAGTTTCTATTAAATGGAACCCTTGTCGTAGATGGATGTGTTGATTTTTACAAGGGGATTAAAGTCGTAGTAAAGTCTAATGTTTCACTATCAATCCAAAATGGAACATATATTAACGAATACTCTCGCATCTTTTGTGCAAAAAAAAATAACTATAGGTAGAGAAGTCGCTATATCATGGTACGTTAATATTATGGATACGGACATGCATCAAATATTTGATAATGATAAACAAATCAATTGTGATCAAGAAATACATATAGGCAACCATGTATGGATAGGAGCAAACTCATTTATAGGTAAAAACGCCAATATTTCCGATAATATAATTATCGGTTCTAGTTCATTTGTAAAAGGAACAATAAAAAGAAGTGGGTATATATATGCAGGATTTCCTATATCTCCCATCAAACAGTTTACTAAATGGTTATAATAGAATAATAAGAACATGAATATTAGTGGTAAGTTATTGCGTAAGTTTATACCATATCGTTGGTACAAGCTACTTGCTAATGGATTTATCGTTGTCCCCAAATACTACAAGAATGCAATTGAGGAGTTGGAGCAATGTTTTGATTTATCTCTTGAAGATCACATCAACAAGGACTTGATGCTGATGCGAAAGTTCGGTCATATTATAGACAAGGGACTCCATCGTGAAGATGCAGCCCCAGGTCACAGCAAAGTATATTACAATGACCTTAAAGAGCTTGTTAAGAAAGTTCAGCATACAGAGTATGCCAATGACCCCACAGTCCTTTGGGCAGCAGAAAAGATATCTAAATATGAGACTTTGCAGTCACATCCAGAACAGTTCACACCTGTTCGTCAAGAGTCCCCTATAAGTCAGATTAGCTTTGAACAACTTGAGCAACTTGTCAAGGAAAGACGCTCTAATCGCTGTTTTACTGATAAAGCGGTTACCGATGAGGTTGTCACACAACTTAAGGATGTAGCTAATTGGGCTGCTAACAGTTGCAACAAACAGCCTATACGTATTTTTGTTGCTAACGAACAGAATCTGGCAAAAGAGTGCCTGAAATGCTGTGCGGGAGGTACGGGGTTTGGAAATAACATTCCTTCTTTCTGGTGTTTTACTGCTAATGTTCGCGGCTATGTGTGGCCATCAGAGATGTATCTTCCTTCTATAGACACAAGTTTGGGGGCACAAAATGTATTTCTTGCGGCACAAACAATTGGCATCACTGGTACAGTGTTAACTTGGGGGCAACATACACCACAAGACGACAAAGTTCTTAGACGACTTCTCAATATACCTAATGACTATGCAATTATTTTTTGTGCAGTCATGGGTTATGCCGAATATGGTTATTTGACTCCTGCACGTAAGAAAAGTTAAAGATGAAAAGAATAGGAATACTGACATATCATTGTGTCATAAATTTTGGGGCTCAATTGCAGACTCTTTCGTCAATTGGGTATTTCAGGAATAACGGGTATGAACCAATCGTATTGAATTGGTATCCTCATGATTTGGAAGAGTTTTATCGTACAGAAGTTCCTTCTTGCCAATACGACGAACAGTTTTCTTTCTCACAGTCTCAAATGCCAGTTTCACGTCTTTGCCGTACAGTAGAGGATGTGGCTAAAGAAATACAAAGACTGAATATAGAAGCTGTATTTATAGGAAGCGATGCTCTTTTCGATTACTCGCCCCAGAAAAACAGAAAGCATTTGGACATCAAGTCAATGAGGTTCGTTTCTAATGGTCCTGTTGGTGCTACACATGATTTACCCAATGCTTTTTGGGGTAGTTTCAATGATTTTCTCCCCAAGCCAATACCATGTGTTGGATTTTCAATTTCCTCTCAGAGTGCACCATATTTTCGATATAACCATGCGGAGCTTAATGAGCTAAAACGTCTTTTGGGGAATTTTGGTTTTTTAAGTCTCCGGGATGATTGGACTTGTAATATGGTTAAGTACATTTGCGGTCGTCAGGATGTAACAGTAACTCCTGACCCAGTATTCGCTTTCAATATAAATACCTCTTACTCTGTTCTTAAAGCAGATTTACTTAAAAAGTATAAATTACCCAAGAATTATATTTTGATAAGTTTCTGTCATGATTATCTTTCTTGCGATTATGTTAACCGCATCATCACTCAAGTGGAAGATGCTACTGGTTGCTCATGTGTTTCTTTCCCAATGCCAAGAAAACTAAAAGAATATAATACAAAATATTCTGTTTCATTACCACTTCCTACGCTTGATTGGTATTACCTTATTAAGTATTCTCAGGGTTATATCGGAGAACTTATGCATCCAATAATAGTCAGTTTACACAATTCAGTGCCTTTCTATTGCTTTGACCAATATGGTACTTTTAAAACCGTAATACCAATGATTTGGCATAAGAAAATCCCCGAATCAAGTAAAATCTATGATATTTTGAAACGAGGTGATTTCCTATCTAATGTTTACGCATATAATCAAAATAATATTCCAGAGGTCAAAGATGTAGTAAATGCATTCTTACATTTTGATAAGGATAAATGTAAGAAATTTGCGGCAACAATGCTGACCAAATATAAATCCGCAATGAAAGAAATAGAACACATATTAAAATAATTCATATAAAACATGAAGATTACATTGTTGTTAAGGGTCCCATTTCTTGACAAAATTCCGAACTTAAAAACTCTTATAGTTGATTTTGCCAAAAAAGGTGTTGACATTACTATCATCTCAGCTGTTAACGAGAATTATCCGGTTTCTGATTTGAGTCGTTTCTCGAATGTTAAAATGGTGCTTGTCAAACAGCGCACTAAGAGGTTTGAACTGCCTACTTCAGCTAAACTTTTACTTGCTACGATAAAGAATATACTTTTTAGTAAATCCAATTATTATATAGGAGGTGATAATTACGCGAGTCATTTATTGATGATATTGAAGAAGTATTTTTCATTCACATACATTAATTTTATATTGGAATATCCCGATATAAATAAAACTGTCGAATTGAATGAAATAGAAGCTGCAAATTACATAATCACACACGACCATTGGCATGCTGAATTTATTAGCAAATATTGCAACTTAAGAAATGGTCAGATACTGTTTCTACCGAATGCATCTTATACAGATGAACATAGAGTACATGACAATTATCTTGCCGAGTGCCTGCAAATCCCATCCGACAAGAACATCATTCTACATTCTGGTGGTTTAGGAAAGTGGTTCTGTAGCAAAGAGCTGGCTGAGGCTGCAATGCAATGGTCAGAGGATAATGTATTGGTTTTTCACACCAGTCATATTGTCGATCATGATTCTTATTTCCAGTCCGTAAAGAGTCTGGTTTCAGATAGTGAAAAAGTTTTCTTTTCAACGAAACCGGTTTCTAATGAAGAACTTGACAGACTTGTTGCTTCAGCAAAGATAGGTATTGCACTATATTCTTTGGCAGAACTTGGATACAGGGCAGAAAATATGGGTCTTGCCGCAGGTAAGATTGGTAATTATTTGAAGTGTGGGATTCCTGTAATTGCAACAAAAGTACACTCTCTATCCTATCTTGAAGATTATCAGTGCGGTATATTGATTGACGACCCTGCCCAAATAAATGACGCAATAAATGATATTGTGCATGATTACGACAACTATGCTAAAAACTCATATACATGTTACGAGACTCTGTGGCATCCAAAGAAGTATCTTGATAAAATATACGAAACATTTATTAATAAATGAAATTTATAATTGATTTTATCCGAAGAATTCGCATACAGACCATTCGTCAGTTAATCTCGCATAAGTCTTTGTTTCCCTTGCCCGAAACCGCCATTATTTTCGCCCCGCATCCTGACGATGAAGTATTTGGCTGCTGTGGGTTGATACAGCGGATGCTGGCGAAGGGAAAGCGGGTGGAGCTGATTGTGATGACTGGCGGCGGAAAAAGTCACAGCGGTTGTTGCACTTTGGATGAAGCGACTCTCATCGCACGGCGACGGGATCTGACGGTCAAGGCAGCGGTTCTCTATGGGCTGGGCAAGGAGCATATCCACTTTCTGGACTTTCCCGACGGGGAAATCTCAGTAGAACACCCTGAGTTGGCTCGGCTGAGAGCTTTGCTGGATGCTCTTCTGAAAGAATGTCGGGATGCAGTGGTATATTATCCCCATCGCCAAGGGGAAGGATGGCCCGATCATGTTCATACGGCGGAGATTGCAGCGGCCTTGTGCAACTCTCATCACACCCAAATCACGCAATACGAATACTGTGTATGGTTTTGGTTTTACAACTGTTGGAAGATAGACTGGTGCAACGCGCGCATTTTGCGTATGGACAAGCGGGAGTACTGCTGCAAGCAGGAGGCTATCAATGCCTATATTCTCCCACAAGCACCCTGCGGCATGCCCTGGAGCGGCGTCTTGCCCGAGATGTTCGTGAAGGCCAACCGATGGAATAAGGAATTGTATTTTGAAGTTAGATGAAGAAAGTTATTATTATAGGAGATTCCACGCACAACACACTCAGTGCCGTTCGCAGCTTTGGTGAGGGTAAAGTTCCTTTTACATTGATTCTAGTTTGTCAGCAGGATAACTGCTACGTGCGGTACAGCAAATACCTTAGGCATGGCAACCTCTATGTGATTAGCGAATTGGATGAATGCACAGTGGTGCTTCGACAGTTGGCTGCGGAGAAGGGACAGCTTCTGATGACTACCTTCGATGCGGCAGCAGAATGGGTGGATGCACGAGAACCTCAACTCAGTAAGCTATTCCTCACTCCTTGTAGGGGCAAACAACTGGGAGTACTTTTCAATAAGGAAGCGCAATGCAAACTGGCTAAAGAATGTGGACTGATTGTTCCTCACTCTATTGTTTATCATCGTGGAGAACGTATACCAGAGGATTTACTCTACCCAGTTATTACTAAACCGCTGGTAAGCAGTAAAGGGGAAAAAAGCGACATACATATCTGCCATTCCGAGAATCAACTGGCAGATGCATTGAGGCAGGAGAGTTACAGCGAATATTTGATTATTCAGGAGTTTGTTAAGAAAGAGTATGAAATTGATGCTGTTGGGGTCAGTACCGAGCGGGGCGTGGTGATGGGTGGTGCAATTCATAAGTATCGCCATTGGCCACGACTGGTAGGTGCAGGAGCTTTTGGCGTGTTTGAACACATAAATCAATTTAATGTAGATATAGCTGCCATTAATCGATTTATCAAGAAGTCAGGCTATCATGGCCCCTTTAGCGTGGAGTTTCTCCACACAAAAGAAGGGAAAAACTATTTTATGGAGGTTAATTTCCGCAATGAGGGACTAGCATATACCTCCACATGTGCAGGCGTCAATCTGCATGCTCTTTATGCAGATTCTGCACATAAGATAGACTGGAGTAGGTTTCGTCGTACCTATATGATGAACTATAGCATCGACCTGCTCTATGTGAAAGAGGGGGACATCACCCTATGGCACTGGCTGAAGGACTTCCTCAAGACCCGTTGCTTCATCAATGTCTGCCTTACTGATTTAGGGCCAACATTGGCATATTACAAACATAAGATTTTCAATAAATGAAAGTATTGGTATGTATTCCGTGCCTGCTGACAGGTGGTACTGAGATACAGACACTGAATCTGGTGCAAGCCTTGGTGGATGGTGGACACGAGGTGACGACAGTTTGTTACTTTGAATATTCGCCTGACATGGTACAGTGCTATGAACAGGCTGGTAGCAAGGTGAAGCTGCTGAGTTCCGATGGTACACGACCTGTCGGAGTATGGCATACATTGACGTTCCTGTTCAAAGGACTCGGGCGAGTAGTAAAATCATGCTGTCCCGATGTGGTACATGTGCAGTACATGGCACCGGGCGCCATTCCTATTATCATATTACGTCTGTTAGGTATCAAGCGCATAGTAGCGACGGCTCATACGGCTGCCGACATCTATCTTTCTTTGCGATTATTACACTTCGTTTCGCGATATATACTTACAGCATTTCAATGTATTACAGAACGAGCAGAGAAATCGTTCTTCGGAAATTCGCAAATGTATAAAGCTGAAATGAAGTTAACCCGACATGGCAATCATTTTACCATTTACAATAACTTGCCACCTTATATCTCCATAGCCAATAAAGAACAACGAATCGGCAAAGTGATAACCATAGGAGTTGTAAGCCGCCTGGAGCCTATCAAGGGAATGGACTTGGTAGTGCCTGCTTTTGCAAAAATTCATGCCATGAATCCAAATACGCGCTTGTTAGTAGTGGGTGATGGCTCGCTATGTCCACTAATGGAGCAACAGAAGAATGATGCCGGATTGAATGAAGTCGTTAAGTTTGCAGGCGTACAACCACAGGAGGCTTTGCAAGCGTATTATGACAGCATAGACATACTGTTGATACCTTCGCGCAGCGAAGGATTCGGACTGACTGCAATAGAAGGAATGGCACGGGGATGTGTAGTGGTTGCGGCAAATACCGGAGGATTACCGGAAGTGGTAAGTAATGGTAAGGTAGGTTTGTTGCATGAACCGGAATCATCGGATTCGCTTGCAGAAAAAGCCATACGGCTTGTAAATGACAGGGAATTGCTTATGACCATGAAACAGAATGCCATCGGTCATGTAGCAAGATTTTCATTTGCACATTATTCTGAATTAATCAATAACTTGTATTCGAAATTGTAATTATGGCTATTGTCATTAACGCAATAATCACGGTCATACTTCTGTACTATGCCTATAAGTATGCTTCCGGTGGCACAATGATCATAAAACATCCGTTTAAGGTTGGCGAATATTATGAATGCAACAACAATTTGTCGTTTATGATATTCAGTGTAATGACGGCAATGGTGTTTTTAGGACCACTATCACTGGTGAAATATGCTATATGGATATTCTTCATGTTGTTGATGTTACGCCGATGGGTCAAGAAATGGGATGGTGTGATGACGATATACCTGATTTTCATATTATGGAATCTATATACGCTTACCTATTCTCACTATGTCTCTCAAGGCTGGATGATGATTGTCAAATTTTGCCTACCGATACTCTATTTTTGGATGGGATATAATGCCATTGAAGATAGTCTGGACTTATGGATATTTCTGAAGCGTACAGTACTAATCTGTGTAATCTATTCATTTCTGATAGGTGGAGTATCTGCTAAGTTGATTAGTCCACTTTATGGGTTTCTTTGTTTTGGAACCGGAGGAACATTCGTTGCATACGCTTCTTTGGCAGACTTTTATGCAATACTGATAGGCGTTCCCGTAATGCTGTATATTTTTACGTCTGAAAGGAAATTTTTATATGCAGCAGGACTGTTGTTTTTATCATTGATATTGGAGAGTGTGCGAACAGGCATCGGCGCATCCATTCTTGGTCTTTCACTTCTGTTTTTAGCCTATAAAAAAGGACGGGCTGTTCCAGCCGTGATGCTTTTGATAGCACTCTTTGTTGGCTCCGTATTCTTTGTCAAACCCGTAAGAGAGAAAATGTTTGGCAAACAGGCAGAAACCGTTACAATCAGTAATGTAGGCAAGGCTAAAATCGAAACTAGCGGACGCGAATACATGTGGAAAAGGATAATGAATCACTGCTACAATCCAAATCCCACGTTCGGTAGTGGCTGTGGTGGAGCCTTGGGATGGCTGAAGGACATAAACAGTAAGGGAGGATTGGTTCTTATTCATTCTGATTGGGTGCAGATGATGTCGGAATCAGGCAATATCGGTTTGTGTCTCTATATTTTGTTTGCCGTATTCATGTTGTTTAAGGTGCTGGCCATCACATGGAGGTATAGGAGCAATAAGATGTTGACACTCTTGGGCGGCACAACCGCAGGAGCCTTTGCCGCCTGTTTCTTTTGCATGGGATTTGACAATGTCATCACATACGCCCAACAAGGCTATGTACTGCCGTTTATGCTGTTCGGCATATTCCTTAAGACAATTGACTTGACTGAAAACAGAGAATTTGAAGAAGAAATAATTCCATAATATTTTGAATTAATGATATCTGTTGTTATACCTTTATATAATAAGGAAAAGAGCATTGCGCAGACACTGGAATGCGTACTCAATCAGACGTACAAGGATTTTGAGGTAATTGTAGTGGATGATGGCAGTAAGGATAATAGCGCTGCTATTGTGGAGGCATTCAATGACGAAAGAATAAGATTAGTGAGGCAGAAAAATGGCGGTGTGAGTGCTGCGCGTAATCGTGGCACAGCAGAGGCACGTGGTGAGTATGTGGCTTTTCTTGATGCTGATGATGCATGGAAACAGAATCATCTGGAATCTATTACAAATCTGATACATCAATTTCCTAAGAGCGGAGCGTGGGCTACGTGCTATGTCAATAACCTAAATGGAGAGAATCATCGGATCATTCTTAACAAGCTGCCTTTCAATGGAGATACAGGTTTGTTAACCAATTATTTTGAAGTATGTAGTTGCTCCCATCCCCCCGTATGGAGTAGTGCCGTGTGTGTTGAGAAGTCCTTGCTACAAGAGATTGGCGGTTTTCCTCTGGGGGTTACTTCAGGTGAAGACTTGCTGACTTGGGCCAGAATTGCAATAAAAACCGACTGGGCATATACAAAGAAAGCGACAGCTGTTTATATGATGCCAGCTACAAATTCATTTACAGAAAGGCCAACTCGCCCAAATGATGAAGGAGACCCTGTTTGCGATGGACTGAAATTATTACTGAAAACGGAGTATTCAAGAAAACATGAATTGAGGCATTTCATAGGTCGTTTCTACAAAATGAAGGCTAGTACGAACTTGCGGTATGGTGATAGGTGGAAGACCATTTGTGAGTGTATGAAGTCACTTGTTTATAGGCCGTTTGCGAAAGAAACTTATCCTATATTGCTTCTTGCCTTGATGCCAGAATTTATTCAGAGAAGGATTTTCACCATCCATTCTTATGATAAAGTAGCTGATATTAAAGATGTAAAAAAACTAATAGGGAGGTAAACATGGGCTTTTCGCATTTAGTTATTCATTGTCTGAATACAATGGAATTGATGTTTTAAAATGAGATAAACGATTAGTATAAAATATGAGTTACATGAACAGAATAGGTTATTATGTATTTCGTTGGTATGCTGTAGCAATAAAACTGATTAGCCAGAAGGGGTATGACAAATGGATTGTAAGAGCCCATAAGAAAGCGGGTGTCATTTTTATTGGAAGTCCGGAATACATTGACTCACATTCGCATTTAGACCCATCTGGAGGATTGACCATAATGTGGGGGGCAGTTATTTCTACTAATGTGATAATCCTTACACATGATTGGTCTTTTCTAAAAGGGTTGATAGCTATCAATAAGGTTAATGAATGTATTTCTTCATTTCATGCTCTTGCTTATAATGGCGTCAGCATTGGAGAAAATAGTTTCATCGGTGCTGAAGCCGTGATTTTACCTGGTACCAAGATTGGAAAATTTTGTATCATTGGAGCCGGATCTGTTGTGAAAGGGAATATTCCTGATTATTCTATTGTGGTCGGTAATCCTTGCAAGATTATCAATGACACGCGAAAGTTTGGGGAAAAATTTTTAGTTCGGTCGAAAGAATCATGAATATCTATTTTAAATATTTACTGTCTTTGCCCAAATCATTATGGTTTAACTTCCGCCACCTGCCACTGAAACAGGCGCTGAAGCTACCGTTTTATGTCCGCTATGGAACACGCGTCAGCGTTAAAGGACGAATAATAATTGAAGATGATAATCATGTAGGTATGGCTATGATTGTTATTGGATCCCATGAAGCTGATGTCTCGGACCCCAAGCATACCACTTGCTTGACGGTGGAAAGAGGCGGAGAATTGGTATTTCAGCACACTGCACACATCGGACTGGGAACGAAGATATTCGTTAAGCATGGAGCAAGGATGTATCTTGGCGATAACTTTGCTGTAAGTGCCAACTCGCAGTTTGTATGTTACAAAAGCATCATTATGGGGCGTGACATACAGTTTGCCTGGAATTGTTTGGTAATGGATAGTGACACACATTCCATCTATAGTGACAAGGGGTGTATCCAAAAAATGAATCCCGACAAAGAGGTTCGTATTGGGGATAAGGTATGGATAGGCTGCAGAGTAACTATCTTGAAAGGCTCGCATGTGCCGAGCAATTGCGTTATTGGTGCAACAAGTTTTGTATCGGGAAGCAAGTTTGAATCCAATAGTCTGATTGTTGGCTCACCAGCTAAGTCGGTCAAACCTATTGCAGGATGGGAATTATAGATTAGAGGATTTCTATCTCTGTTAATAGTTATAAGTTATTTAGGTATTATGTTGGAAAATAATGCAAAGATTCTGTTTGTTTGTCCCTTGCCGCCGCCAGTACATGGCTCGTCAATGGTGAGCCAGAGCATCAAGGAGAGTAGCGTGCTGAACGATGAGTTTGAGATGGACTTTGTGAATCTTTCCACTTCGCGCACGATGGAGGAGATTGACAAAAGGTCGTGGTCGCTGTATGCACGCAAGGCGGTGAGGTTCATCGGGGCTTATGCCAAGACGCTTTGGCTGTTGACTACGCGCAAGTACGACCTGTGCTATCTTGCCATCACTTGCCATGGAGTGGGCTTTCTGAAGGATGCTCCGTTTGTACTGCTGTGCAAACTTTTTAGGCATAAAGTGGTGATACACCAACATAACAAGGGGATGGCTAAAGATGTGGATAGGCATATTTACCGATGGTTGCTGCCTATGGTATATCGGAACACGAAGGTTATATTGCTGTCGTGGCAACTGTATGCTGATATAGAAAAGGTTGTGAAACGTGAGCAGGTGATGATTTGCCCTAATGGGATTCCCGATACGAATAGCAAAATGACTTCTGCGGAAAGGCATAATGATGTACCGCACATTCTGTTCTTGTCTAACTTGATAGTTTCCAAGGGAGTGTTGGTCCTACTCGATGCGCTGAAAACATTAAAAGAAAGGGGATGCAGATTCGTTTGCGACTTTGTTGGAGGAGAGACAAAAGAACTGGATGGTCGGAGATTTGCACTGGAGATTGAAGCAAGGGGATTGGATGATATCGCCGTGTATCATGGCAGGAAATATGGCAAAGATAAGGAGGCGTTTTTGCAAACGGCTGATATTTTCGTTTTTCCAACTTTCTATTTCAACGAATGTTTCCCTTTGGTCATCATAGAGGCTATGATGAATGGACTGCCGGTAATCTCTACCGACGAGGGCGGAATAAGGGATGAGGTGAAGGACGGAAAAAATGGATTTGTGGTGAAACCGCAGGATTCCAAAGTTCTTGCTGATGCGATACAACGATTGTTGGATGATAAGAATGCAAGGCATACAATGGGAGCAGAAGGAAGACGGATGTTCAAGGAGCGATTTACAATGGTGTATTTTGAAAACAACATAAAAGGTATTTTGATTGACTGCATTGAGGCCAATGACAAATAGCTTATGAGTACGCTTTGAGATGGAGTCTCCGAGGTACTTTGTGAATTGGAGCCATGTGAGAAACAGTCTAATAATTAATTCTATTTTGTAATGTACGATTTTTGGCAAGATAATTATGAATGGTTATTATCGGGCATAATTCCTACCTTGATAACGGCAATCTTTGGTATAATTAAATATAGAAAGAACAAAAGGAACAAGGACGTATCTCAAGAAAAGAATATCCAAACTAATACTATTTATGCCAATAACAATTCAGGTCATGTAACTAACAACAACCAGAATATCAATATTGGAGACACGAAGAACACCGCTGAAAGGAGATATAAGAATGCCATTGAAATCGTAAAGAATGAATTATTAGATAATTATCGTAATTTATGTGTGTTGATAAATGGAATTGAAGAACGAGTTCCTCAGAAATTCTGGGATGTACGCAAACCCAACGAATCGGAAGATACATTTCAGGAACGGGCAAAAAACTTTCATAAGGAATATCAAACAGGAATTTTTCAACTGATTCAGACTTTTAAAATAAAAGAAGAGATATACAACATATCCAAACAAGACTTGTCTTTCAATTGTAACAATGCAAACTGCATAAAAAACATATACTATTGGCAAAAAGATGTGTATGACACGCTAAATAATTTTTCATCCACATTATCGCACTACATATCTCTTAATTACAGAAATTACGAACTTTATTTGAAAAACAAATCGCTCCATGAGGATAAGGTGCTTAAATCAAAAATATCACTGTTGCAATCGTTAAGAGAATTCATACATGTATATCCAAGGGAGGAAGACAGCCTCTTTATCCATATCAGTGAAATGGGATTTGACCATATAACAGCAGGTATGGACATAAACATCCAAAATCTAAACATTGAATTGAAAGAGTTATATACGAAAAGGTCGGATATATTAAAAAAAGAAATTCCAACGCCTCTCAGAACGTTAGAAATCGAAAGGATTATGCGAGATCCCTTTTTGATGCTTTTGCGTAAAAGTGCAGGATTGACAGAAGAATTAACCCCTGCTGAATATAGTGCGTTGTTGAATAAAGAAATTCAAACAGAGGTGACTGATCCTCAGAAGTTAATTTCACTTGCAATAGCGTCATACACAGAATCTGACGGAAGAGGGGCAATCTATTATTACAGAAAGGCTTTGGATTGCAAAGAACTACCCTCAAACATCAGGGTCTTTATAGAACAATCATTGTCAAGATTGCTAAATCCAGACATTTATGATGGTGGAATTGGTCTGATTATTTTAGAAATTCAAGAAAATAGCATGTTATCTGGAAGATTGAATATCGGCGATGTCATTTTCAAAATCAATGGAAATGTCCTCTTAGAACCAGCTGAAATTTTATCTACAATGGCAACTGCCAGTAAGGAAGAGAATATATTATTAGAAGTATATACGAAAGAACAAAAAAGAATTTCGATATCTCTTCCCGGAAGAACTCATTTGGAATGTATAGTCAGTCAATCCGTAATGCTAAACTTATTTTTTATATAAACATCATCACATGAATACATATTTTAATATCCGTTACGAGTTTGACAAGAAGCTCGTGTGGAATCGTATTGCCTCGCAGGTAAAAGCGGAAAAGTCTGATTATATATGTGTGGCTGATGGAGTGGTACTGAATATCGCCAATAGGAAACCGGAATACCTGAGGGTGATTAATGGTGGAATGTTCTCTATTTGCGACAGCGGGTATGTGCCGCTCTATCTGAAATGGATCTATGGCGTGAGGTATGAGCAATACTGTGGGGCGCAGATATTCAAAGATATTGTTAGTTCAAGGAAATACCGTATGATGTTCATGGGTACTTCGCAACGGACATTGGATGGGCTGAAGAATACCATAAAAGTATGGAATACAGATGTACTTACGATGACATTCTATGAACTACCATTCTGCGATGTGAAAGAGTTTAACTATGAAGATATAGCACGGCGTGTGGAGGAATCAGAGGCTGACATCATTTGGATAGCTCTCGGTGCTCCGAAACAGGAGATGTTCATGTCGAAACTGAAGCCTTACCTGAAACGTGGGGTGATGATCGCCGTAGGAGCAGCATTCAAATTTTACAGCGGTACAGATGAGAGGCGTGCTCCGCAGTGGATGCTGAAAACGCATTTGGAGTGGGTCTTTCGTATTATGTGCAGTCCGAAGAAGCAATTGAAACGGTGCTCGATGATTATCTTGACCTTACCACGACTGCTAATAGAAGAAATCAAGCGGAAGCACAATAAAAAGCATAATGACACTATTAACACTATATACAAATGAAGAAAGCATTGATTACCGGTATCACCGGACAAGACGGTTCGTTTCTTGCCGAATTTCTTTTGGGTAAAGGATATGACGTACACGGCACCATCCGCCGTTCGTCAGTGGATTATAGAGAACGCATCGCTCATCTGGAGGGGCATCCGAACTTCCACTTGCATTATGCCGACCTTGGCGACTCGATGAGTATCCTGCAAGTGGTAAAGAAGGTGAAGCCGACGGAGATATACAACCTTGCAGCACAGAGCCATGTGCAGGTATCGTTTGATGCACCCGAGTTTACGGCAGACGTGGATGCTACGGGCGTATTACGTATATTGGAAGCCGTGCGCCAATGCGACCTGATTGATACATGCCGCATCTATCAGGCATCCACTTCCGAACTTTACGGCAAGGTGGAGGAAGTGCCACAAAACGAGAAGACGCCTTTTCATCCTTACAGTCCATATGCCGTGGCGAAACTCTATGGCTACTGGATTGTGAAAGAATACCGTGAGGCATATAACATGTTCTGCTGTTCGGGCATCCTGTTCAACCATGAGAGCGAACGGCGTGGAGAAACTTTCGTGACACGCAAAATCACGCTGGCTGCCGCACGAATTTCACAGGGCAAGCAAGATTGCCTCTATTTGGGTAACTTGGACTCCCTGCGTGACTGGGGCTATGCCAAGGATTATGTGGAATGTATGTGGCTGATACTGCAACATGACACCCCAGAGGATTTCGTGATAGCCACCGGCGTGCAGCACACGGTGCGTGAATTTGCCACGCTCGCCTTCCGTTATGCGGGCATTGAACTTCGCTGGGAAGGAGAAGGCATACAGGAGAAAGGCATTGACGTGAAGACTGGGAAAACTGTAGTGGCGGTGAGCGAGGACTTCTACCGTCCGACGGATGTAGTTAACCTTTGGGGCGACCCGACCAAAGCAAAGAACGAGTTAGGATGGAATCCGCAGAGTACCTCCTTTGAGGAACTGGTTCGCATCATGGTGACGCACGACATGCAGAAAGTGGCAGCGGAACATGTTGCTAGCGTAATGCGGACGAACTTGGCTGAATATTTGGAGAAAGGAATCGTAAAATGATTTATAAGCATTACTGTTATGCAAGAAATAAGAATTACATTATCTGATTTGCCGGAAGAAGACAAAATAGCACTGTCAAAACTTGTTTCCGATAATTGTAATATAGAGGAAACTAGGGGTGCGGACGGAGTAACAAATGCAATAATAACCATATTGGCTGAAAATCCAATCATATGTGGAATAGCAGCGAATATTCTCACGGAGATTGTAAAGGCTATTGCCAAGGAGTCATGGAACAGGATCAAAATCTCTGTCAAGATGCCCGATGGCTCAAATTTTATCAATCTTGGAAAGGCAAAGTTCTCACAACTGATGAAGAAACACTTTGGAATAGATCAATGAACAGGCTTTATTCGATGGCTCAGACTTTTGTAGATAAGTACAATGCTGAGTATGACTGCAATCTTGGGATTCAACGGTATTCTGAAAGTGGTTTCAGTCTGCCATATATGCATTCCGACACTATTTACATTGACAAATCAGTCCATGTATGGTTGGCGTTGTATTCTTTCGGAAATCCAAACCTGTTTATTTACTACCGATTGATGAAAGGATTGTTGGATTTTAACAATACTGACGGAGCCTCAAAGTTATTAGAACTAATAAAGGCCGAATACCATTCATCATCCAAACGGTTTCACCATCTGTTATCTCAAAATCCTGAATGGATTACCGCTCTGGTTATGGTCATAACCCTACATGAATTGGGCCACCATAGGTTCAAAAAAGACAGGAACTCATATCAGTTACTTGCAAGTGACGTAAAAGAATTCCTTCAAAACAGACCATTTAAGGTGTCCAAGGATTATGTACCGAATGCAGACTTCAAAGCAATCGGGATAAATCTTGAAGAAATACGAGATTTCGTAGAAGAAATGATTTGGAAGATGAGTCTTTTGGGGAAGAACTGGCCGCTGACAGTTTCGTGTTCAATCATTTCAGCCAGTCTTTAAGTGGATGTGGAGTAAATCAGGCGATTGCATCATCAATGGCCTTGTCCGGCAGTTGTGTGTTCTTCTTAGAATATGCAAATAGAATCAACAAGCTATTTTTCACACCGATCAACAAGGATAAAAAAGAACGAGTCAAACATAACCTTATAGCAACAATTGTAGATTCGGTCAACAGCCGAATAAGAGCCATCTATCAGGATTTTCACATTAACAACTTTTTTGCATCTGAAAATATTGATGATGATTCCAGAATGTTATACAGTACATTAGTGGGTGTTCCACTGTATGATTTTAATGAATCATTGGATGTGGAATTTATGAAATCGTTGCAGCCTTTCCAAGATATTCTGAACGAAGGAGGGCAGATTGAGTTTGATGAGAATAAGCTAAAACTTGTTCGGCAAGAAGTTGACACATTCGAAAATACAATTATTCGATCAATATTAAACGAACTTGATAAAAAATCAACATTTACTATTCGCTAAAGAAATGGAGAAAAACGCAAAAATCTATGTAGCAGGACATCGCGGAATGGTAGGTTCTGCCATCATGCGTGAACTGCAACGCCAGGGATATACGAATATCATCACACGCACGCACAAAGAATTGGACTTGACTCGCCAGGAAGCCGTAGAACGCTTCTTCGCCGAAGAAAAGCCCGAATATGTATTCCTCGCCGCAGCAAAGGTGGGCGGTATCATCGCCAACCAATCGGCATTGGCGGACTTCATGTATGAGAACATGATACTGGAGATGAATGTCATCCACTCGGCATGGCGCAATGGTTGCAGGAAGCTGGAGTTTCTCGGTTCATCGTGCATATACCCGCGTATGGCACCCCAGCCGATGCCTGAAAGCTGCCTGCTTACCTCCGAACTGGAAAAGACCAACGAGGCATACGCATTGGCGAAAATCTCTGGATTGAAATACTGTGAGTTTCTCAATCGCCAGTACGGTACAGACTATATCAGCGTCATGCCTACCAACCTTTACGGGCCGAATGACAACTACCATCCCGAGCACAGCCACGTGTTACCGGCGCTTATCCGCCGTTTCCATGAGGCAAAGATAGCCGGTTTGAAAGAAGTGACCTGCTGGGGTGATGGAAGTCCGCTCCGTGAGTTCCTCTATGTGGACGACCTCGCCAACCTATGCGTGTACCTAATGAACAATTACAGCGGCAACGAGACTGTCAATGCTGGAACAGGAAAGGAACTGACCATAAAAGCGCTGACAGAACTAGTGGCGAAAGTCATAGGCTACGAGGGCGCAATCAAGTGGGATACCGCAAAGCCCAACGGTACGCCCCGTAAACTTTTGGATGTATCGAAAGCGACTTCGCTCGGATGGACATACAAGACGGAACTGGAGGAAGGCATCCGTCTTTCCTACGAGGATTTCTTAAACAACCCGATGAGGGCGGAAAGATAACTTTCACAACATAATCATGCAAATCATACTCTTATCCGGCGGTTCAGGTAAAAGGCTGTGGCCGCTTTCAAACGAATCCCGCTCCAAACAATTCCTCAGACTGCTTCCTTCCCCGGACGGAGGCAGGGAATCTATGGTACAGCGTGTCATACGACAGATCAAGGAATCGGGACTTTCCTGCCCGGTTACAATCGCTACAAGTGTATTTCAAAAGGATGCCATCACCAATCAGCTCGGTGAGGATGTGACTGTCGTCACCGAACCTAGCCGTAGGGATACCTTCCCTGCAATCTGTCTCGCTTCCGCCTATTTGGAGAAAACAGCGAAATGCGACAAGAATGAAACAGTCATTGTTATGCCATGCGACCCGTATACGGAAGAGCGTTATTTTCAAACTATAGCGGAAATGGCGGAAGCAGTGCAGAATAATGTGGCTGATCTTGTACTGATGGGCATAAAGCCCATCTATCCGTCCGCCAAATACGGTTATGTGATACTTCAAAAGCATCGCAAAACAGACGGAATATATGAAGTGGAGCGTTTTATGGAAAAGCCGGATGTCGCCACTGCTGAAAGATTTATCGCAGATGGCGCATTTTGGAATGGCGGCGTGTTCGCTTTCTGTCTCGGATATATGATTGACATCGTAAAGAGTTATCTCGCATACGATACTTTTGAGGAGGTACGCCTCCGATATGAGGAACTGCCAAAGATCAGCTTTGACTATGAGGTGGTGGAGAAAGCGAAGTCTGTGGCTGTCGTTCCATACGACGGGAAATGGAAAGATCTCGGCACATGGAACGTGCTTACCGATGAACTGAAAGAGCGTTGCATCGGTAACGTGGTGATGGACGAGAAATCTGAAAACACCCATGTGATCAACGAATTGGAAATACCTGTCATGTGCATCGGTGCCAAAGACATGGTAATAGCCGCTTCATGCGATGGCATCCTGGTTTCAGAGAAAAGCAGGAGCGAGCACATCAAAACATATGCGGACCGCTTGCAATGCCGCCCGATGTACGAGGAGCGTCTCTGGGGAGAATATAAGGTTATCGATACGGTGAGTTTTCCTGACGGATATGAGACCCTTACCAGGCAGTTAAAGATAAAAGCCGGTAAGAGCATAAGCTATCAGGCTCACCGCTATCGCGATGAAGTCTGGACATTCATTGATGGCGAGGGTATGCTGGCTCTTGATGGGAAAATGACTAGAATCGGCCGTGGAGACACCGTCTGTATCAGGAAGGGCATGAGACATGCCGTCAAGGCCATGACCGATCTGCTCTTTATTGAGGTACAGTCAGGAGATCTGCTCGTGGAGGAGGATGTCGAAAGGTTCGATTGGAACTGGAAATCATAAAAAGAGGAATCAATAGGTCATGATGAAAAAATGGTATGCCTTGAAGGTTTTCTATAACCGTTTTTCGGAAATCAAGGCCACATTGTCACGTGACGGGATTGAGAGTTATATCCCGATGAAAACCAGAAGCTATCCGCAACCGGACGGGGAAGTCGTGATCAGGCGGGTTCCGCTTGTCGCCATGTTGATGTTCCTGCGTTGCGATGATGACTATATCTCTTCCTTGAATTCGATTCTCGATGAGAAAGCCATGGTGTATCATCGTCCCAGTACCCAGATTCCAGCTTCCATTCCGGATGAAGAGATGGACATGTTTATCATGCTCACTTCTTCCATGGAGGACGGTTTCGAACAGATACCGTATGATGACAATCTCGTGAAGAACGCCGAAAAATACCGGGTGACAGGTGGGGAATATGCCGGAGTAGTGGGATATTACAGACGTATCAAAAAGAACAAGCGGCTGGTTATTCCTTTTGAAGGCTTGCTGATATTGGTCGCCACCAATTATATTCCCAAATGTTATTTACAGGAAATAGTATAGTGATAACCTGTGCAAGCAGATATAGAGTCTAATTTTATGAGTAAACACGCATAAAATCAGAATTCGGATATGTACATAACTGCCAGCAATTCCAGGCACCTTTAAAAGATGTTGTTACCAAGTTTCGCAGACATGGAAATGAAATCGTCACTGCATATTCCTTTAAAGGAAGGCAGCTTGAATATATGAGGTATGGCTACAATTCAAATAACCTTTATACCCCAACCGAGAAACATAAAATACTTCTTGATTGGGGTCATTTTTTATATAATTTCCGGTCGTGTAATCGCCGGTAGAAGCAATATACAGGGATTTCGAATATGACTTTTTCGGTAACTACAAATCGATTATGCGATTTCCCTCACTTAATCCCTCAACCTCCCTCTCTTGAATTTTTCCAATCCTCTCTCCCAAATATTTTTTATTTTTCTCTTCGGGATTTTTCTTTAATCCCCAAAATATTCTTACCTTTGTTCAAAGAAGAGTTATACTCATGAGTATGAGGCTGTAAAATGTTGAAATTAGCACAATCTCTAAATCGTTACCTTAGACTTTTCAGAACTTCCATAAGCGTTTGTCTTTCAAATTAATCCATTAAATTGATAAGAATTTAAAGTATAATTCCGTCACTCTCCGTTGGGCTTCCTCTTCATAGAGGAAATGGGTTATCGCTGCATATTAATGATGCCGCTGTCCGTATCACTGTTGTTCAGCCCCTTGTTGCCTGCCTTGTGCTTGCGTCCGAACTCGAATGTATAGCCCATGCGCAGTACGACCATCTGTCCCGTCTCCCTGACGAATGTTTCGGAACGGAAAGGAGCCACTTCACTGATTCTTTCTTTTCCCACCTTATAGTTATTGGTGAAAGGAAACATAATACCGATTCCTGCTTGAAGGTTACGCCGGGTGTACATTGCCATGAATGCCGTCTGGTTTTCGTTCTTCTTGATGGTTTCGCCGAAGAAATTGTTCTGCACTTTCCGGAACTGCCCGAGTAGCGAGAAGTCTTTATATTGCACTTGCGCCATCACGCTGTAATAGAATTCATCGTACATATGGCTATAGTTCAAACCTTCCGACCAACTGCGCGTATATCCTCCCGAAGCATAAAGCGTCAGGAAATCTTTCAGTCCGAACAGTGTAGCGCCATTTATGCCGGCCATCAGTTCCGTATTCAGGCTTTGGAACGACCGCTGGTTTTCATCCTTCAGTATCAGTTTGCCGTCCTCCACGAAGATGCTTTCCATGATGGGATTGTCATAATACTGGTGGCGCACGCTCAGATTGGCGTTGAACTGTTTCTTCGAATAGCTGTAAGACAAGGAGTTCGTGAACTGTTGATACGTTTTCAGCAACGGGTTGCCGCGGACTATCTGTATCGTATCCATCGCCTGCTCCACATCCGTCAGCGAACCGAGTGACGGTATGGCAGGACTGATGTTGAACCGGTAGCGCAGGAATCCCGCCTTCTTCAGATTATAGCTCAACCGCACGGTGGGCGTGAAGGTATAGTAGGCATGGTCTTCCTCACTCTCCTTGAACCAGGCGCGCGTCATGCCTACGCTGCCCGCATAGCTGAAGTCCTTTACCTTGCCCTGCACCTCGAAGAAAGCGGATGTCTGCGACTGGTCCATCTTCGAAGTGGTAGGGTTGGAACCTTTATACTCATTCTCTGTCCGCATCTGATAGTGGCGGGCACCGCCGCTCAGCTTCACCTCCTTGAAGCTCTTTTCATAAATGGCTTCGCCGATGACGGAGCGCTTGTCGCCGTCCACTAATGTCTGAATATCTGCCAATGGTGCACTCTCATCCTTGTACTCTTTGTATTTCCGGTTGTTCTTGGTATGGATGAGCGTTCCCGTCACATTCATCTGGATGCTCTGCTGATGGGGCAGGGTATGCTGGAAGTAAAGGTCGAGCGCCGGAGAGTAGCTGGATGTGTGGTTGTTGACGTACGAATAGATGGACTCCGTGCTGCCCACTGCCCACATCTTGTTCAGTTCATTCTGGTAGGGGGCATTGCTGAGGTTGTTACGGAAGATGGCATTGAATACATATTTGTCCGCTTTCGTCAGATTGTACGTCAGATTCAGGTTGTTGATGAAGCTCAGAGAGGGCGACTCGTCTTCGATGCCTTCCTTGATGCGGTCGATGGTGCGGTCGCCCAGATAGAAGGTTTCGTGGGATTCGAGGCGGCTGTGATACTTGCCGTTCTTGTTGAAGTAGTCGATGCCCCATTCGGAGTTCTTGTAATTGAACTTCGCGCTCAGGAAATTCTCTCCCCATAGGGTGTGGGGCGAATCGGAGAGTTGGAAGTTCACAACACCGCCCGTTTCGCGGCGGCGCAGGATAATGTTGACTACGGCGCCCAGTTCATCGTCTCCGTACTGCTTGCCGGGGTCTTCGATGAACTCCACACGCAGTACGTCTTTGGCTCTGACGGCCGCTATCTCCTTGTCTGTCACTTTAATGCCGTTGATACGGGTTTGTACGGCCCCACCACCGCTGACGCTCATGCTGTTGCTCAGATTGTCCACTTGCAGACGGGCAATGCCGAGATTGTTCAGCAGGTCGTAGGCACCGAATGAGCGTTTGAGCTGGCTTTCGGAAGGCAGGATGATTTGCCGGTCTACCCGCTGCAGCACATTGCTGGCGGATACCGTCACTTCACCGAGGCTCACGGCATCTTCCTGCAACTGTACATCGCCCAGGTCGAGGCTTTTATTCAGTTTCAGCAGTATGTTTTCACTTTGGAGGCCGATGAAGGAGATGGAAAGGCGGTAATCGCCTGCCTTGATTTTATGGAGGGCGAACTTGCCTTGTGCATCCGAGGTTACTCCGGTCACCAAAGTAGAGTCTATGGTCCATAATGACACATTGGCGGCTATAACTGCTTCTTGCGAGGCGTCCGTGACGCGTCCTTTGATGGAGAGGCTCTGTGCCTGCGTACGGAGTACGGAGAGGGCAAGCAATAGTAAAAAAAGTTTGGTTTTCATAATCGTTTGTATTAGTCTGTTACTGTTGGATAGGGATGTAAAAGTCACTCTTCCCGCTAAGGGAAGATGCTGAAGCTTGTATATCAGTTGTTTATACTTTCCTCGTCTGTCCGATGAAAGTTAGGAATGCATGAAGGAATAAATCTCGTACATCAGTGTCGAAACTTTGACAATCGTAAGTCCGAAGAGGAGTCCGAAGGTAATCCATAATGCAGTCTTTGCGTATCTCTTCATGAACCGTCTTTTTTAAGTTTGTTATATCGTTCTGTTATTTCTTCTATACTGATGCCGAGTAGCTCCATGCTGCGGAACATGTCGGCAAGCTGGTTGTCAAAAAACTCTTTCTTCTGTATTCGCATCACTTTCTTCACCGCATCTTTGGAGAGGTAGAACCCCATTCCCCGTTCCGGGTAGATGATGTCCTCCGTCTGGAGGTATTCATAGGCCTTCAACACGGTGCGCGAGTTCACTGCCAGTTGTGTGGAGAGCTCCCTCACGGATACCACCCGCTCTTCCGCCCGCCATTCGCGGGTGAGAATCTTGCTGAAACAGAAGTCTACAATCTGCTGGTATATCGGCTTGTTGGTCTTGAAGTCCATAGGCTACAGTTGTTTTTCTTTGAGCAGGAAGTAGCTCGATACCCATGAACCGAGCAGCACACTGATGGGAGCCGCATAATTGCAGAAAGTCACGATGGCTTGTGCACCGGCCGACAACGGATAGTTGGTGTGGGGCCATGTGGCAATGTTATCCATCCAGTATCCGTCCGCTCTGGCTTCGGGCATGAGGGAGGCCACAAAAGTTACAATTCCTATGCAGACGGCAATGGAGCCTACAAAGATGGTGAAACTTTTCAGCAGGACTTGCCGACTGAAGGCGAAGTAGCCGATGAAGGCGGAAGCATGCAGGATTACATAGGTCAGTATCTGGGTGTTGTGTATCCGGAACATCGTGATGTGCGTTGCAAAATACTGCAGGAACTCGCTGCCGCTTAAGGACAGCAGACCTTTGAGGCAGGCTATCAGCAGACTGCAGAATAGGGGAAGCAGCAGCAGGTATTTTATCCAGATATGCAGGAACTTCTCGAATGCCGATGTCGGCAGCAGTATATCGAGAGTGGAGCTGCGTTTGCTGAATTTTGTTTCCAGCAGGCAGGGGGCCATGAGGATAAAACATAGTACGTAGCGGGAGAATTCGGTGGCAGAGGTCTGTTTGCCGTAGTAACTTCCACCGCGGTTTATGTCGTAGAGAATGCACAGGATGCAGATGAACGATACGACGGCTGCTGACCAAAGCAGGTGTCTGCCGGTCTCATTCCTTTTATATTGTTCCAGTAGCAGGAAGCGTTTCAGATTAAAAGTTGCGTTCATAGTTCTGTTTGTATGATGGATTTTCATTGAAACATGCTCTGTATCTTTTCCGGTTGTTGCAGCACCGCTTTATACAGCAGCTCGATGTCCGGTGTGTTCTCTTCTCCGTCCTCGTTGGGAATGATGGAGAAATAACCCGATAGATTCTCTTCGCTGTAGATGCTTTCTTCCGGCAGAATGCTTGTCCGGGCAAAGAGAAGCCGGTTACTGATTTCGTCCAGCGAACGGTTCAGTAATATTTCGCCTTTGCCAAGGATGATGAGGTGGTCCAGCAGGTTCTCGAAGTCGTGTGCCTGATGGGTGGAGATGAGCAGCGTGCTTTCATCGTCCATGCTGCGGCTGATGATACGCTTCAAGGCTTGGCGAGAGGTGATGTCCAGCCCGTTTGTCGGTTCGTCGAGTAGGGTGTATGGAGTATGCAGGGCAAAGGCGTATGCCAGCATTGCCTTCTTCTGTTGTCCGTAGGAGACGGAAGAGAGTTTCTGTTTCCGGTCGATTTTCAGCTCTTCCAGGTTCAGGTCGAATTCTTCCTGATTGAAATGTGGATAGAATACGGAATGGCGTGCAGCGAAGCTGACGATGCTTTCGGTAGGCATCTGCAACTCTTCGGGCAGGAAGAAGTAACGGGCCAACCCTTCGGGCTGTCTCTCCGCCGTGTTTCTTCCGTCTATGCTGCACTTTCCGTTTTTGGGGAAGAGTAGTCCGCAGATGAGATGCATCAGCGTCGTTTTGCCTACGCCGTTTTCTCCCAGAAGTCCATATATACCGTTTCCTATTTCCAAAGATATGTTGTTGAAAATAAGTGGATTGGACTTGTAACCGTAGCTCGTATTCTCTATCGTTATCATAATTTTATTAGTGTTGCACTGATGTACAACACTGCAAACGTAGGGTAAGTTATGGAGAAAAGCAAGGGAAAGAGATACTTATTAACTTCTTTTAGCGGTTGTGCGCTTGCCGTTTGCTTACAGCATCTTCACCAGTATGTCCCATACAGCCACCATGTGGCAGGCTGAACCGCCCAATACAAAGAAATGGAAAACCGAATGCATGTACCGTGCCTTGCGCAAGGAGTAGAAGGCAGCTCCCGTGATGTAGCATACCCCCTCGGCAATAATCCAGTAGCAGGCTGTGGGGGAGAGGGCGAAAAGCTGCTTGAATACTACCAGTACGGACAGCCCCATCAAGATGTAGCACACTGTTTCCACGTAACTGTGCTCCTCCATCTTGCGGAAGCTGACAACAGTGCCGATAATGGCGCATAGCCAGACGAAGCCGAACAGTCCCCAGCCCCAACCGCCGTCCTCTCTCAATGCAATGAGTGTGATGGGGGAATAACTGCCTGCAATGTGCCAATAGATGGCTGCATGGTCCCAATGCCGCAAGCGTCGTTTCCACGGATTATGATGTTTCAGGGAGTGGTAGAGTGTGGAGGCAAGATAGGAGCCGCCCATACCGAACAGATAGAGCCATACACCGAATGCTGCCCAAAGATTCTGTGCTTGGTAGCATTTTATCAGGAATAGTGTACTTACAATTACTCCCATGGCAATGCCGATGCCATGGGAGATGGAATTGATGGTTTCTTCTTTTTTACTATAAAATAGTCCGTTACGCTTTCTTTTCATCAGTCGAAGCATCCATAGCATGTGGGCAACAGTTTACGGTCTCCCAACGTGTTGTCTACACGTGCCACGTTCACCCAGAACTTGTTTTCGCGCACGCTTTCTATCGGGTAGGCTGCCTTTTGGCGGGTATAGCTATGCTCCCACGTGTCGGCTACCACTTCGTATTCGGGGTGCGGGGCATTCACCAGCACGTTGTCTGTCTTGTAGGCTTCGCCGTTCTTCACCTCTTGAATCTCGTCCCAAATGGTCAGCATCACGTGGACAAAGTTGTCCAGTTCGGCAAGGCTTTCGCTTTCCGTCGGTTCAATCATCAGTGTGCCGTGTACCGGGAAGGAGAGGGTGGGGGCATGATAGCCGTAGTCCATCAGACGTTTGGCGATGTCGTTTTCACTGATGCCCGTCTCTTCGTGCACCTTGCGGCATTCCAATATCATTTCGTGTCCTACGAAGCCGGTAGCACCGCGGTAAACGATGCCGTACGTATCCTTGAGGCTGGCTGCCAGGTAGTTGGCGCTGAGGATAGCTATCTTCGTGGCACGCGTCAGCCCTTCCGTTCCCATCATGCGGATGTAGCCGTAAGTGATGGGTAGGATACCTGCGCTGCCGAAGGGAGCTCCGGACACCTGGTTGGCTGCATTGCCGAACAATTTGTGTCCCGGAAGGAACGGAACCAGATGCTCTGCCACGCAGATGGGGCCTACGCCCGGTCCGCCGCCGCCGTGAGGAGAGGCGAACGTTTTGTGCAGATTCAAGTGGCAGACGTCCGCACCGATAAAGCCGGGATTCGTCAAGCCTACTTGGGCATTCATATTGGCGCCGTCCATATATACCTGCGCACCGCAGGCGTGTATGATGTGGCAGATTTCCACAATTTCCGTTTCAAAGATACCGTGTGTGGAAGGGTAGGTAATCATCAGGGCGGCAAGGTCATCCTTGTTTTCTTCCGCTTTGGCACGCAAGTCGGCCATATCCACATTGCCTTGTGCGTCGCAGGCGCAGGTCACAGTGGTAAAGCCTGCCTGGATGGCAGAAGCCGGGTTGGTGCCGTGTGCGGATGCCGGTATCAGCACCTTATTGCGGTGTCCTTGCCCGATGCTTTCCAGATAGGCGCGGATGACGCGGAGTCCGGCATATTCGCCTGCCGCACCGGAGTTGGGTTGCAGGCTGACACCGGCAAAGCCGGTAATTATCTTCAGTTCTTCACTGAGGTTGCTTATCAGTTCGCGGTAACCTTCGGCCTGGTCTTCGGGCACCAGGGGATGCATGTTCATGAATTCCGGACGGCTGAGCGGAAGCATCTCTGCGGCAGCGTTCAGCTTCATGGTGCACGAGCCGAGGGAAATCATGGAGTGTGCCAGTGAGATGTCCTTGCGGTCGAGACGCTTGATATAGCGCATCATCTCCGTTTCCGTATGGTATTTGTTGAATACTTCGTGTGTCAGATAGGCGCTTTGGCGTTTCATCTCCGCGCTGATGCTGCTTGCCATGGGTATGTCGCTTGCCTTTTCCCAATCCCTTCCGGCGGCAATGGCAAAGATGGAGAGCAGTACGTTGACGGCAGTGATGTCCGTAGTCTCATCGATGCTCATACCTACGTCCCCATTCTTGAAATAACGCAGGTTCACTTCCTTGCTCAAGGCGATGGTACGTATCTGCTGTGCCGAAATGGTGTCGGGCAGTGCAAAGCGGAGCGTGTCGAAATATTGTGCATTGACCTGCTTGTACCCCAGTCTGTTGATACTTTCTTCCAGAAATACGGCAATGCTGTGGATGCGTTCTGCAATGGTGCGGATGCCTTCCGGACCATGATATACGGCATAGAAGCCTGCCATTGTAGCCAGCAGTGCCTGCGCGGTACAGATGTTGGAAGTCGCCTTTTCACGCTTGATGTGTTGCTCGCGGGTTTGCAGCGCCATGCGGTAGCACAACTTGCCGTATTTGTCTTTCGACCAGCCGATGATGCGTCCCGGCATATTGCGCTTGTACTCGTCGCGGGTGGCAAAGTAGGCTGCCGACGGCCCGCCGTAGAACATCGGTGTACCGAGCCGTTGTGTGGTTCCGAAGACGATGTCAGCTCCCCATTCTCCCGGAGGGGTGAGCAGGGCGAGGCTCAGAATGTCGGCGGCAACGGCCACTTTGCAGTTGGCTGCATGGGCTTTTTCCACGAAGGCGCGATAATCTTCCACGTTGCCGGCGGCGTTGGGATATTGCAGTACGCAGGCGAAGATGTCTGGCGTGAATTCCATTTCATGGTATTTTCCTATACGCAGCTCGATACCTTGCGGAATGGCGCGGGTAGTCATTACTGCCAGTGTCTGCGGGAAGACGGCTTCGTCTACAAATACCACGTTGGCGCCCGATTTCTGCATGTCGCGCGGACGCAGGGCATACATCATCGTCACGGCTTCGGCTGCGGCAGTCGCTTCGTCCAGCAGGGAGCAGTTGGCAAGGGGCATGCCGGTGAGGTCGCATACGGCAGTCTGGAAGTTCATCAGGGCTTCCAGGCGTCCTTGTGAGACTTCGGTCTGATAGGGGGTATAGGAAGTGTACCAAACGGGGTTCTCGAATACGTTCCGTTGGATAACGGCAGGAGTGATGGTGTTGTACCATCCCATACCGATATAGGTTGTATAAAGTTTGTTTTTGGCAGCCAACCCTGCAATATGTTGTCCGAATTCGTACTCTGTCATTGTCTTGGGCAGAGCCAGCGGTTCTTTCAAGCGGATGTTGGCAGGAATGGTTTTATCAATCAGCTCGTCCAGGCTTTTCACTCCTATTTTTTGGAGCATCTTCTCCTCGTCTTTTTCGCTGATGCCGATGTGGCGGTAGGCCAATAGGTCGTTTTTCATGGCTGTAATGATTTAAAAGTTTGCTGTATATTTACCGGAAGAACGGATTCTCCGCTTTCTCTATTCCTATGGTAGTCGGCGCTCCGTGTCCGGGATAGACAATCGTGTCGTTGGGCAGGATGAACAGACGGCTGCAAATATGTTCTATCAGTTCGTCGAAGTTGCCACCGGTGAGGTCGGCACGGCCGATGCTGCCTTGAAACAACACATCCCCCGAGAACATGCAGTGGTCTGCCGCGCAATAATACACCAGACTGCCCGGCGAGTGTCCCGGTACATGGATGGCTTCCAGTTTCGTATTGCCGAAGGTGATGATGTCTCCGTCGTGCAGATAAGTGCCCAGGGGCACGGGGGCTTCCTGCAGCTGGAAGCCGAACATGCGGCTTTGTTTCGGCGCTTCGTCAATCCAGAACTCATCGGCCTGGTTGGCTTCGGCCTTCAGACCGAACTCTTTCAGCATGAAAGGATTGCCGAAGATATGGTCCAGATGCAGATGGGTATTCAGCAGATGTTTCACATTCAGCCCATTCTTGGTAATGAAGTTTTTCAAGGCCTGCTTTTCTTCCTCATAAAAGCAGCCCGGGTCAATGACGACCGCTTCATTGGTTTCGTCCCAAAGCACATAACAGTTCTCCGGGAACATATTAAATTCGAATCTCTTTATTTTCATATTATGTATTTAGATTTCTAAACCTCAACTATCTCTCAACACCCTACGTACACTACTTTTTTTGTCTCGAAGAACTCCTCTTCAAAGAACTCCTTCAGGTCCCACAACGTGGTCTTGTTCTTGACGGGCATGGTTTCGTTCCCCAATTCGCCCCCCTTGAGGCAAATCAGTCCGTTGGGCAATGCGTTCTGCTGTTTTGGGGAGATGTTCTTACGGATAATCTTCAGCAGGTCTGTCAGCGGCATCACGGCACGGCTCACCACAAAGTCGAACTTCCCTTTTTCCTCTTCTGCACGGGCATGACGGCAGGTGGCGTTTTTCAGCCCGATGCTGCTGGCTATTTCGGAGGCTACGCGTACTTTCTTTCCGATGCTGTCCACCAGATGGAACTGTACTTCGGGGAAAAGGATGGCAAGCGGGATTCCCGGAAAGCCTCCTCCCGTGCCGAGGTCCATAATCTGTGTCCCCGGTCTGAAGCGGATTACCTTGGCTATGCCCAGAGAATGCAGCACATGGTGTTCGTACAAGTTCTCTATATCTTTGCGTGAAATGACATTAATCTTAGAATTCCAGTCCATGTAGAGGTCGTAGAGGGCGGCAAACTGCCGTTTCTGTTCTTCCGTCAGGTCCGGGAAATATTTGAGTATTAAATCCATTGTGAATTTTATGTTAATAGACAATTGATTACGGTTCCTATTGGTCGCCTGCTTTTATCGTATTGCTCAAGGTGACGAATTCGCTGTTCATCAGATGGGTTATGTCCTCATAAGACAACGTGATTTTGGTTGCTCCCATTACGTATGGGGCAATTTCATATACATTATAATAGAAGGTGATTCCCGTTGGGTCCAGATAGAAATTCTCGATAGGCTCCAGGTCACCGGTGGTGGCGTAGCCCATGTCCTCCAGCTCTTGGCGGGTGCTGACGTTGTTGTCTGCCATCAGCTGTTTCCAAAGCAAGTCGGTCAGCGCTTCCTTATAGTCGCCTTCAAAGAGGTCGCCTAGGTGGATGGGGCTTAGGGTCTTTAGGTCGAGGTTGAGGAAGGTGGACATATAGATGCCGTGTGCGCCGCCGGTATATTCGTTGTAATCTATACGGTAGGTCAGTATTAAGGTATTGCACAACTGCACATGGCTTTCGATTCCTTTATAATAGGAATACCAGGCTCCTATGCTCTGCTCGTCCTGTTTGTCCTCCTCGTCTTTCTTGTACATCGGCTCCAGGTCATTGCGGTAGTCGCCGACATATTTCTCCGTATATTTCTTGACAGCTTCTTCGGGTGTCATCGCCATGTACTTGTCGCCGAAGCAGGCAGATAGGAAGAAGGTGTTCAGACTGTCTTTCAGCCTTACGTCGGATGACTGGCTGGCGTAGGCAACGTTGAGGATGAGGTTGCAGGCCGGCTTGGCTGTGTCTCCGAAGAGATGTACGGTTTCGTTTACTTGTATACTGTCGAACTCCAACGCGTATGCGTTTTTGTTCACGGTGTTACCGCAGGAAAAGAAAAAGCCGCTTGCCGCAAGCAGAAGGACAAGTAGGCTGACAGTTTGCTTTTTCATATTGAGTTTCGTTTATAAATCAACATATCAATCAAAAAACTTTATCGACAAATATAGAACTTATTAACGAACTGCAGGCATAAAAAAGGAAAAATTAATTCCGGCAAACGGTTAAAACTTTCTATCTTTGCAGCGCTTATGAAGGAACTCCGTTACATACTGGCTGTACTCTTTTCCTCTCTTATCATTATAAGCGGAGTGGGGATTTCTGTAGTTCAGTATTGCTGTGCCGGATGCGAGACGACACAAAGTTGTTGCACCTCCGGCTGTTCCAAATGCCATCATGCACATCGTGGTTCACAAAAAACGTGCAAGGATACCGGTTGTACAGCCGTCTACTACAAGGTGGATTTCGTGAAACATGCACACGAGTCTGCTTCGTTCGTGCCATCCCTTACACTGTTTTGTGAGCAACTGCCGCTGTTTGATTACTCCTTGCCGCAAGTGGCCTGCACTCCGGAAGTGCATTTCGGGGCACCGCCATATGTCGTCGGCTCGCGTCATTATCTGGCGCTCTATTCCACGCTTCTCATTTAGTGTTGTTTTATACGGGGCAATGACATGAATTGTCCGGAGGGAATTGTTTGTTTTTTAATCACTTCTTTAAGTATAAAACAGAAATGAAATATAGTTTGATAGCCATCCTTCTGTTCTCTTTCATCCCCTTGCAGGCGCAGGTAAAGGGAACGGTAAAGGATAATTTGGGCGACCCGATTGCGGGTGCCAACCTCTTCTGGCAGGGAACCACTCAAGGCACCACCACTTCGGCGGACGGTACTTTCTCCTTGTCCAAACCCAATGACAAGCATATGCTTGTAGTCAGCTTTATCGGTTTTGAGAATGATACGATACACGTCAGTAACCGCAATGAGACGCTCGACATTGTCTTGCGCGAAGGGGTGGAACTGAGCGAGGTGAATGTGGTCAGCCGTAAGTTGGGCACCATGAAGCTGCGCAACAGTGTGATGAATGAAGATATGATAAGCAGCGCCGAGCTGAGCCGTGCCGCCTGCTGTAACCTGGGAGAAAGTTTTGTGACCAATCCTTCGGTGGACGTCACTTACTCTGACGCCGCCACCGGTGCCAAGCAAATCAAGCTTCTGGGCTTGTCCGGTACGTATGTGCAGATGATGACGGAGAATGTCCCCAACTACCGCGGCTCTGCTGCCCCCTACGGCTTGGGCTATGTCCCTGGGCCGTGGATGCAGAGCATTCAGGTGAGCAAGGGCAGTTCGTCCGTGAAGAACGGCTATGAGGCCATCACGGGACAAATCAATGTGGAATTCAAGAAACCCCAGTTGCCCGAAGCGGACTGGTTTTCGGCCAACCTTTTTGCCAGCAGCACCAACCGTTATGAAGCCAATGCCGATGCCACGGTGAAACTCTCCAAACGCTGGAGCACCTCTTTGCTGGCACATTACGAGAATGAGACCAAAGCTCACGACAGCAACGACGACGGCTTTGCCGACATCCCCCGCGTGGAGCAGTACAACCTCTGGAACCGCTGGGCATACATGGGCGACCGCTACGTTTTCCAAGCAGGCATCAAAGTGCTTACGGAAGACCGCAACAGCGGACAAGTCGGTCATGGCAAAATGCCTCTGACAGACCCTTATAAGATAAGTATAGGCACCGACCGCTACGAAGCTTTCACCAAGAACGCCTATATATTCAACAAGGAGAAGAACACCAACCTGGCATTGATCCTTTCCGGCTCCCTGCATAAGCAGGATGCCTTGTACGGACGGAAAATCTACGACGTAGACCAGCACAATGCTTATGCCTCCTTGTTGTTCGAGACGGAACTGACCAAGCGTCAAAGCCTTTCTGCCGGACTGAGCTTCAACTATGACTCCTACGACCAGCACTATCGCCTGGACAATGACGCCGCACAGCCTTTGACGAAGAAATTCACCAAAGAAGCCGTCCCCGGCGCCTACGTGCAGTACACCTACAACTGGGACGATAAACTGGTGCTGATGGGTGGTATCCGCGGCGACCATAGCAGCGAGTACGGCTATTTCGTCACTCCGCGTTTCCATGTGAAGTACAATCCCAACGAGTATGTACATTTCCGTCTTTCGGCAGGAAAGGGATACCGCACGAACCATGTGCTGGCCGAGAATAACTACCTGCTGGCAAGCAGCCGCCGGATAGACATCGCCAAACGTCTTGACCAGGATGAGGCCTGGAACTATGGCGCAAGCACTTCCGCCTATATTCCCTTGTTCGGCAAAACCTTGAACCTGAATGCGGAATACTATTACACGGATTTCCGCAAGCAGGTGGTGGTGGATATGGATACGGACCCGCATGCCGTTCTGTTCTACAACCTTCACGGCCGTTCCTATTCGCAGGTAGTGCAGGTGGAGGCAAGCTATCCGTTCTTCCCGGGTTTCACCTTTACCGCGGCTTACCGTTGGACGGATGCCAAAACGAATTACAACGGAGAGCTGATGGAGAAACCCCTTACCAGCAAGTATAAAGGTTTGCTGACGGCTTCTTATCAGACACCTTTGGGATTGTGGCAGTTTGATGTGACTTTGCAACTGAACGGTGGCGGGCGCATGCCGGCTCCATACGAACTGACAGACGGCAACTGGTCGTGGGAAAGGCGCTATGGCGGCTTCGAGCAGTTGAGTGCCCAGGTGACGCGTTATTTCCGTCGCTGGTCTATATACGTCGGTGGCGAGAACCTGACAAACTTCAAGCAGAAAAACCCCATCATTGATGCTTCCAATCCCTGGGGAAGCAACTTTGACGCTACGATGGTGTGGGGACCGATGCATGGGGCAAAAGCCTATGTAGGTGTCCGTTTTAACTTGCCGAGAATATAATATTATTTATTAAATCAATAGCGAAACAATGAAAACAAGAAGATTTTTAATGACTTTGGCAGTTGTACTCTTCTGTGCATCTGCCGCAATGGCGAAAGACATCCGTACAGCCGTGTTCAAGGTAGCACAGATGAAGTGTGAGAACTGTGTAAGGAAGATAAACAATAACATCCGTTTTGAGAAGGGACTGAAGGACTTCCACACAGACCTGAAGACAAAGACGGTAACCATCACGTATGATGCCGACAAGACCAATGTGGAAAAGTTGAAAGAAGGTTTCCAAAAGTTCCATTATGAAGTGGAGTTTGTCAAGGAAACCAAGCAGGACGATAAGAAGTAATTGAACAAACTGCTCATTCCGGTTGTTGCTTTATTAAAGCGGAACAACAACCATCTAAAAAATAAATCGAATGAGCAATATAATTACTAAGGCACATCCCGTGCCGGATATGCACAGCACGGGATTGCGCGTCGTCGGTGCATGGCTTTTTGCCATCGTACTGATACTGTTTTTTACAGCCTTTGTGCATGTACCCTATACCCGTGAAATACAGATGGTACTGGCAATTCCGGTACTGCTGTTTTTCGGCGCTCCTTTTTATGCCGGTGCCTGGAAGGGAACCCGGTCGGGCCGCAACAATATAGACCGTCTGGTGGCGCTTACCACCTCTGTGGCTTTTCTGTTCAGTGTGTTCAACACTTTCTTCCCGGATTATTGGCTGGGCATCGGGCTGGAACCGCATGTCTATTATGGGGTTGCCGCCGTCATCATCGCCTTTTCCCTGACCGGCGAGTTTATGGAGGAACGTGCCCGGCGAAATGTGTCGGTGGCTATCTGCCGGTTGGGAGGCTGGCAGCATAACGCAGCCCGCGTACTGCCGGAGAAGCAACGCATTGACGACCGCGTCGCTGGTTTTTTTGTCCCGGTCATTCTCATCATTTCCCTGCTGACCTTTTTTATATGGGTGTTCTTCGGAGGCATAGATGTAGTGTCACACGGTCTGTTTGCCGCTTTGTCCGTATTGGTGGTGGCTTGTCCGTGTGCGGTAGGGCTGGCCACTCCAGTAGCTTTGGCGGCTGGCCTCAATAAAGCCGCCCGCAATCATATCCTGATCAGGGATACTTCCGCTTTAGAGCAGATGCGCAATGTGGATGTGGTGGTATTCGACAAGACCGGGACCCTGACAGAAGGACATCCTACGGTAATAGGCTGGCTGTGGGCGCAAGGGCAGGAGGAGCATTATAAAGATGTACTGCTTGCTGCCGAGTCTACTTCGGACCATCCTCTGGCAGAAGCAATCGTTACGGCCCTGGAAGGGGAGGAGCAGGTTATCCCTGCCCACCTGGACGGTTTCGAAAGCATTGCCGGAAAAGGTGTCAGAGTGGCCTATCAAGGTGCGGAATATTGGGTAGGAAGCCATAAACTGCTGAAAGATTATCAGGCCAATTTGTCGGATATCCTGGCCGATATGCTGACGCAATATGAATCGGACGGAAACAGTATTGTCTACTTTGGGCGTGAGAACGATTTACTTGCCGTTATTGCCATCAAGGACCAGTTGCGGGTGACTTCTATGGAAGCTATCCGGGAACTGCGTATCCAGGACATCGAGATATGCATGCTTACGGGAGACGGTGAGCGTACAGCTTCTTCCGTGGCCGGCAGTTTGGGTATCATGCGTTTTGTGGCTGATGCCATGCCCGACGACAAAGAGGATTTCATCCATAAGCTGCAGCTTCAGGGTAAAACGGTCGCCATGGTAGGTGATGGCGTGAACGATGCGCAAGCCTTGAGCTGTGCTGATGTAAGCATTGCCATGGGGAAGGGGACCGATACGTTGATGGACACCGCCATGATTACTCTCAGGACTTCAGACCTGCTGCTGTTGCCCAAAGTTTTCCGGTTGTCTCACCAGACTGTGGGCCTCGTGTACCGGAATCTGTTTTGGGCTTTCATCTATAATACAGTGGGTATCTTTGTCGCAGCCGGAGTACTCTATCCCGTCTATGACATCCTGCTGAGTCCTGCGCTGGCAGGTGCTGCCATGGCTCTTTCCTGTGTATCCGTGGCTTTGAGCAGCCTTCGTCTGAGTTCCAGGTTCTGACGGCTGTATTCTCAACTGTTCCTATACTCCAGCGGACTCATGCCCATGTGCCTCTTGAAGTATTTTCCAAAGAAGGAAGCACTGGGGAAGTTCAGGGAATAGGCAATCTCCTGAATGGTCATATTGGTTGATTTCAGTTTGGCTTTCACATCCACGATGACGACGTGGGCGATGATGTCCAATACATTTCTGCCGGTCACCTGTCTCACGGTGGTGCTGAGGTGCTGCAGGGAGATGCCCAGTTTGTCGGCATAGAATTGCGCGCGGCGTTCGCGGGTATAGTTTTCGATGACGAGCTGCACCAGTTCGTGGCATATTTCCTCTTTCCGGCTCTTGTTCCCTTTTTGCATTTGCGGACGGTGGCAATACATCTTGTCCACCCCACTGAGGAGCATGCTTAGAGCGCTCTGTGCCATTTTGGTGTCAGGAGGGTAGGGGCCGGTCGTGATGCGTGCCCATAAGGCAAAATAGTCCTTGAAATAGGAGGCGACGGTAGGGTTGACAGCCAGTACCGGATACTCCAGTATGTTGGAGAAAGAGCTCAATGTAGACTGGATGAGGTTGACCCCATTGAGGCAATGGGAGGAAAACCCCACGAATCCCAGGCATACTTTTTCCTTTTGTTCGTAAAACTGTATGATGGTTCCGGGAAGCAGGGTAATGAAGTCCCCTTGCTTGATTTCTGTATCCATCAGGTTGATGGATACGGTGATGGAACCTTCTATGCATAGTGCAAAAATGCACGCTTTCAGACGGCACGACTGTTTGTATATGTTTAGAATGTCTTCCGTTACTTCAGTCCATGCAATCATGTCTACTGGCAGGTCGACTTGGGGAAATTCCATACGCTTTGTCGTTTAGAGTTCGCACAAAGGTAATTCTTTTCCGGGAAAAAGTAACGGAAGACATTCTGTTTTTAAAATGAAATGTTCTTTTTAGAATTCAAAAAAGTGCTATATTTGCTTGCATGAAACTGGAAATATCAGATTGGAACATGATTCCTTATGCCGGAGCATGGAGCCGGCAGACGGAATGGTTTGACGCACTTGTACATGCCAAGCAGGCAGGAGAGTGCTATGTCAATCATATTGTGCTCTGCGAGCATCCCCATGTCTATACATTGGGGCGTAGCGGAAAAGAAGGGAATATGCTGCTGGGAGAAGAACAACTGCGCAGGATAGGGGCTACGCTCTATCATATTGACCGTGGCGGAGACATTACGTATCATGGTCCGGGACAGTTGGTCTGCTATCCTATTCTGAACCTCGAGGACTTTTCTTTGGGGTTGAAGGAATATGTGCATCTGCTGGAAGAGGCGGTAATTCGCGTTTGTGCTTCGTTTGGCATCGCTGCCGGACGCCTGGAGAAGGCAACGGGCGTATGGCTGGAGGGCGATACTCCCCGTGCCCGTAAGATTTGTGCCATCGGCGTGCGCAGCAGCCATTTTGTCACCATGCATGGATTGGCACTGAATGTGAATACCGATTTACGTTATTTCATCTATATCAATCCCTGCGGATTCATAGACAAGGGTGTCACTTCTTTGCAGAAAGAGCTGGGACACGAGGTGCCGATGGAAGAGGTGAAGGAGTGTCTTTGCAAGGAGCTGGTAAATCTTTTGTCATGAACTATCTGGCACATGTATTCCTTTCCGGTCCGAACAGAAAAGTACAGTTGGGCAATTTTGTAGGCGATGCTGTAAAGGGAAGCTCCTATAAGAATTATCCGCCGGATATAGCCAAGGGTATTCAGCTTCACCGCGCTATTGACGACTATACCGACCATCATCCGGCAGTTTGCGAGGTGGTGCATAGGCTTCAACCTGAATTCGGACGCTATTCGGGGGTATTGCTGGATATTTATTTCGATTATTTGCTGGCTTCCCGTTTCGAGTCGTTCTCCGGAGTTTCCTTGAGGAGGTATACCCGGACTTTCTATCTTTCCCTCCTCATCAATTACCGCTATCTTCCGGTACGGTTCAAACGTTTCATCTGGCATTTTATCCTGACCGACCGTTTGCGGAAATACGCCACTCTGAACGGAATAAGAGAGTCTTTGAACATCATGGTGGAATATCATCATATTGATATATCCGTAGACAAGGCTATTCGTTACCTTGAAGAGCACGATGAGGAACTGTTTGCTGTGTTCCAGCCATTTTTTATTGAATTGCAGAGGTTTTGCACTGAATACCGGCATAATTATAAGGACAGTTTTAAGGACGAAGAAGAAATTCATATCGTGTCGGCAAGGAATTAATTTCCTGCCGGCACGATATTTGTTTTTTGTATCACACGTTATTGATTTCCTGCATGACATGTTATTGATAGCTTGTGCCCTGTGGAATCAGCTTCCCGTACTCCGCTTCTCTCTTGCCAGTACCGAGATGATGTACCCTCCCTTGCTGTTCACCTTGCTCCAGTTCGTCCCATTGAATATTTTCCAGACGTAGTTTCCCAGCCTGCCGTAGTCCGATAACTTCAGTATCTTCCTGATTTCCTCCCGGTCGGTGATGTAGAGCTTTTCCAGATTCAGCATGAGGCATTCCAGGTTGTGCGTATTCCTGTTGTAGGCATATCCGGGAATGTCTAAATCAGGATTTCCCTGCGCTCCTCCGCTTTCCCCGGGGGGAGTAAGAGGGGGAAGTGCTCTACTTTCTTTTGCTTTGCTTTCTTTTACTTTGCTTTCTTTGCTTTGTTTGGAATTGCATGCATTTTCGGGGAAAATGTCTGTATCCTGCGTGCAATTTTCCCGTTTTTGCGTACAAGTCTTGTCCTTGTCCGGCTTGTCCTCTTCCGTCTCTACCAGCAGATAGGGCAGGGTGGTGAGGTCCCTTTTTCTTCGTTTGGTGGCTTCCAGCCATATTTTCTGTATCTCGGTAGAGGTCAGTACCCCTTGCTCCTTATAGGTTTTGGGGTCGAAAAAGGCTTTCTTCACCAGGATGTCCACGATTCCCTGCATCTCCTGCTCGTTGATGTCCTTTCCCGCCTTGTTTGTGAACAGTGTGCATTGCTCCGCGTTCCATTTCAGGTAATATCCGTTTTCCTTGTGTATCTTGCACAGCAGTTTCATTACCGCCGCCGTTCCTTTCAGTCCGAACCTGGCTTCCACCAGTTCCACTGCTATCTCTTCGAATAGATTTACTTTGAGGGGGAAGTATAGCATTCCCCCGTACATCATGGCCATTGTTTTTAGTGTTTAATGATTAGTGATTAATGGTTAGCATATGGGGCTCCATTCGAGGAAGTTTTCCAGCTGGAAGGTTTTCCATGCCTGCAGTTCCACGTCCCAGAAGGCTATGGTGCTTGTCACTCTTGTGATGTCATAATCTCTTCTGAAGTCAGCCTTGTAGGGCAGTAGGGTGGCTTTCGTCAGCCTGAATGTCCCGTCCTGCTTGTGGTAGGCTATGAGTGCGTGTCCGTATTGCATGTGGTCTATCAAGCTTTCTATCCGTTGGGCCATCCATGTGGCGCATGTTTCCGTGTAGTTCTTTTCCAGCATGATACGTATTTTCCATAGGTTTCTCAGTGCCTCGTGAAGTGGGGCGTTCTTTTTCGACTTTCTCATCTTGTTGTCTTTAAAATTAATAATTGTATTAGTTTGGCAGGAGGTACGCTTGTATATAAAAAAATGCCGCATTCGTTGAGAAAGCGGCATCTATAGGCGGTGTGGCTTCATCCTTACCAAAGTGGCGGCAAAGATAAGTGGTTTATTCCTTAAGTTGTTTATATTTAATTGTTGTCAATAAGTTTCGTGGTTTCTGCCCTTTTTTGTTTTATTCCTTATATCTCTCCTGCTACCTTCATTTCCCGCCACACTTCACCGAACTCTTGTATTATAGTGTTTTCTGACAGTCTTTTATAGTCTGGCGTTCTGAAGTCGAAATGTGAGTATGCCCATTGTGCTAATGCCTTGTTGCTTGTCGGCTTTTCTTCTATAAAGTATCTTGATTTTTTCCATAGGATGATGTCTTTAATGACTTCTTTCCTATATTGTGGCAGTATTCCTATAACCTCCCCGCTTGAGGGACGTCCTACTCCTGCTTTAGGAGCTGATATGCCGTGCTTTACATCCGTTTTAAGGGTGTCTCTTTTTGTTTTTTTTCCTTACTTTGGAGTGTCTCTTTTGCCTTCATTTTCTAATGTTTTTGGGTTAATAATTAAAATTACTGTAGTTTGTAAAATAAATGCAAAGGTATATCAAGTTTTTTGTTTTTGTGGAGTAAGGATGGAGATAAAAAGCTGGGTTTTATCTTTATGATGGGTTAATGCGTTGATATATAAATGGAAATGACTTTGACTTGGAAGTGTTTTTTAAACGTTCGTTTAATGGACGCAAAGATAAGACTGTTTTTTATATCCTCAAAATGTTTAATAAAAATATTTTGGAAAACCCATCGTATCTCAGTTTAATCTACAGTAATTCAGTATGTTAAGTATCTTATTTAATATTTAAAATTTCCATTCCCTTTTATTAACTCATTCCCTATTTCATTTCCTGAAATTTGACGTCCATTAAACGAACGTTTAAAAAACGCTTTTTGTTTGTAATCCGCTCGTTTATAGTCTCTTACCAGAAGGTAATGACGAACTGCAAAAAAACTGTTGGCAAGAAGGGCACAATGCTTGCTGTATTTTAATAAGGTGCTCGCAAATGATTGGATACCAGGTATATACCGAGGGTTCAAAGCCCCAGAGGAACACTCTTTTGTGAACAAAACAACGAAAATGGAAACGGATAACGAGGTTGAAGTCTGGCATGCCATGCGTGCCACATACCGCAGAGAGCTTGATGCGGTGCATCTTCTCGAGAAGGAGAACCTCGGCTGTTTTGTCCCCATGCAATATAAGGTAAGTATCCGTAAGGGTAAGAAAGTCCGTACTTTGGTTCCCGTCATCCGTAATCTGGTTTTTGTCCATGCACGTCCTTCCGACGTACAACGTGTTAAGTCTCAAATTACTTATTTGCAATATATAACCGATACTCGCAGTGGTCAGAAGATAATTATTCCCGACCATGAGATGCAGCGTTTCATCGCCGTTGCCGGAACCTATAACGACCATTTGCTTTATTTCCAGCCCGAAGAGTTGAATCTGTCGAAAGGAACTAGAGTCCGTATTACGGGTGGTGACTTTACAGGTCAGGAGGGTATTTTTCTGAAAGTAAAGGGTGCACGTGACCGTCGTGTGGTTATAGAGATACAAGGTGTCATTGCTGTTGCCATGGCCACCATCCATCCGGACCTTATAGAAGTGATCGGCTGAATTATAATTCATAATTTACAACTCATAGTTTACAATTCATAATTCAAAAAAATGTCCTCCTCCCTTTTCGAAGAAGCAATTAATCTCCAGCGTGCTGCGCACGAACTGATGTATTTAGGTATGGACGGTAGTCCTATCTATAGTGATGACCTTTCCCGCCGCAACGGTGAGGTTTACCGCTTGACTGCGGCTTTGTATGGTTCCAGTGCTCGAGGTACTACTACGGAAGAACAGGCAAACGTCTGTCTTGCTCTCTTGATGGGTTATAACGCATCGTTCATTGACCATGGCGAGAAGCAGGATCACCTCCAGGAGATATTAAACCGTTGTTGGAATCTCCTTGATACCCTTCCCGCTTCGCTGTTGAAACTCCGTCTGCTTACTGCCTGTTATGGAGAAGTGTTCGATGAGCTCCTGGTCGACGAAGCCCGGAAGATTATTTCTTCCTGGGACTCCGCATCGCTCACTGCCGAACAGCAGGAAGCTGTCGAGGAATTCCGGAATGTAGTTGACAATCCCTATCCGTGGGAATATCTTGAGGACTAAAACAGGTGAAAGTTTTCTCGCAAGGCAAAAAAAAAATGGAGTGGAGAATGTAAGAGACACGGGAAAAGTTAAAGACATATAGAGCTAAACATACAAGTGATATATTCATGTAATGAGTGAAAAGGATTCCACGCATTGTATTACGAAAAATAGCCTCCAGAGAAACGGATTATATGGCATTTCTGCCAATGAATATAGTAAAATAACTTATTATTTGATTAAAAATATAACTCAAAGTGGGTTATACCCCCTTTAGTAGATGCCCAATATCTATTGAATATCCGGGAAGCGTGGTACTAACTCTTTCATTACTACGCGAAGTAATAAATATAAATCACCTTTGGTTCCACCTTCCCGGATTAGTTTGATTTTTTCAGTGTGTGACATATAAGAATCTAACAAACATTAAATTATGCGTCGAATCTTATTTCTGATTTTATGTCTTTTTATTTTCTTCGGTTCTGCCTATGCCCAGCGCATGTCCGACGAGCAAGTGGTTGAATATGTGAAACAAGCACAGGCAGCCGGAAAATCTCAGAAGCAGATGACTGCCGAACTGTTGCGCCGTGGTGTGACCCGCGAACAGGTGCTCCGCATCAAGGATAAATATGAGAACTCGGGTGTTGCTGTCCCGGGTTCCGAAGCTCCCTCACAGATGCGCAAGCGTTCGGTTGCTGTGGGAGAATCCTACGAGGCTGCCGAACTGGATGACCAGAAAGCGGTTGTTGATGAGAGACTTGAAAGCCAGTCCGCCCCTGAGGCTGCCGGCATACAGATTTTCGGTCATAATCTGTTCCAGAACCGTAATCTCTCCTTTGAACCTAGTGTGAATTTGGCTACTCCGGCAAATTATCGGCTGGGGCCCGGTGACGAGGTGATCATAGATATCTGGGGAGCTTCCGAGAATACCATCCGCCAGACCATCAGTCCCGAGGGGAGTATCCAGGTGAAAGACCTCGGTCCCGTTTATCTGAACGGCATGACTGTTAAAGAAGCCAACGCTTATCTGCAACGGGAACTGTCCAAGATCTATTCCGGTATCGGAGGGGGGGATCCCAATTCACAGATCCGTCTGACTTTAGGCGATATACGTACCATTCAGATTCATATTATGGGTGAGGTCACGGTGCCGGGTACTTATACACTTTCGGCTTTTTCTACGGTTTTCCATGCCTTGTACCGTGCCGGTGGTGTGAATAATATCGGTAGCTTGCGTGACATCCGTCTGGTTCGTAACGGAGAGACGATAGAGCATTTGGACGTCTATGAGTTCATCATGCAGGGCAAGATGAATGACGATGTCCGTCTGCAGGAGGGCGATGTGATTATCGTGAGTCCCTACCAGTCGTTGGTCGAGATAGTAGGTAAGGTGAAACGTCCCATGTATTATGAAATGAAGCCTGCCGAGACGGTTGCTTCCTTACTGAAGTATGCGGGTGGCTTTATGGGAGATGCCTATAAGAAGGCTGTACGCATCATCCGTAAAAGCGGACGTGAACATCAAGTATATAATGTGGATGAGATGGACTATTCTGTATTCCGTTTAGACGACGGTGACTTAATGACGGTTGACGCCGTACTCGACCGTTTTGAGAACAAGGTTGAGGTCAGTGGTGCCGTCTATCGTCCGGGGCTTTATCAGTTGGACGGTGAGGTGAATACGGTGAAGCAGCTGATAAAGAAGGCTGAGGGACTCCGGGGAGATGCTTTCCTTGCCCGGGTCCTTCTGGACCGTGAGCGTGAAGATCTTACGCACGAAATGGTTGCCGTTGATCTAGAGGGTATCATGAACGGTACGGTTTCTGATATACCCCTTCAGAAGAACGACCATCTGTATGTTCCCGGTATCCATGACCTGAAGGAGAGCGAGACGGTCTCCATTTATGGTGAGGTGCTCAATCCCGGTACTTTCCTGTACTCCGACAACTTAACGATAGAGGATATGATTGTCCAGGCGGGAGGTCTTACTGAGGCTGCCGCCACTACCTGTGTGAGCGTGACGCGCCGCATCAAGGATCCCAAGAGTACTGCCTACAGCAGCAAGCTTGCGGAGACATTCACCTTTGACATCAAGGACGGTCTTCTGACGGGTGCCGGTAGTTTCTACCTGCAACCTTTCGATGTAGTCCAAGTTCGTCGCAGTCCTGCCTACCAAGTTCAGCGCATGGTGACAATTGCGGGTGAGGTGCTTTTCAGCGGCAGCTATTCGTTGTTGAAAAAGAATGAACGTCTGAGTGATGTGATAGGTCGTGCAGGCGGAATTACTCCGGCGGCATATATAAAGGGGGGACGTTTGATTCGCAAGCGCAATGATGAGGAACGTCGGCGTGAGACGGATGTGCTTCGCATAGCTCAGGGTGGTGAGGGGAAGGATAGCATCTCTGTGGACAAGCTTGCCATCTCTGAGACTTATGCAGTAGGCATCGATATGGAAAAGGCTCTGTTTAATCCGGGAAGTGACTATGACATTGTCCTGCGTGAGGGAGATATCGTTTATATTCCTGAATACGTCAATACGGTGAAGATCAGCGGTTCAGTGATGTATCCTAATACAGTAACCTGGGAGAAAGATGCCAAGCTGAAACATTATATCAATATGGCAGGTGGTTATGGCGAAAATGCGAAAAAGAAGAAAGCATACATCATTTATCTGAATGGTACGGTAGCCCGTGCTAAGAAGAGTGACAGTGATTTAATCCAGCCGGGTTGTGAGATTGTGGTTCCCACGAAGTCTGAGAGGAAGCGTCTCCAGCTTTCCGAGATTATGGGTCTGAGCTCCACGACTGCGACTATTGCGGCGATGGTGGCTACTTTGGCTAATACTTTTAAATAAGAAACAAGTGGAAGATATAAAAAGAAAAGATACCGGTATGAGTGACGAACAACAGAATAAACATACACAGGAAGAGGAGATTGATTTGCTTGAGCTTGCCTTGAAGGTCTGGGCGGAGCGCAGGTGGATATTGAAGTGTTGCGGCTATGCGGTGATTGTGGGGCTGGTGATTGCTTTCAGTATTCCCAAGGAATATACGACAAGTGTAATGATTGCTCCGGAAGCTTCTGATAATAAAGGCGGAGGGCTTTCCTCATTGGCAAGTTTGGCTGGCATCAATCTGAATACATCTTCGGGATCTGATGCGATTTATCCTGATTTATATCCGGATATTGTGAGTTCCACTCCTTTTGTGACAGGGTTGTTTGATGTCCCAGTCCGTGATATGGATGGGGAGATAAACACCACACTTTATGACTATATGGACGAATACCAGCGTATGCCATGGTGGTCGTATATCATATCTGCCCCTTTCAAGGCTTTAAGTTGGACTATTTCTCTGTTTAAGGAATCAGAAGAAGAGGTGGATAAATTAGATCCTTTTCAGCTGACAAAAGAGCAGACTGATATTGTGAAAGCACTGAGTGATCATATAGGTGTTTCGGTAGATAAAAAGACCGGGGTTACTACAATTTCCGTCACGATGCAGGATCCCCGTATTTCAGCATGTCTGACAGATACTGTTGTGAACAGGTTGCAGTCTTACATTATTGATTATCGGACTAATAAAGCCCGTAAGGATTTTCATTTCCAAGAAAAGCTTTTTGAGCGTAAGAAGAAGGAGTACGAACAAGCTCAAGAAAACTATGCCAAGTTTGCCGATGCCAACAAGAATATCATCCTCCAGAGTTACCGTGCCGAACAAGTGCGATTGGAGAATGAAATGAATCTTGCTTATCAAGTATATACAAGCGTTGCGCAGCAGTTGCAAATGGCGGAGGCAAAGGTGCAGGAAATTACTCCTGTTTATACGGTGGTTGAGCCTGCGACAATTCCTGTAAAGGCGTCAAAACCTAATAAAGTTATGATACTTTTGGGTGTTGTATTTCTGGTCGGTATAGTATGTGTTAGTTGGATACTCTTGGGAAGGAGGTTTATTGATACTTTCAGAGGTGAAAAGTATGTATAGTAATGTTTTACAATGAATATAATAGAAACAAATATTGAAGGAGTTATAATTATTGAACCTCGTCTATTTGAAGATGAACGTGGTTATTTTTTTGAATCTTTTAATCAAAAGGAATTTCAAGAAAAAGTATGTAAAACCACATTTATACAGGATAATGAAAGTAAATCTAGTTATGGAGTAATTCGTGGTTTACATTTTCAAAAGCCTCCTTTTGCTCAAAGTAAATTAGTCCGTGTAGTGAAAGGATCGGTATTAGATGTAGCTGTTGATATAAGAAAGGGATCTCCAACCTTTGGTCAGCATGTAGCTGTAGAGTTAACAGAAGATAATCATCGACAATTTTTTATTCCAAGAGGTTTCGCTCATGGTTTCTCAGTTTTAAGTAAAGAAGTCATTTTCCAGTATAAATGTGATAATTTTTATGCTCCTCAGAGTGAAGGCGCTATTGCATGGGATGATCCAGATCTAGGAATAGACTGGCAAATTTCTATTGACGAAATCCTTTTAAGTGAAAAAGATAAGTCACATCCTAAGTTGGCAGAAATAATATTTTAAGCATGGCATCGGATAAACAGCGAATAGCTCAAAATACCTTATTTTTATATGTTAGAATGTTTCTAATAATAATCGTATCTCTATATACTGTTAGAGTTGTTATTAGAACACTTAATGTAACGGATTATGGTATATATATGGCTGTTGGTGGTATTGTATTGGCACTATCTTTTTTATCTCAGACAATAGCTTCTGCTTCTCAACGTTTTTTCGCTTATGAGTTAGGGCGAAAAGACTTTTGTCAATTGAGACATACTTTTAGCATGATTTTTATAGTCTATATAATTATTGTTTTGGCGATATTATTTATCGCTGAAACTTTAGGATTATGGTTTTTGAATAATGTAATGACTATACCAGTCAATCGTTTGGAAGCGGCTAATTGGGTTTATCAGTTTGCATTACTATCGTTTATAGTTAAGATATTGACAAATCCTTATAATGCAGTGATTATTGCTCGTGAAAATATGAAGATTTACGCATATGTTAGTATTGTAGAGGCTTTTCTTAAATTATTGATTGTTTATTTATTAGTAGTTTTTGCAATAGATAAATTGAAGTTATATGCTGTATTGACGTTCGCGGTGACCTGTATTGTTTCGGCTATTTATGTTTTGTTCTGCTTTAAAAAATATGAAGAATCCCGAATTTCACTATTTTGGGACAAAGCACTTTTCAAATCTATTTTCTCATATTCTTCATGGAGTTTGTTTGGAACAATGGCAGGAGTTGCTAATACGCAAGGTACTAATTTGCTGTTGAATGTTTTTTGGGGACCTGTTGTTAATGCTGCCTATTCGGTTGCCCAGCAAGTCAGTACGGTTATTCAACAATTTTCAGGAAATTTTTTCATGGCTATTCGCCCTCCTTTAATAAAGAGCTATGCAGAGGGGAATTATGTTGATATGATGCAATTATTTTATTTGAGTAGCCGTTTTTCTTTTTTATTGTTGTACGCCGTTATATTACCATTGATATTGGAGGTTGAATTTATTTTGAAATTGTGGTTGGGCGATGTAGGAGAATATATGATTTCTTTTACTAAGTTGATTTTAGTTTATTGCCTTGTCTTGGCAATAGGGAATCCCATAACTATCATTATGCAAGCGGCAAAGAAAGTGAAATTATATCATGGTATTGTGGATAGTTTTGTATTACTTACTTTACCTTTGTCATACGTATTCTTAAAATTTGGGTGTCCGCCAGAGGTTAGCTTGCTGGTTGCTGTTGTTATGCTTATGATAGCGCATATCATACGTTTATTTGTTTTTGCTAAAGTTGTGACATTTTCTTTTAAAGAGTATTGGAAGAAATTTGTTTTTCCAACTATGTTGGTAACTTTTTTTTCAGCACTACCTGCTTTTTATATTCAATCTGTCATTTCTGGTGGATTTGTACAATTTGTTGTAGTATGTTTGGTTTCTTTGTCGTGTATTGGGATAAGTGGCTATTTGGTTGTACTAACTCCAATAGAGAAGAGTTTTTTGTGTAGAAAGCTTAGATTCTGATTATGTGTTATGGATGCAAGCACTGTCATTTTAATTATAAATTCACTTTTCTATATAACAGCATTTGTGATGTATCAGATACGTATGAGAACATTTCAGATGGGAAGTTTTATTTTACTTTTTTATTCTTTACTTTCTGTTGGTAGTGTTTGGTTGTATAATATAGATAGTGTTTGGACCTTTGAAACTATCACGATTTTTCCTTTGGTATATTTATATATTGTTTTGATGATTTCTTTTTATCCTTTGTTGAAATTCTCCAATAAAAAAATGAGCAATATAAAAATGCCGGATGATATGGTGATGAGTATGATTTCTGTAGTAGTGATAATTGTCTATTTATGTTTCTTTTTCCAAACGATACTTTCAAACTTTTCTCTGTCGAATCTTTTTGATCCAATGACTTTAGCAGAAAATTATGAAACAAAATCAGATAATGTTGGATACAATGATGGGAAAGTAAATATTTTTGGGATACTGAAAAATATTTTTAATAGTATTCTGTGGATATTGTTTATGTACAATTGGATTCAGAAGAAGAAATTGTTGACTATTGGTGTATTTATAGCAATTATCATTTCGGTATTTACTAGTTTGGCATGGGGAGCTCGAGGTCCGTTGGTTTTTATTATTATGCAAGTTCCATTTGTTTATTTTGTGTTTTCTCCTTTGATGAGCCAAGAAATGCGGAGAAAATATCTTTTTACAGTGGCAGCTTTTGTCATTCTCATATTTGTAGGAGGAGCTGCATTAACATTGGGGCGTTTTAATGATGCTGCAGATTTTACTATTATGGATATCGTATTGTATTATGCTTCATCTAATTTTATAAAGTTTGATAATTTTGTATTAGATGTGGGAGGATGTAGGTATGGTGATAGGGTTTTTCCTCTAATTAGAGTCTTGTTAGGATTAGATACGGCTGGTGATTACAAAACACGTCGCTTGTTATATCCGAATTTGAAGGTAGATGATTCTCAGTTTACATTTTTTGTTGGAGAGTTTGTTATTGATTTTGGTCCTATTTTAGCATTTATAATTATTTCTTTGGCAGCATATTATTTTTATAAAAAGATCATCACTAATGAATATGATTTTGGAACAATATTAATATTATCCTTGGCTTATAATATAGTGGTAATCGGTTTTACTTTATTTCCGTATTCAGAGATAAGTGGCAATCTTTCTATTATTTATACCATATTTTGGATATTTGTATTTAAATACTTTACTTTTAAACGATTAGTAATAGGTAAGAATAAGTAGTATGACAAAAAAAACTCGTGTTATAGCCTTTTATCTTCCACAATTTCACCCTATTCCAGAAAATGACAAATGGTGGGGAAAAGGCTTTACAGAATGGACTAATGTCGGAAAAGCTAAGCCCTTGTTTAAAGGACATTATCAGCCCCGTGTTCCTGCAGATTTAGGGTATTATGATTTGCGTATGCCTGAAGTTAGAGAAGCTCAAGCTGAGATGGCACGTGCAGCTGGTATAGAAGGTTTTTGCTATTGGCATTATTGGTTTGGTAATGGGAAAAAGTTGTTAGAAAGACCTTTTCAGGAGGTACTTCTCAGTGGAAAACCTGATTTTCCGTTTTGTCTTGGTTGGGCAAACCATAGCTGGACTAACAAATCTTGGGAAGTGGGAACTAAAAAGGTCAAAGAGGCTACTTTGATGGAGATGATTTATAATAAGGAAGAGTATATAAAGCATTTTTATGAAGTATTGCCAGCTTTTAAGGATAAAAGGTATATTCAAGTAGATGGTAAACCCTTGTTTCTTGTTTTTAGACCATTGGAGATACCCAATCCTCGTGAATTTATTGAACTATGGCAGGCAATGGCACAAGAAAATGGCCTTAAGGGTATTTATTTTGTAGGAATTGCCTATAATATGCTTCCACAGGACTGGACTTTAAAAAATATTATTTTGAAAAATATAGCAGATAAATCGGCTTTATATTATAAAGCTGTGTTAAATGCAGGATATGATGCTGTTAATTCGCGAGGTTATCATCGGGCCGATTACTATTGCCGTTCTTTGAAAGAAGTTTTGTGGCGTAGTATCTGTATGCGCTTATTTAAGTACACTCCTGTTTCAAGGTGTGAGCAGAAGAATATAAATAAATATCTTTATGTCAAGGAAGATAGATGGGAAAATGTATTTCCTACTTTGTTGCCTAATTGGGATAGAACTGCAAGAAGTGGAGCAAGAGCAAGAGTTTATACGGGTAGTACTCCGGAAGTATTTAGTGAGCAATTGAAATCTGTAGTGGATTTATTGTCAGATAAAGAAGATGAACATAAAATTACTTTCTTAATGTCATGGAATGAATGGGCAGAGGGTAATTATGTGGAGCCAGACTTAAAGTATGGTCATGGCTTTTTAGATGTATTAAAGAAAATCGTTTAATTGTTTATATATGAATCTGAAACGTTTTTGTACACGATTTCGTGAAATGAGAACTTGTTATGTTGGAACGAAAGTTTCTTTTCTAGATAAAATCTTTTATGCTGTAGATTATGTTTTTGCTTTCATAATTCATGGGGCTTCTATTAGTGATTATTTTGCTTATGGTTTTTATAAACTTAGATATAAGGGAAGAAAGGAGTATATAACTTATAGGCGTTATCATGTTATACAAAATAAATGCAATAAAGTTTCAGATAGATGTTTATGTCGAGAAAAAAATAAATTTAATGAATTATTTAAAGAGTTTTTAGGGCGTGATTGGATTGATGTAAATAATGTTGATGAGATGCTGTTTATCTCATTTTGTCATAAATATCCTGTAATTTTTATTAAAGAAATTAATGGATATAGGGGTATAGGTACTCGTAAAATAGAGACGGAGAATTTGAATGCAAAAGACTTGTATAATGAACTGATTTCAGATATAAATTCTCACTATATAGCAGAAGAACAAATAACCCAAATTAGTGAACTGGCAAACTTTCATCCTTGGTCAATCAATACGATACGTATAGTAACGGTTTATGATACGATAAATGATAAAGTTCATATTATGAATGCTCGTTTACGAATGGGGAACAAAAAAAATAATGTTGATAATTTTCATTTTAGTGGAATTGGTGCAAATATAAATATAGAAACAGGCATCATAGATACAATTGGTTATGATGCACATAATAACACTTATATAGTACATCCGATTACAGGAAAGCAAATAATAGGTGCTCAAATTCCATATTGGGAAGAGTGCAAAACTTTTGTTGAGCGTGCAGCAAGACATATTCCAAGTGTTCGATATATAGGTTGGGATATTGTAATACAGAGTGGAGGTCACTTTTTATTGATAGAAGGTAATGATAATGCTGATCATGATTTTCAGCAATTGCACAATTGTGGTTTATGGAAACAATATCAATCTATAATCAAAAGATTTTAAGATTATGTATATATTGATGATTGCTCGTGGATATCCTACTGAAGAAGACCCTCAATGGGGATGCTTTGAACAAGATCAAGCTGAAGCATTATGTAATAATGGTCACCAAGTTGTTGTTCTTAGTGTTGATAGCCGTTTTTTATGGAAATTCAGAAAAGTAGGAATAACACATTATAGCAAAAATGGCGTAAATTATTATAATAGTTTTTGGTTTCCAGGTGTTTTGACGAGGACTATAAGTCGAAAATTTAATGTTTTCATAAAAAAATGCCAAGTGGATAAACTATATAAGAAAGTTGAGTTCTTGTATGGACGACCAGATGTAGTATATGGACAATTCTTTTTTAATACTGACATAGGAGTTTATCTTCAAAAAAAGTACAATTTGCCGTTAGTTGGTATAGAACATGCCGGTAGATTTAATTCTGACCGGCTAGATTCGATTACAAAATGGATGGCAACTAATGCTTATGCAAATGCTGACGAAATAATAACGGTCTCTCAAACTTTGCGAAAAAGGATATTATATCATTTTAAAAGAGATAGTTATGTTATCCATAATTTAGTCAATAATATATTTTTCGATTCTGTAAGGAAAGTCGAAAAAACAAATAGCTTTTCTTTCGTATCTACAGGGAGTTTAGTTTACGGCAAAGGTTTTGATTTATTAATAGAGGCATTTTCTCTTATTAATAGAAGAAATAAAGATATACATTTAGTTATAATAGGTGATGGAGTAGAAAGACAAAATTTGCAAAAGCAGATAGATAATTTAAAACTCTCGCATAATATTCATTTGGTAGGAAAGAAAACAAAGGGTGAGATTGTCCAAATATTAAGTGATAGTTCTGTTTTCATATTACCTTCACGTAGCGAAAATTTTTCAGTATCAATATTAGAAGGATTAGCTGTAGGTTTACCTGTTATTGCAACTCTCTGTGGCGGAGTTAAGGAGTGTATTAATGAAAAAAATGGGTTATTAGTTCCTGTTGAAAATGTACCAGCATTAGCTGATGCTATGAAAAAAATGTATGATACATTGGGTGAATATGATAGTCAGGAAATTGCTCAAGATTGTTATAATAGATTTTCACCTTCTGTGATTTCCGATAAATTGGTAGATGTTTTCCAAAAAGCAGTCGAAAAAAAGAAAAAAATGTCATGAAGAATCTTATAATTATTGCCGCCGGTGGTATGGGTCGTACTTTATATGATATGGCACGTGAAAGTTTAGGTTTTGCAACAGAATTTGTCATTAAAGGTTTTATTGATGATAATTTGTCCGCATTGAATGACTTTCCAAATTATCCTCCGGTAATAGATAAGATTAGTACTTATATACCACAGAACGATGATGTTTTTGTCTGCTCTATAGGTGGAAATGCCCGTAAAAAATGTATGGGTGAAATTATTAATAGAGGAGGACGTTTTATTTCCTTAATCCATCATACTGCTAGAATTGGTTCTAATGTAAAATTGGGTGAAGGAAATATTATCGGTGCTTATACAAGCATTGGTGCTGATGCTGTGATAGGTGATTATAATATGATACAATCTTATACAGTAGTGGGGCATGATGTTCGTTTGGGTGATTGGAATCGTATTGATACACATGTCACTTGTGTAGGTGGTACGGTTGTTGGAAATGAGGTAGATATTTATACTTCTTCCGTGTTAAATCATGGAGTTGTTGTAGAAGATAATGCTCATGTTGGCGCTTGTAGTTTTGTTATACGCAGAGTTAAAGCTGGTACTACTGTTATGGGAAATCCTGCTAAAAGATTAATATAAATAATAAATAAGATGGAATTAGTAGACTTTATTGAAAAATTTGCTGAGCAATTTGATGATGTAGATGTAGAACAACTTAGTTCTACAACTAAATTTCGCGAGTTAGATGGTTACACATCGCTGGTTGCTCTATTGATTATTACAATGATTGATGAGGAATATGATGTCACTGTTACTGGTGATGATATGAAACAGCAGGCAACTATTGGTGATTTGTATAATTTGGTATCTTCCCGTTTGTAATGTATAATCCTTTTTCTTTAGAAGGGAAGACTGTACTAGTTACAGGTGCTTCATCCGGTATCGGACGAGCTACTGCCATTGAATGTTCGAAGCTGGGAGCAACTTTAGTTCTGACAGGTAGGAATGAGAGTGCTTTGCAAGAAACTAAAGAGTTGCTATCTGATTCAAATAAAGAGCATTTAATGCTGGTTGCTGATTTAAGAATAGAAGAATCCTGTGAGAAATTGGTGGCTCAATTACCAGTATTGGATGGCTTTGTTTGCAATGCGGGAATAGGAAAAATGTTACCATTGCAATTCTACTCTTTGGATGTACTAAACGAAGTATTTCAGATGAATTGTTTTGTTCCTATGCTGCTACTGAAATTGTTGGTGAAGAAAAAGAAACTGAGAAATTCATCTTCAGTAGTCTTTACTGCATCAATTTCTGGTTATAATAATGTGGCGCCTGCAAATGGTATTTATGGAACTTCAAAGAGTGCCTTGAGCACTTATATGAAATATGCTGCCTTGGAGTTGGCAGGGAAGGGGATTCGATGTAATGCTGTACAGCCGGGAAGAATCAATACTCCTTTGATTTCTAATCGTTTGCTATCAGAGGAAGATGTGACTAAAGACATAGAACAATATCCGATGAAGCGTTATGGCAAGCCGGAAGAAGTGGCTCATGCTATAATTTATTTACTTTCCGATGCTTCTGCATGGGTTACAGGTACTAACTTGGTAATTGATGGAGGTCGTAGTCTGAAATAATTTGTATGGAAAGGCTTTTATATAATAAGATATGTATTGTTACCGGTGCCGCACAAGGCATCGGTAAATCTATAGCTGAACGTTTTGCTTCAGATGGTGCAATAGTTTATGCTTGCGACCGTGCTGAAGGAGTTATGGATGAATGGGCGAAGGCTTGTTCAGAAGATAATCATACCCGTGTGCTTCCTTTGTATTTTGATGTGACGGATGCTACTGCTGTAAAATCAGCCTTTATGTCCGTATTCAAACTAGAAGGTCGTATTGATGCACTGGTTAACAATGCGGGTGTGGTATTTAATAAGAAAATCGGTATGATATTGCGTCCGGAAACAGAACTGATGTTCCGTGTGAATGTAATAGCTGTAATTGAAATGATTCAGCTGGTTTCTCGTTTGATGGCTCGCAATCATAGTGGATCTATTGTAAACATTGCATCGGTAACGGCAGTACTAGGCTCACCGGGACAATCTGCTTACTCTGCAACTAAAGGGGCAATTATGGCTTTTACTAGATCTGCAGCCAAAGAGCTGGCATCTCAGGGGATTCGTGTGAATGCAGTTGCACCGGGTATTGTTAAAACGGAACGTTTTTCAGAACTTTATGAAGAAAGTGGCGAAAAAATCGATACTCGTATTCAAAAGATTGCTTTAGGACGCTTGGGAACTCCTGAAGATGTTGCTAATGCTTGTGCTTTTCTTGTTTCAGACCGTTCTTCTTATATTTCAGGCCAGATATTGGGAGTTGATGGCTGTGCTTCCATTTAGAATAAAATAACCGAATGATATTGAATTTAAATAAGCAGGCGCAGGATGCGTTTGCTGCAGTTGATGCTTTGGGGAATACCTTGAAGTATGGTGAGTTGTTGGATTTTTCCGAGAATATATCTACCATTCTTCCCAGTCGTTCCTTATTATTCTTATTGACAGAAAATAATGTCGGAGGTATAGCCTGGAGTGTAGGTTGTATCAATTCCGGCAATGTTCCTTTAATATTGAATGCACATATTGAAAAGGAACTTCTTTATAATTTGCTTGACATTTATCGCCCTTCTTATGTTTGTGTGCCCTCGTTGATGGCGGTTGACCTGCATTATGAAGTGGTGTGTGAATATTATGGCTATACCCTCTTGCGTACAGGAATGGAGGATTGTGCAATGCATCCGGATCTATCTCATCTTCTACCTACTTCCGGTTCAACGGGTAGTCCTAAGTTGGTACGGCATAAATATAGTAATATAGAAGCAGCGGCCTTAAATATCTCTACTTTCTTTGGCTTGACTTCCAATGACCGTCCTTTGCTTGTCCTTCCATTATATTATACTATGGGGCTGTCAGTGGTATTCAGTCATCTTTATGTTGGGGCTACTGTGTTGATAACCAATCAAAGTATGACCGATAAAGCTTTCTGGAGTTTCATGAAGGAGCAGCGGGCCACCAGTTTTACAGGAGTGCCTTACAGCTTTGAGATTTTGAATCTGATGCGTTTCTTCCGTATGGATTTGCCTGATTTGACCTTGCTTACTCAGGGTGGCGGTAAGATACCTCGCCAGCTGAATCTGAAGTTTGCTGAATATTGCCGTGACACCGGCAAACGCTGGATAGCTACTTACGGCCAGTCTGAAGGTACTGCCCGCATGGCCTATCTTCCTGCTGAATATGCAATATCCAAATGCGGGAGCATAGGTCGGGCAGTTCCCAATGCGGAACTGTCCCTGATAGATAGTGACGGAAATGTGATAGAAGGTTCTCACACGGAAGGTGAAATGTGCTACCGTGGCAAGAATGTGACGATGGGATATGCCCGTAGTCGGGAAGATTTGCTGCTGGGTGATGAGCGTAATGGCTTTATGCGTACCGGTGACTTGGCTTACAGGGATGAGGACGGCTGTTATTACATTGTAGGGCGTATGGGACGTTTCCTGAAGCTGTTTGGCATGCGTATCGGTCTGGATGAGTGTGAACAGATAATCAAAGGGAAATATCCGATAGAATGCGCTTGTGTGGGTACGGACGATAAGATGACCGTCTATCTGACCGATGAGAAATATGCAGTGGCTGTAAAGGAAGTACTGGTTGAAAAGACCAAGCTGGTAGCCTCGGCTTTTGAGGTAAAAGTGATAGCTGACATACCCAAGAATGAGGCGGGAAAAATATTGTATAGTAAGTTGAATTCATAAAAAAGACAGGAACGATGACAAATATTGAAAAGTATAATGACGCTTTTGTAGAAGTGTTTGGTGTGGACAGTGCAGTGTTGAACGATAGTTTTTCAAAAGACAGTGTGGAATCCTGGGATTCTGTTCACCAACTGAATATAATCGCATTGCTGGAAGAGTCCTTTGACGTAATGTTTGACCCGGAGGATATCATGGAGTTTACTTCCTATGGAAAGGGACGTGAAATCTTGAAAAAATACGAAGTCGAACTTTAAGGGTCAAGGTAATGGCAAGATGGGAAATTAAGAATGTCGGCATGAAGGGAGTGGCAATGGCTGTTCCGGAGAATGTGGTAAAAACTTCCGAACTGGGACTTCTTTCCCAAGAGGAAGCTGATGTATTTGACAATACAGTCGGTATAAAAGAAAGGCATATCGCTCCGGACACAATGTGTGCCTCGGATATGTGCCAGGCTGCCGCTGAGAAACTGCTTGAAGAGCTGGGTTGGGAGAAGGACAGCATTGATGTATTGCTGTTTGAGTCTGTTACGGGTGATTATCGTACTCCTCCTACTTCCTGCATATTGCAAGACAGGCTTGGCTTGTCGGAAAATTGTTTCTGTATGGATATTCCGATGGGGTGTTGCGGGTGCATGTATGCTATAACGGTTGCCGGTAATCTGTTGACGGCAGGTAATGTAAAACGTGCCTTGTTGCTTGTAGGTGATACGGCTTTGCGGATGGGGTCCATGAAAGACAAAAGCCGTGTACCTTTATTCGGTGACTGCGGTACAGCCATAGCTTTGGAATATGATGAGACTGCCAGTGATATTGTGGTTGATTTTCATACTTATGGCAAGGGATATGAAGCTTTGATGACCCCTCATGGTGGTTTCCGCCATCCGGCTACACCTGCTTCCTTTGAATATGAAGATTTTGGCAATGGCATTGTGCGTGCTCCCATTCATACATTGATAAATGGAATGAATGTCTTTTCTTTCGCGATATCCCGTCCTCCTAAATCCGTCGAGGCCTTTTTGGATGATTATAAAATTAATCGTGAAACGGATATAGACTATTTCTTGATTCACCAGGCGAACAAGATGATTGTGGATCGTATTGTGAAGAAGTTGAAGTTGCCCAAAGAGAAGGTTCCTTATAACCTGGAGGAGTTTGGAAACTTGGGTGGAGCTTCTATTCCTTCATTAATGGTGAGCCGCTTGCGTGAACGGCTGATGCAGGAAGAGACTACCTTGTTGATGTCCTCTTTTGGGCTTGGATTAAGCTGGGGGACAATGTGGATGAAGACGAAACCTATGGTGATACCTAAAATGCAGATTCTAAAATGGGAAAGGACAAATTATCTTATAGACAAAGAATAAGTAGATTAGTTAGTTTGACTTATAGTTTTTATTTGCGGAAAGTACGGAGAATTGACTTAGGAACTAATTGCCAGATATCTTGGAGAGCTACAATTGATAGAGCTAATCCTAAAGGTGTGCATATTGGCGATAATAGTAGGGTGGCTTTGGAAGCTTTGATTATAGCTCATGATTATTCTAGAGGGAAAAACATGTGGTGTGATACATATATTGGGCATCATTGTGTTATTGGAGGACGTGCAATAATATTACCAGGAGTATCATTGGGAAATCATGTTTTTGTAGGAGCCGGTTCTGTCGTAACTAAAAGTTTTCCCGATCATTGTTTAATAGCTGGAAACCCTGCACGAATTATAAAAAAAGGAATTGTAATTAGTGATAATACACAAATAATAGATGCGGGGTATCGTATAAAGAAAGAGAACTCTTTTGATCAATGAAATTGTAGGCTTATGTATAAAAGAGGATTAAAGCCTGGGTTAGACTTTGTAATTGTTTTTATAGCTCTGTTGGTTATCTGGCCCATATTACTTCTTCTGATAATTTTCCTCCATTTCACCAATAAGGGTGCCGGTGTCTTTTTCACCCAGGATCGCTCCGGAAAAAATGCTCGAATATTCAAAGCCATAAAGTTTAAGACAATGACAGATGAGCGGGATTCAGAGGGAAATTTGTTGCCAGATGCTGAACGTTTGACAAAGATTGGGAAAATAGTCCGTTCTTTTTCCATAGATGAATTACCACAACTAATAAATGTATTAAAGGGGGATATGGCATTAGTTGGTCCCCGTCCTTTATTGCCGAAGTATCTTCCTTTATATTCGGAGGAACAGTTCCGTCGTCATGAAGTCCGTCCGGGAATTACGGGGTGGGCACAGGTAAACGGGCGGAATGATATCAGTTGGAAACGTAAGTTTGAACTGGATGTGTGGTACGTGGATCATATTTCTTTCTGGTTGGACGTGAAGATTATTATGCTAACCATAAAGAAAGTGTTCGTTAGGGAAGGGATCAATAAGGAAGGTAATGCTACCACTGAGGCTTTCAACGGTCATAACTGAAATGAACATCCATCAGATTGTCAATTCTGTTTTCACCTCCAATGCTTATATACTGTCTGTTGAGGGGAAAGATGGGCATGTATTGATAGATATTGGGGATATTGCTCCTATAAAGCTGTGTGTTCAGGAAAAGTGCGGAACGGTACAAGCCTTGTTTCTGACTCATACTCATTACGACCATATTTATGGTATAAAAGATTTATTACGATTGTATCCTGATTGCACAGTTTACACTTCCTCTTTCGGTAAGGAGGCTTTAGGTTCGGATAAACTTAATTTTTCCCGTTATCACAATGATCCTGTAATATGGATGGGAGATAATGTGACGGTTTTACATGAGAATGATAAAGTGGAAATATTTCCGGGAATTTTCGTGGAAGTGTTTGAAACTCCCGGACATGATAAAAGCTGCCTTACCTATAAAGTCGAGAACAATGTTTTCTCGGGTGATTCATATATCCCGGGTGTTAAAGTCATTGCCTCATTCCCTAATAGCGATAGGGAAGATGCACGGATCTCGAAAGAACGTATCATGGAATTAACAAAGGATTGCAGTCTGTATCCCGGTCATGGAAACATTTATGAGTAAATTATCCCGATATCAGGAAAAGATTTATAAAGCCGTTTCCTTTCTTTTTATTCCCCACTATGTGAGGAATCCGGAGTCTGATCATTAAATAATCACATATATATTTATGGATAAAACTATTTATCTCTGCCTTGCCCATATGAGCGAGGAGGGTATTGAACAGAAATATGTAAAAGAAGCCTTCGATACGAACTGGGTGGTTCCTCTTGGTCCTAATGTGAATGCTTTTGAAGAGGATTTGAAACGTTTTGTAGGCGAAGGCAAGGAAGTGGTGGCACTTTCGGCCGGTACGGCGGCAGTACATTTGGCTCTGTTGGCTTGCGGAGTGGGACAGGGTGACGAAGTGATTGTACAAAGCTTCACATTCTGTGCGTCTTCGCATCCGGTCACTTATCTGGGGGCTGTTCCGGTATTTGTGGATTCTGAGAAAGAAACTTGGAACATGTCTCCGGAACTGTTGGAAGAAGCCATCAAGGACCGCATTGCCAAGACTGGAAAAAAGCCAAAAGCTATTGTTCCTGTGGCATTGTACGGCATGCCCTATGACTGTACACGTATCATGGAGATAGCCGATAGGTATGCTATTCCAGTGGTGGAAGATGCTGCCGAAGGTTTTGGCTCCCGTTTTAAGGGACAGGTACTGGGGACGTTCGGCAAGTTCGGGGTGCTGAGCTTTAACGGTAACAAGATGATTACTACCAGTGGCGGTGGTGCGTTGATTTGTAAAGATGCCGAAAGCAAGAATCAAATCATGTGGTATGCCACGCAGGCTCGTGAGGCTTATCCTTATTACCAGCATGAGGCGATAGGGTATAACTATCGCATGAGTAATATATGTGCAGGTATTGGTCGTGGTCAAATGACCGTTGCCGATAAGCATATTGCACATCACCGACATGTGCAGGCTCTCTATAAGGAACTGCTTAAGGATGTGGAGGGGGTATTGCTGCATGAAGCTCCTTCGGCTGATTATGACTCTAATTTCTGGCTTTGTACAATCACTCTGGATTCTTCACTTCGCATCAAAGGGCAGGAAAATGCTTATAAGGATGTTGTCAGGACTGCCGTAGGTGGTGCTGCAGGTGTGATTCATGCCGTAGATTGTGCTACGACAGATTGCCAACCCAACGAGAATGTGGAGGCTTTGCGTGCTTTTATGCTTGGCAAAAAAATAGAGGCACGTCCGGTTTGGAAACCGATGCACAAGCAGCCGGTCTATAAGGATGCTCCGGCTTATATCAATGGGGTATCCGAAGCTATTTTTAAAATCGGTATGTGCCTTCCTGCCGGGCCGTGGGTGACTGATGAAGATGTATATTATATCGTGGAGTGTATAAAAGAGGCTATAGTAAAATAATAGATGAAAATACAGCTTTTTTAACTACGACCTTGACAACGCTGTCGGTTGCCAATACGTTTGTCAATGCGGATTTCATCTATACCGTTGTCTGTTCCGTTCTAGTCTTCTGCTTCTTCAATTTCTGCAAGCGTGCCAAATATTCACCGCCTGATGCTTCATGAGAATATCGGACTACCGCATCGCAAACATCTTATCAGATTATGGCGAATGAGCTGAAGATTCCCCATATCATAGTATCTTTGACCTATATGGCAGTACAGGCAATCATCATCGTAGGATATCTTGATTAAGTTGGCTTGCCTAATCTGTCAGCTTGTAAATCAATACTTTATGAACTTATCTCAGAAAACAGCTTCAGCGAGGCTGTTTTCTTTGTTTGCAGGCAAATATATCCTCACCTTTGCATTGTTGATCAACAAAAGGAGATTAAAAACCATGTTGAATTAAAAATGTAAAAAGGAGAAAGATAGTATGCCTTTATTTTATTATGCAAGACAGTCGTCTCTGGCGACGAAAGAAGGTGCCAAACTTTGGCATCTGAGTTTGAAGAAAGTGGGAAGGGCCGTGGATGCGCAACAGCTGGCTGAGGTGATTGCCGAGAAGTCTTCATTGACTCCGGGTGACGTACATAATGTAATCCGTAACCTGATGACGGTAATGAGGAGCCAGTTGCTGAACAGCCGTACGGTGCGTCTGGATGGCCTGGGCACATTCACCATGAAGGCCCGTACGCGAGGTAAGGGAGTGGTCAAATCTGAAGACGTGAATCCCAATCAGGTGACTGCTTTGCGCTGCCAGTTTACTCCGGAATACACGCGCCCGGCTGCCATCGGCACTACGCGTGCCCTGCTCCAGGGTGTGGAGTTTGAGAAATGGATGGGAGTGGTTACGGACGGTAAGGATGATGCCGGTGATGGTGGTAATTCCGGTGGCGGTTCCGACGGTGACCAGGGAGAGAACCCATTAGGATAAGATGTATTTACTAATTTTGAAAGATTAAGACTATGAAAAAGAACGTTTGGGACAAGATTTTGAAGGTAGTGATAGCTGTTGCTTCCGCCATATTGGGAGCTTTAGGCGCCAATGCAATGAATGTATAAATTGTAGATTTATATAGAATATTAGGAGAAAGGCGCTGAAGGAAAAGCACTTCATCGCCTTTTTGTTATTTTCTTCATTTATAATTCCCTGCCAACCAAAAAATCTTATTACCTTTGCAAGTCACTTTTGGAAACAATAAAAATATAATGATATGAATATCTCTTATAATTGGTTGAAAGAGTATGTCGATTTCGATTTGACACCGGATGAAGTTGCTGCGGCACTGACCTCCATCGGACTGGAAACGGGAAGTGTGGAAGAGGTGCAAACCATTAAAGGCGGACTGGAAGGACTGGTCATCGGCGAAGTGTTGACATGCGAAGCTCATCCTAACTCAGACCATATGCACGTCACTACGGTGAACCTGGGACAAGGTGAACCCGTGCAGATTGTATGCGGCGCTCCGAATGTAGCTGCCGGACAGAAAGTGGTAGTAGCCACGTTGGGTACAAAACTGTATGACGGTGACGAATGCTTTACCATCAAGAAATCAAAACTTCGTGGCGTGGAATCTGTCGGCATGATTTGTGCTGAGGATGAAATCGGTATCGGTACAGACCACGCAGGTATCATCGTACTGCCGGAGACTGCTGTTCCGGGTACGCTTGCCAAGGACTACTATAACATCAAGAGCGATTACGTGCTGGAAGTGGACATCACTCCCAACCGTGCCGATGCTTGCTCACATTATGGGGTGGCACGTGACTTGTATGCCTACTTGATACAGAACGGTAAGCCGGCTACTTTAAAGAAACCTTCGGTAGACGCTTTTGCGGTAGAAAATCACGATTTGGATATTAAAGTAACTGTAGAGAACAGCGAGGCATGTCCCCGATATGCCGGCGTTACGGTGAAAGGGGTTACAGTGAAAGAAAGCCCCGAATGGTTGCAGAACAAGTTGCGTATTATCGGTCTGCGTCCTATCAATAATGTGGTGGATATTACCAACTATATAGTCCATGCTTTCGGCCAGCCGCTGCACTGCTTCGATGCAGATAAGATTAAAGGCGGTGAGGTGATTGTAAAGACCATGCCGGAAGGTACTCCGTTTGTAACTCTTGATGGCGTGGAGCGTAAATTGAACGAACGCGACCTGATGATTTGCAACAAGGAAGAGGCGATGTGTATTGCCGGTGTGTTCGGCGGTCTGGATTCCGGTTCTACGGAAACCACCAAGGATGTGTTCCTTGAAAGTGCCTACTTCCATCCCACATGGGTGCGCAAGACAGCCCGTCGTCATGGATTGAACACAGATGCTTCTTTCCGTTTTGAAAGAGGTATTGACCCGAATGCCACTATTTACTGCCTGAAGCTGGCTGCTTTGATGGTAAAGGAACTTGCCGGAGGTACCATTTCTTCTGAAATAAAAGATGTGTGCGCCGCTCCTGCCAAGGATTTCCGTGTGGAACTTGCCTATGAGAAAGTGAACTCACTGATTGGTAAAGTTATTCCGGTGGATACCATCAAGAGCATCGTGACAAGTCTGGAAATGAAGATTGTAGACGAGACAGCCGAAGGGCTTACACTGGATGTTCCTCCTTACCGTGTGGACGTGCAGCGCGATTGCGATGTGATAGAGGATATTCTGCGTATCTACGGATATAATAATGTGGAGATTCCGACTACCTTGAAGTCTTGTCTGACTACCAAGGGTGAATATGATAAATCCAACAAACTGCAGAACTTGGTTGCCGAGCAGCTGGTGGGCTGTGGTTTCAATGAGATTCTGAATAACTCATTGACTCGTGCCGCTTACTATGACAACTTGGAGTCTTATCCATCAAAGAATCTGGTAATGTTGCTGAATCCGTTGAGTGCAGACTTGAATGCCATGCGTCAGACACTGCTTTTCGGTGGATTGGAAAGCATCTCGCACAACGCCAACCGTAAGAATGCAGACCTGAAATTCTTTGAATTCGGTAATTGTTATCACTTCAACGAGAAAAAGAAGAATCCGGAGAAAGTGCTTGCCGCTTATTCCGAAGACTATCATCTTGGTTTGTGGGTGACTGGCAAGAGGGTGGCCAACTCATGGGCTCATCCGGATGAGAACAGCTCGGTATATGAGCTGAAGGCATACGTTGAGAATGTCTTTGCCAGATTGGGGCTGCACATGCATGATTTGGTTGTCGGCAATCTGACTGATGACATCTATGCTGCCGGTTTATCCGTACAGACAAGGGGTGGAAAGCGGTTGGCTACTTTCGGTATTGTAACAAAGAAGCTGCTGAAGGCATTCGATATTGACAACGAGGTTTACTATGCCGATTTCAACTGGAAAGAATTGCTGAAGGCCATCCGCAATGTGAAGGTGAGCTATACGGAAATCTCCAAGTTCCCTGCCGTGAAACGCGACTTGGCGTTACTGCTCGACAAGAAAGTGCAATTTGCGGAAATCGAGAAGATTGCCTACGAGACGGAGAAAAAGCTGCTGAAGGAGGTTTCTCTCTTCGACGTTTACGAGGGTAAGAATCTGGAAGCCGGTAAGAAGAGTTACGCGGTGAGCTTCCTGCTGCAGGATGAGAATGCCACGTTGAACGATAAGCAGATTGACAAGATTATGTCCAAACTAGTGAAGAACCTGGAGGACAAGTTGAATGCCAAGCTGCGTTGATTCATTATTCAGAATTTATAATTCATAATTTAAAATACAGTTCCAATGGGAAGAGCGTTTGAATATAGAAAAGCTGCCAAATTGAAAAGATGGGGTCACATGGCAAAGACCTTTACAAGACTGGGTAAACAAATTGCTATTGCGGTGAAGGCCGGTGGTCCGGAGCCGGAAAACAACCCGACACTGCGTTCGGTAATCGCTACTTGTAAGCGTGAAAACATGCCGAAGGATAATATTGAACGTGCTATCAAGAATGCGATGGGTAAAGACCAGAGCGACTATAAGGGTATGACTTATGAAGGATACGGTCCTCACGGTGTAGCTGTTTTTGTGGATACGCTGACTGATAATACTACCCGTACAGTAGCCGATGTGCGTTCCGTGTTCAACAAGTTCGGCGGTAACTTGGGAACAATGGGTTCACTGGCTTTCTTGTTTGACCACAAGTGTGTGTTCACTTTCAAGAAGAAAGACGGTATCGATATGGAGGAACTCATTCTTGACTTGATAGACTATGACGTAGAGGAAGACTACGAAGAGGATGAAGAAGAAGGTACTATCACTATTTATGGTGATCCGAAAAGCTATGCAGCTATCCAGAAACATTTGGAAGAGTGCGGTTTTGAAGATGTCGGCGGTGAGTTTACCTATATCCCGAACGATATGAAGGATGTGACTCCCGAGCAACGCGAAACTATCGACAAGATGATAGAGCGTCTCGAAGAGTTTGATGATGTACAGACGGTTTATACTAACATGAAACCGGAAGAAGGCGGAGAATAATGACATATACATACAAGACGCAAGGTACGTGTAGCAGTAACATCGAACTGGATGTGGAAGATGGTATTGTGAAAGAAGTGGCATTTTGGGGTGGATGTAATGGAAACCTGCAAGGACTTTCACGTTTGGTGAAAGGCATGCCGGTAGATGCGGTGATTGCTCGTTTGGAAGGAATTCGCTGCGGAAGACGTTCCACTTCCTGCCCCGACCAATTGTGCAAGGCATTGCACGAGATGGGGTATTGAGCCTCCTGCCTGAAAGAATGGATGAGAGCCCCTGACATTGAAAGATGCCAGGGGCTTTTTTTGAACCTAACATGGAGGTATTTGTTATTATTTGAGTATTTTTACGCTCTTAATTGAACAGACACAATGAAGAATATTTTTAAAGACTTGAAACGGAGAGACCACAAACGCTATCTGGGCGGTCTGGACGTTTTTAAATATATAGGTCCCGGACTGCTGGTGACTGTGGGCTTTATTGACCCGGGGAACTGGGCATCTAATTTTGCGGCAGGGTCTGAATTTGGCTATTCATTGCTGTGGGTCGTGACTTTATCCACTATCATGCTGATTGTATTGCAGCATAATGTGGCGCATCTTGGCATTGTAACCGGCTTGTGCTTGTCCGAAGCCGCTACCAAATATACTCCTTCCTGGGTGTCGCGTCCCATATTGGGTACAGCAGTGCTGGCTTCCATCTCGACTTCGCTGGCAGAGATATTGGGAGGTGCCATCGCTTTGCAGATGCTGTTTGACATTCCCATCATATGGGGCTCTATCTTGACTACCGTATTTGTAGTCGTCATGCTTTTCACTAATTCCTACAAGAAGATAGAACGTTCCATCATTGCTTTTGTTTCGGTCATCGGGCTCTCCTTTATCTATGAGCTGTTTCTGGTGAAGATAGATTGGCCGCTGGCTGCACAAGGGTGGGTGACACCTTCGTTTCCGCATGGGAGTATGCTGATTATCATGAGTGTACTCGGTGCGGTGGTGATGCCGCATAATCTGTTTCTGCATTCGGAAGTGATACAGAGCCATGAATATAATAAGAAAGATGATGCGTCCATCCGTAAGGTGTTGAAATATGAATTGTTCGACACGCTGTTCTCTATGATTGTGGGATGGGCCATCAACAGTGCCATGATACTGCTGGCAGCGGCAACTTTCTTTAAAAGCAGTATTCAGGTGGAAGAGTTGCAGCAGGCCAAATCCTTGCTGGAGCCGTTGCTGGGGAGCAGTGCTGCCGTGGTTTTTGCATTGGCATTACTGATGGCGGGTATATCTTCTACGATAACCAGCGGTATGGCGGCAGGTTCTATCTTTGCCGGTATTTTCGGAGAATCCTATCATATCAAAGATAGTCACTCGCAGGTGGGTGTGATTCTGTCGCTGGGCATTGCACTGCTGCTGATTTTCTTTATCGGAGACCCGTTCAAAGGACTGCTGATTTCACAGATGATACTGAGCATCCAGCTGCCGTTCACGGTTTTCCTGCAAGTAGGATTGACTTCTTCGCGCAAAGTGATGGGGCAGTATGTAAACAGCAAATGGAGTACATTTGTACTTTATGCCATTGCTGCGGTGGTCACTGTGCTGAATATCATGCTGCTGGTATCCGAGTTGACATCTTGAATAATTCATTTTTAAGAAATCAAATAAGTAGTATGAAGATTATTACATATAACGTAAATGGGCTGAGGGCTGCCGTGACAAAAGGTTTTCCCGAGTGGCTGGCACAAGAGCAGCCGGATGTGCTTTGTTTGCAGGAAACAAAGTTGCAACCGGAACAGTATCCGGCAGAGGCGCTGGATTCTTTGGGGTATAAGCATTACCTATATTCTGCACAGAAGAAGGGGTATAGCGGAGTCGCTATTCTGAGCAAGCAAGAACCGGACCATGTGGAATATGGTATGGGTATTGAAGAATACGATAACGAAGGGCGCTTTATCCGTGCCGACTTCGGCGATGTGTCCGTTGTGAGTGTTTATCATCCTTCCGGTACTAGCGGTGATGAACGCCAGGCCTTTAAGATGGTCTGGTTGGAGAAATTCCAGGAATATGTATTGGAGCTGGAACGTACGCGTCCTAAACTCATTCTTTGCGGCGATTATAATATCTGCCATGAGGCAATAGACATTCACGACCCTATCAGGAATGCCACCAACAGTGGCTTCCTGCCTGAAGAGCGGGAGTGGATGACGCGCTTTCTCAATGCGGGATTCATAGATTCCTTCCGTTGGCTTCATCCCGACAAGCAGGAATATACGTGGTGGAGCTATCGCTTTAATTCACGTGCCAAGAACAAAGGGTGGCGCATTGATTATTGCATGGTGAGTGAACCGGTGCGTCCGATGTTGAAGGAGGCGAGAATATTGGGTGACGTTGTTCATTCGGACCATTGTCCGATGTTGTTGGAAATTACAGAATAATGATGATGGAAACAAAAGACAGAATCGAAAAAGCTGTGGAGCTTTTCAAGAGTGGCTATAACTGTTCGCAATCGGTAGTGGGAGCTTTTGCAGATATGTATGGTTTTACAGAAGAGCAGGCTTTCCGGATGTCCGCCTCTTTTGGTGGTGGCATAGGTCGTATGAGGCAGACATGCGGTGCTGCATGCGGCATGTTCCTATTGGCCGGATTGGAAAAAGGAGCTGTGGAAGGCAAGGACCGTGAAGGTAAGGCGGCAAACTATGCGTTGGTGCAGGAGCTGGCTGCTGAATTCAAGAAACGAAACGGCTCTTTGATATGTGCTGAATTGTTGGGGTTGAGAAAACCGGAAGGTTCGTCCGTTCCGGAAGCCCGTACCGAGCAGTATTATGCTAAACGCCCGTGTGCCAGGATGGTAGAGGTAGCTGCCCAAATTTGGACCGAATACCTGGAAAAAACGTCCTCAAAGTAAGAAAAAAGAACTTTTTTACCTCTTAGTAAGAAAAAAAGTGCCTAATAACGTGTTGTATAACATAAATATACCTATCTTTGCAGCGATATAAAAACACCGACATCTCTATCTTTGGAGATGAGGATAACGTTTAACTAAAAGCAAATAGAAATGTTAAAAGAAAAAGCTGGTAATGTTGCAGGACAGATTTGGACTGCACTGAATGGCACAGATGGCTTGACTCACAAGCAAATCAAGAAAGCAACTAAACTGATCGACAAGGACTTCTTCCTGGGATTGGGCTGGTTGTTAAGAGAAGACAAGGTCTCTACTTCTGAAGTGGAAGGCGAATTGTTTGTAAAGCTGAACTAAGCGAGGAATTGATTGGAATGTTATAAAAAGATGCGTTGGTACATGAATATGTTATCAACGCATTTTTTTTATTTGCTCTGTTTTCACTATCTTTGCGCACCCAATTAATAGATAGTTATTGACAATGAAGAATATACGAAATTTTTGCATTATTGCCCATATCGACCACGGTAAATCAACTTTGGCAGACCGTCTGCTGGAATTTACCAATACTATACAAGTAACTAACGGACAGATGCTGGATGACATGGACCTTGAGAAGGAAAGAGGTATCACCATCAAGAGCCATGCCATACAAATGGAGTATACATATAAAGGCGAAAAGTATATTCTGAACTTGATAGACACTCCGGGACACGTTGACTTCTCGTACGAGGTGTCACGTTCCATCGCCGCTTGTGAAGGAGCCTTGCTTATTGTAGATGCTTCGCAAGGAGTGCAGGCGCAGACCATTTCAAACCTCTATATGGCGATTGAGCATGATTTGGAGATTATTCCCGTCATCAACAAATGTGACATGGCAAGCGCCATGCCCGAGGAAGTGGAGGATGAGATCGTCGAACTGTTGGGTTGCAAGCGTGATGAGATTATCCGTGCTTCCGGCAAAACAGGCATGGGAGTGGAAGAGATTCTGGCTGCGGTCATTGAGCGTATCCCTCATCCGGAGGGTGACGAGGAAGCTCCGTTGCAGGCGTTGATTTTCGATTCTGTCTTCAATTCTTTCCGTGGTATCATTGCATATTTCAAGATAGTGAACGGTGTGATTCGTAAAGGGGATAAAGTGAAATTCTTCAATACAGGCAAGGAATATGATGCGGATGAAATCGGAGTGCTCAAAATGGAAATGATGCCACGTCCGGAGTTGCGTACGGGGGATGTGGGCTATATCATCTCGGGTATCAAAACCTCTAAGGAAGTGAAAGTAGGCGATACGATTACGCATATTGCCCGTCCTTGCGAAGAGGCCATCGCCGGTTTTGAGGAGGTGAAGCCGATGGTTTTTGCCGGTGTGTACCCCATCGAGGCAGAAGATTTCGAGGACTTGCGTTCTTCTTTGGAGAAGTTGCAGTTGAATGATGCTTCGCTGACTTTCCAGCCTGAGTCTTCATTAGCTTTGGGCTTTGGTTTCCGTTGCGGTTTCCTTGGGCTGCTCCATATGGAGATTGTGCAGGAACGCCTTGACCGTGAATTTGACATGAACGTTATCACCACCGTGCCCAACGTTTCCTACAATATCTATGACAAGCAGGGAAATATGACTGAAGTGCATAACCCCGGCAGCATGCCCGACCCTACCATGATAGACCGTATTGAGGAGCCCTATATCCGTGCCTCGGTGATTACCGCCACTGATTACATCGGCCCTATCATGACTCTTTGTCTGGGCAAGCGTGGCGAGCTGGTGAAGCAGGAATATATTTCAGGTAACCGTGTAGAAATATACTATGACATGCCTCTTGGCGAAATAGTTATCGATTTCTATGATAAATTGAAGAGTATCTCTAAGGGATATGCCTCTTTTGACTATCATCCCAACGGTTTTCGTCCTTCCAAACTGGTGAAGCTGGATATTTTGCTGAACGGTGAGCCGGTGGATGCTCTTTCTACCTTGACACACTTTGACAATGCCTACGAATTGGGACGCCGGATGTGCGAAAAGTTGAAAGACCTGATTCCGAGACAGCAGTTCGATATCGCCATTCAGGCTGCTATCGGTGCCAAGATTATTTCCCGGGAAACGATTAAGGCTGTGCGTAAGGACGTAACGGCCAAATGTTATGGAGGTGACGTGAGCCGTAAACGAAAATTGCTTGAGAAACAGAAGAGAGGTAAGAAGCGTATGAAACAGATTGGTAATGTGGAAGTACCTCAGAAAGCGTTCCTTGCAGTCTTGAAGCTGGATTGATGTCGAAAGGATGAAATCTTAAATCAAATATACTTCTTTATGATTATTTTGCGTACTGTGAAAAACTTCTCGTCGCTGAATATAGCGGCGAGCATCTTGCTGTTTTTGATGGCTATTTTGGCGGCCGTTATTGCTAATTCGCCGATGGCTCCGCTGTATCAGGGCTTTCTTTTGCAGGAACTGCATCTGCGTATCGGAGACTTCAACTTGTTCTCCCATGGCGGTCATCCGTTGAAAATGATTGAGTTTATAAACGACTGCCTGATGACTGTTTTCTTTCTGGCTGTGGGGTTGGAGATAAAGCGGGAACTGCTGGTGGGTGAACTTTCTTCCTTTCGTAAAGCCTCTTTACCTTTTGTAGCGGCGTGTGGCGGTATGCTGGTGCCGGTCATTGTCTATTCACTTCTGGTCGTTCAGGGCACTCCGGAAACGCGCGGTATGGCTATACCGATGGCTACGGATATTGCTTTTTCATTGGGTGTACTCAGTCTGCTGGGTAAACGGGTGCCTTTGAGTCTGAAAATTTTCCTGACGGCATTTGCAGTGGTCGATGATATTGGCGGCATTCTGGTTATTGCCATTTTCTATAGTTCCGAAGTGGCTTACGGATACCTAATTGTAGCCGCTGCCCTTTATTTCTTCCTTTACTATATGGGGAAATTCGGTATGACACAGAAGATATTCTTCCTGCTTATCGGGCTGATTATTTGGTATTTGTTCCTTCAGTCGGGCATTCACAGCACTATTTCCGGAGTGATACTGGCCTTTGTAATACCGGCCCGTCCCCGTTTGGATGCCGGGAAATACATTAAGCGTATCCGCGATATCATCGGTGATTTTCCGGTTTCCAAATCGGATAATATTATATTGACCAATGAGCAGATTGCCACTCTAAAACAAGTAGAACGCGCTTCTGATTATGTGATTAGTCCTTTGCAATCCTTGGAAGACAATTTGCATGGTACGGTAAACTTTGTGATACTGCCGCTTTTTGCTTTTGCCAATGCTGGTGTGGTGTTCAGTGGAGGCGGTGGCGTTGTTGGAGCTGTTAGTATAGCGGTGGCTGCAGGATTGCTTCTTGGTAAGTTTATCGGTATTTTTCTGTTTACCTGGCTGGCGGTCAAGAGTGGTTTGTCCTCGATGCCTCCGGGAATGAATTGGAGAAGTGTTGCCGGAGTATCCTTGTTGGGGGGGATTGGTTTTACGGTATCTTTATTTATTGCCAACCTTTCTTTTGCAGGAGAATATCCGGATCTGCTGAACCAGGCGAAGTTTGGTGTATTGCTGGGAACGATTGTTGCCGGTATGTTGGGATATATGGTACTGAATGCGGTGTTGCCGAAGGTTAAGAACAAATAGATCTCCACTTTGGAATACTGGACGAAGAATCGGTTCTTTAGGGATATTCAGTAAATCCTTTGAAAGATAAGTTGGCATGTGTCAATGATTTAAGAAAACGTATTCTCTGTTACAGAAACAGAAGAAATAGCCCATTATTCTTAAAAAACATTCGTATCTTTGCTGATACAAGTCGAAAGGACCTTCCAGATATGAAACACATAAAGGCAGTTGCCGGATACATATTGATTCTTTCTCTCTGCCTCGTGTGTGCGCACCCTGCCCATGCGGAGACACGGCGCATTGCGCTGATACACTCTTTCGAGCCGGGCTATCCGCCTGCTGCGAAGGCTTTGGAACTGTTGCAAAAAGAGTTCAGCCTTCTCGGCTTGGACTGCGATGTACGCGAATACTATCTGGACTGCGACCGCTACATGGAGGAGGCAGAAAACCTTCGTATGGCCGGTTTCGTGGACGACCTCTCTGCCTGGGGAGCCGAGTTGATAGCTGTGCTCGACGACCAGGCTGCCTATGCGCTGATGGCATGCAGACACCCGTTGGCGCATGAAATACCCGTTGTGTTCAGCGGTGTGAACTATCCCAACATATCTCTGCTCCTGCAATACCCCAACATCACGGGCTATGCCGACACGCCCGATTACTTGCGTACCATACGCATGATAGAGAGTATCATGGGAAAGTCGCGCATCTGCCTGATGAACGGACAAGTGTTTCTGGACCGCAAGATATGGCATGCGTTGAATGAGCAGTGCCGTGGGCAGGGGTTCGCCATCGTGACCTCTACCGAGGGTGCTTACTTTGCCGGTTCCTCCTATCACCGTGTGCGCGAGAGGGAGACTATCAGCCCTATACTGAAACGGCAGAACATAGACGTGTTGCTGGACACCACGAAGATTGTGCGCATGACGAGCGACTCCATAGCGATACGCCATCTGATGTGGCTGGGACGCGGCGACAATACGTTGCTGCTCTACACCAAGCGAGACTATACCACCAAGCGTGTGGGCATGCTCTTCGACAATCCCACGTTTCAGACCATTAACGAGGGCTTCGGCTTTGCCGACTACTTGCTGGGAGGATATTTCACTCCACTGGAAAGCCAGATAAGATACATGGCGACCGGTATCAAGGAACGCCTCGAAGGGCGGATGCCCCGGCAGCAGGTGACGGAATGCGCCAAGCAGTACGTGCTGAACTGGCATGTGCTGCAGAAGTATGGTATCCCGCTCGAGAGCATTCCGGCAGAGTACACTGTGATGTATATCCCTTTTTCGGAGCGCTATCGCTATCCTATACTTATCGGTTCCATCTTGGGCGCTGTCTTCGTGCTGACGGTGATAGTCTTGCTCTCCTTTAGCCTGCTGCGCGAACGCAGGCGCAAGCGTGAGGCATTGCGAAACCTCCTCTACGAGCATGAGACCCTCTGCCTGGCCATCGAAGGAAATTCTACCTACGCCTGGCGACTGGAGGGAGATTCCGTGTCCTGCGACTCGCAGTTTTGCGAGCTTATTCATCATCGCCCCGGCCGTCTTCTGCTCGATGAAATCACTCCCTACATCCATCCCGACGACTTACCCGCCTTCCGCAAGAACATAGCGGCAAGGCATGAACGCACGCACCACAAGGGGCAGTATCGCTGTAACTTCACCGGTGAGTTCCAGTGGTGGGAGTTCAGCTACAATACCATCCACACCCCCGGACACGCACCCATCATAGCCGGATTGCTGCAGAATATCCAGGAACTGAAAGACCACGAGCAGGAGCTGATAGAATCCCGCGAGCTGGCGGAGCAGGCCGAACTGAAACAGTCGTTCCTCAACAACATGAGCCACGAGATCCGCACTCCGCTCAATGCCATTGTCGGCTTCTCGGACATGCTGGCCAATGAGCCGGAGTTTTCAAACGAAGAGCGGCAGGAGTTTGTGGACATTATCAACACCAATACCAAACTGCTGCTGAAGCTGGTGGGCGATGTGCTGGAACTGTCGCGCATCGAGTCGGGTAACCTCTCGTTCACCTTTCAGCGGGAGAGCGTGTGCCGGTTGCTCGATGACGTCTATCAGACGCATAGCCTGCTTATCCGGCCGCCGTTGCAGTTCCTCAAGGATTTCCCTCCCGAAGATGTGCAGGTGAATGTAGACCCCATGCGACTGACACAGGTACTCACCAACTTCCTGAACAATGCCAACAAGTTTACGAAAGAAGGCAGCATCCGGCTGGGGTATTGCTGTCCGTCCGGCATGAGCGAGGTACATCTTTATGTGGAAGACACCGGCATAGGCATTCCGCACAGCGAGCAGAAGATAATTTTCGAGCGTTTCTACAAGCGCAGCGAGTTTTCCCAAGGCGTCGGGCTGGGCTTGTCCATCTGTGTGCTCATTGTCGAAAAGATGGGAGGACGCATCGAACTCCAGTCCGAGGAAGGCCGTGGAAGCCGTTTCACAGTGGTACTGCCTTGTATTGAATAAATCCTTAAAAAATGTAATCGCGTTGTAATGCCTTTATATATAATTTTGCGTATCTTTGCCAATGTTTTAAGAAATATAACGTTTTAAGAAACTAATTTAAAAGACATTATGTTAAAGAGAGTAAGAATTATACTGACGGTGCTGCTGCTACTGGCCACCGTGGGTGTAGATGCGCAGGTCACCACAGCTTCTATGGCGGGTAAGGTGGCGGATGCAAGTAATGAGCCCATTATTGGTGCCACTGTCCAGGCGGTGCACCAGCCTTCCGGTTCGCGCTACGGAACCGTGACCAATGTCGACGGACGCTATTCCATCCAGGGTATGCGCACCGGTGGTCCCTATCGGGTAGAGATTTCCTATATCGGCTATCAGACAGTTATTTATAAGGACATCACTCTCCAACTGGGCGAGGTGTATAACCTGAACGTAGAGATGAGCGAATCTTCCGAGCTGCTGAACGAAGTGATTGTGACGGCTGCCAAGACCAAGTTTACCGCCGAAAAGACGGGTGCCACTACCAACATCTCTTCTGCACAGATAACGCAGCTCCCTACCGTGAACCGCAGTATCAGCGACATCGCCCGCCTTTCTCCCTACGCCAACGGCATGAGCTTTGCCGGAGGTGACGGACGTTCCACGAATTTCACCATCGACGGTGCCAACTTCAACAACAACTTTGGACTGAGTTCCAACCTTCCCGGTGGCGGAAATCCCATCTCGATGGATGCCATCGAAGAAGTGCAGGTAGTTGTCGCCCCGTTCGACGTACGCCAGACGAACTTCATCGGCGGTGGCATCAATGCCATCACCAAGAGTGGTACGAACACATTCAGAGGTACTGCCTATACCTATTACCGCAACCAGGACATGCGTGGTAACCGCATCAACGGCGAGGACCTGGGAGCACGTTCCGATGAGTCCAAGACCACCTACGGCTTCACGCTGGGTGGTCCCATCATCAAGAACAAGTTGTTCTTCTTTGTGAACTACGAAAAAGAGAAGACTCCGGGAGAGGTTATAAAGTATCGCGCGCGCGAGGACGGCGAAGATGCGAAAGGTATGGTGTCCCGTACACTGAAGTCGGACATGGAGAAGGTGTACAACCATCTGAAGGACAAATACGGCTATGATGCAGGCTCCTACACCAATTTCCCTGCCGACGAGGAGAACACCAAGCTGCTGGCCCGCATCGACTGGAACATCACGGACCGCCATCGCTTGAGTCTCCGCTACAACAATACGAAGAATACGGCTTGGAATGCCCCGAACGGTAACTCTTCCGATACGGGATATCGTTTGAACAATACTTACCGCGTAGGTACGCAGTCTATGGCGTTTGCCAACAGCATGTATTCTATGGACAACAAGGTGCAGTCTTGGGCGGCAGATTTGAATAGTCGTTTCACCGATAAGATTTCCAATCAGTTGCTGTTTACCTACACCAATATTGAGGACATGCGCGGCACCAATTCTTCTCCTTTCCCCTTCATTGACATCATGGCAGGCAAGGACGAGAATGGAAACCAGATTCTGGAACCGTATATGAGTGCCGGTTACGAGCTGTTCACTTACAACAATGGTGTGAAGAACAAGATTACGAACATTACCGATAACTTCACCTTCTTCACCGGTAACCACAAGCTGACGGCAGGCCTTAGCTACGAGCACCAGTTTGCCAATAACGCCTATATGCGTAACGGTACGGGATACTATCGCTACAACAGTCTGGAAGATTTCCTGAGTGGCGCAGCTCCCGAATCATTCGCTTTGACTTATGGTTTCAACGGTGTGGCCAACCCCAATGCCCAGGTTACCTTCAACCAGCTTGGCTTCTATGCCCAAGATGAATGGAATCTCGGCAACAGTCTGAAACTGACCTACGGTATCCGTTTCGACAACTTGATGTTCGACAACGACGACCTCCAGAGAAACGATGCCATCTATGAGCTTGACTTCGACGGGCAGCACATCGACACCGGCAAGTGGCCGGATTCCAGATGGCAGATTTCTCCCCGTGTAGGTTTCGTTTGGGATGTGTTCAAGGACAAGTCGCTGAAAGTACGTGGAGGTACGGGTGTGTTTACGGGACGTCTGCCGTTGGTTTTCTTCACCAATATGCCGACCAATGCTTCTATGGTACAGAACTCTGTTACCTTTAAGACCCAATATGACAATGGAAAAGTGGTGGGCCACGATTCCCGTCTGGATCAGTTGGCAGGTGGCATGATTACGGACATGAACCAGATAATCGACAAGTTCAACCTCCCCACCACGATTGAGAAACACGTGGCGGGGAGTAAGATTTCGGGTGTGGCCAAGGACTTCAAGATGCCACAGGTGTGGAAGTCGTCTATTGCGGTGGATTATCAGGTACCCGTATCTTTCCCCTTGACCGTGACGGGAGAGTTCATGTTTACAAAGAATGTGAATGCCGTTACCATCAACAATATCAATATCAAGAACCCCGACGAATGGAAATACAATAAGCTGACCACCGTCAAGGGCGCTGATGGAAAAGAGGTGACAACTACGGAACTGCTGCATACAGGTATGCAACGTTTCAATGGTGCGGATAACCGCATGGTGTACTCTTATTCTCTTTATGACAACCCCGATAAGAATGTGAAATATGCAGGCGACTTCGTGCATTACAATGGCAAGAATGCCGTGGTGCTCGACAATACATCCAAAGGCTACGGCTATACGGCAAACATCACGGTGAATGCCCAGCCGTTGGACGACCTGATGCTGATGCTGGCTTATACGCACACGGAGTCCAAAGAAGTTTCCGGTCTTCCGGGCAGCGACCCCATCTCTACTTGGCAGGGACTGAACACGATTGACGGTTCCAATTATGTGGATGCACAACGTTCACAGTATGTGGTTCCCGACAAGGTGATTGCTTCCGTGGGCTACTACATTCCCTTCAGACACAAAGGCCTGCTTCGCGGTACGCACCTGAATCTGTTCTATTCCGGTTATTCTTCCGGCGGTTACAGCTTCTGCTACACCAATGACATGAACGGTGACGGCATCAACAACGACCTGATGTACATTCCGAAGGACGATAGTGAAATCAACTTCAAGACAGAGGAAGACCGCGTTGCTTTCTGGAAATTCGTAGAGCAGGATTCGTACCTGAAGAATCACAAAGGACAGTATGCCGAGGCTTATGCTGCCCGTGCTCCGTGGGTGCACCGCTTTGACTTCCGTCTGCTGGAGGATTTTGAATTCAAGATTGGCAAGACCAAGCATTGCTTCCAGTTGAGTTTCGACATCATGAACGTGGGTAATCTTATTAACTCCAAATGGGGTATCTCCAAGACCAACACCGTTTCCAACAGCAACCGAATCCTGAAGTATGAAGGGGTGAAGAGCGTCACTGATCTGACTCCGGTATTCTCCATGTATAAGGTGAACGGTGAATATCCTACCAAGACTTACGACACCTATCAGAACTACAGCGAATGCTGGAAGTTGCAAGTCGGCATCCGTTATGTGTTCAACTAACCGGATGTAGACAACCTCCGCTGAATGGCGGAATATGATAAGGCAAGGGCTGTCCTGGAAATTCCGGGATAGCCCTTGCTGTTTTGGGCTTTCTTTACTTTATTGTATTTCAACCTCCATAATCACTGGATTGTGGTCGCTGCACAAATCCAGGTCCGGAGAGTAGTATGCAATACCCTTCAGACTGGGGGAGTGGAAGATGTAGTCAATACGCAACATGCGTTTGGCATAGCGGTAGGTGTACATGTATCCGTTTCCGGCAGTGCGGAATCCGTCTTTGAGGGTTTTCCTCAAATGGTGGTAGGTGTAGGAGGAAGGTATCGAGTTGAAATCGCCGCATAACAGCACGGGATAGGGGCTGGCCTTGGCGTAGTGGCTGATGACGTAAGCCTGTGTGGCCCGTTTCACGAAGTTTTCGTGCAGGGTGCCTGCGGCATCTTTGGCTGCCTGGACTTCGCGGCGGGTGTCGTCGGTGGCCAGCTCGCGTTCCCACTTCCTGCGCTTCTGGCTGACGCTGGTGGTCTGCAGGTGGTTGTTTATCAGACGTATGGTATCTGTATCCATCACTACATCGCACATCATGCTACAGTTGGAGCTGCGCTGGTAAGTGATGAAACGGTGGTTCGCCAATGGATAGCGGCTGAATACGGCGATAGGCAGTACGCCCTTGGAGTCTTCGGAAGGGATGAGCGCGTGTGACCAATGCGAGAGTATGCGCCGTATGCTGTCCGTGGGGAAGTCGCTGTTGTCTCCGAACTCCTGGAAGCACAGCACATCCACGCCCTCCTGCTGCATGTACCGGGCTATCTCCTTGCAGGAATAACCGGTAATCTCACCTCCAAAGTTGTGTATGTTGTAGGTGGCTATCTTCAGATACTTGCCTGCCGGGGTTTTGTCTTTCGGCAGGTGGAGCTGGAAGACAGACGTCAGATATCCCCAGTTGCAGAAGAATGCCGCCAGCGGAACCAGTGCCCAGCGCTTATGGGCCAATGCCCAGCAGAGTGCCGTTATCAGATTGACAATCAGGAGTACGGGCACTGCCAGCCCCAGTAATGGCATGATGGCGGAATCGACCGGAGCCACGTTTCTTGAGAAGGCTGCCACTATGGTGATGGTGGCCAAAACGAATGTTGCTGCTATCAGGCAGATGTAGAACAGACCTTTTACGGCGGACTTTCCCATGTTGTTTGCTTGTTTGTTTTGTTATGGTACCCTGCCATACAGAGCTTGTTACAGCATCTCTTCCACCGGGATATACAGCGAAGAGATGCTGTAATGTCTGTTATTTATTCACTACGTTCACCGGCTTGCCGTCTTGGTAGGCTTTGATGTTTTCGAGCATAATCAGCATGAGGCGTTCGCGTGCGGCCGTGCTTGCCCAGGCAATGTGCGGAGTGATGTAGCAGTTACGGGCAGAGAGCAATGGATTGTCGGCACGGGGAGGCTCCTGCGAGAGTACGTCTACGCCGGCGGCATAGATGGTGCCGTTGTTAAGTGCATTGGCAAGGTCTTGTTCGTTGATGAGCGGGCCGCGTCCGGTATTGATGAGGATGGCGGTGGGCTTCATCAGCCGGAGCCGTTCTGCATTCACCATCTCGCGGGTGGAGTCGGTGAGGGGACAGTGCAGGCTGATGATGTCACATTCGCGGAACAACTCGTCCAGCTCCATCTTGCGGATTTCGGGAGGAAGCTGGAAGTTGGTCTTGGAGGTGTAGGCACATACCTTCATACCGAAGCCGATGGCGATGCGGGCGGTGGTGAAGCCGGTGTGCCCCAGGCCTACGATTCCGAGCTTTTTTTCGCGCAGTTCGATGAGCGGCGTGTCCCAGAAGCAGAAGTCCTTGCTTGCTGTCCAGCGGCCTCGGTGCACCTCTTCAGAGTGGTGTTGCACTTGTTGGGTGATGTTCAGAATATGGGCAAAGACCATCTGGGCAACGGAGTCGGTGCTGTAGGCGGGAATATTGGTGACAATGATGCCGCGTTCTTTGGCAGCGGCGGTGTCTACGATGTTGTATCCGGTAGCCAGCACACCGATGTATTTCAGTTCGGGCAGTGCCGTCATGTGCTCAGCGGTGAGCACGGTTTTGTTGGTCAGCAGGATTTCTGCACCAGCGGCGCGTTCCAATACTTCCGCAGGGGCGGTGCGGTCGTAGATGGTGCACTCGCCCAAGGCTTGCAATTCGTCCCAGCAAAGGTCGCCGGGGTTGGCGGCATAGCCGTCTAATACTACTATATTCATGGAGTTATAAGTTATTTGTTGTGGGGATTTTCTGTATCCGAGTTTTAATCTCTAACTTTTAATTTTAATTGATAGTTTACCATTTCTTTTCCTCTCCCCAGAGTTGCTGCATCCGTTCCTTGTGCTTCTGCTCGGCAGGGTTGAGTTGTGGCTCCCAGATACGGCGGTCTTTCAATTTGTCGGGCAGGAATTGCTGCTTGACGAAGTTGCCGGGGTAGTCGTGAGCGTACTTGTACTTCTCGCCGTAGCCCAACTGCTTCATCAGCTTGGTAGGGGCGTTGCGCAGGTGCAGGGGGACGGGGAGGTTGCCCGTTTCACGTACCAGTTCCAGGGCATTGTTGATGGCCATATAGGCGGAGTTGCTCTTGGGGCTGGTGGCAAGGTATATGGTGGCTTCTGCCAGTGGGATACGTCCTTCGGGCCATCCCACTTTCATCAGCGTGTCGAAGCAGGCGTTGGCAAGCAGCAGTGCGTTGGGGTTGGCCAGTCCGATGTCTTCGGAGGCGGAGATGACGAGGCGGCGGGCTATGAAGGCAGGGTCTTCACCTCCTTCGACCATGCGCGCCAGCCAGTAGATGGCGCCATCCGGGTCGCTGCCGCGAATGGATTTGATAAAGGCGGAGATGATGTCGTAGTGCATCTCGCCGTCCTTATCGTAGGCAAGAGGGTTCTGTTGCAGGCGTTCGGTCACCATGTCGTCGGTGATGAGGACAGGGTCTGCGGCTTCGGAGTCTACCACCAGTTCGAGGATGTTGAGCAGCTTGCGGGCGTCTCCTCCGCTGAAGCGGAGCATGGCGGTGGTTTCTTCCAGTTCTATCTTCCGTTCCTTCAGCACGGTGTCTGTGGTGATGGCACGTTGCAGCAGTTCCAGCAGGTCGTCCTTCTCCAGTGACTTCAAGGTATAGAGCTGGCAGCGGGACAGCAGCGGGCGGATGACCTCGAACGAAGGGTTCTCCGTGGTGGCGCCTATCAGCGTCACGGTGCCTTGCTCCACGGCTCCCAGCAGTGAGTCTTGCTGCGATTTGCTGAAGCGGTGTATCTCGTCAATGAAGAGGATGGGACTGGCTTGCGAGAAGAAACGGTTGCTCTTGGCGCGCTCTATCACGTCGCGCACGTCCTTCACGCCGCTGGTCACGGCACTGAGCGTATAGAAAGGAGTTTCCAGCTTGTTGGCGATAATCTGCGCCAAGGTTGTCTTTCCCACTCCCGGAGGACCCCATAGGATAAACGAAGAGATACGTCCTGCATCAATCATCTTACGCAGCACTGCACCTGGTCCCACTAAATGTTTCTGACCGATATATTCATCTAATGTTCTTGGTCTAAGCCGTTCTGCTAATGGTTGCATAGTATGTAACTCTTAAAATATCATTAATATCATGAAGCGTATACCGCCCTTCTTCACTCCCGGTATGTCCGTATAGGTCAGCCTACGTACATATTCTATGTGGAGCAGTTTGAAGATATTGTAGATACCTACGCTGGCTTCCACATAGGGAGTCTTGCCCATGACGTGGCTGGTGGGTACACCGTCGCGCATGGGGAAGAGGAATAAGTCGGGATTGTTGCTCTTGTACGGGTTGTTCTTGTCCGTCAGCGTGCCCCACAAGCCACGGATGCGGAACATCTCGCGCCACTTCAGCTTCTTGATGAGCGGGATGCGGTTGAAGAGTTTTCCGTTCATGTCGTAGCTTAGGTTGAGGGAGGCGTAGCGGTCGTTCAGGAACTCCATGTTGTTGATGAGGTTGAAGGACTCGTTGTTCTGCGTGATGTACGAGAGGTTCGCCATCGGCAGGTTCAGCAGGGGGAAGGGAACGGTGTTCCATTGCGCACCGGCACGTGCCGTTACGTCCAGCTTGCCCCACGAGCCGAGCCAGAAGCGCTTGCGGATGCTGGCTTCCGTCAGGTTGAAGTTATACTCTCCACCCAGCACGCCCTTGAATCCGGCGGTGTGGGAGAGGGTGAAGGTGGGCGCATCCAACGATACGGGCACGCGGCGTTGCTTGGTGTTGACGAAGGTCTCACCGGGAGCGTAACGCAAAGTCACACCCAGCTCGGTGGTGGTGATGTCGTGCACCAACGTATTTTTTTCGTCCCATTGTCCGGGTGTCCCTCCGTTGTTCTTCCAGTATTGCAATTGTCCGGCAGGCTGGTCGTTACGATGGCGCGCCATGGCCTGTACGGAGAAGCCGGTATTGGTCTCCAGCTCGTAAGTCAGCGTGGCGTCGCGCATGTAGGACATCTGGTCCACCGTCGTCCATTTCCAGCCGACAAACAAGTTGTCCTTGTCCGTGGCGAGATACTTGTCCATGGGAGACATCACGTCGTAGGTGTACTTGAAGGCGATATAGTGTTTCGGGAACTCCCACAATACGTATTCGCGCTTGTTGAAGGAGTAGGCCACCTGTCCGGAGTAGAACCATTTCTTGTCCTTGGTTCCGTAGGCACCGTAGCCGCTCAGGCTCCAATGCGGGTCAAGGTTACCTGTTGTCATACCGCTCAGACGGAAGCGCGTGCCGTTGACGTAGTTGCTGGTTATCATCGTGTTGATGGGACCGAAGTCGAACTTGCTGGGATGCTTCTTGCCACCCGTCTCCACGAAGTTCTCAATCAAGGCTTTCGCCCCGAAGATAACGTACTTGAAGCCGGGAATCTGCTCGATGCGGTTCATGAATACGTCCATCGTGCTCTCTTTCTTGGTGAGGGGCACTTGGCGGACTTTCGCCCAGTATTCGTCGCTCTTGGCAAGCATGTTCGCTTCCTTGATGACGTTTCCTTTCAGACGGAAGAGGCGGGGCTCTATTTCCGTGAATTGATAGTCGCTGTATTTGGTGGTCCGTTGCACTTCCAGGCCTTGGATACCTTTCACGAAGTGCAGTTCCACGGTCATGTCGTCGTCGGTCAACACCCAGTTGCTGTCGGGCAGTTGTTCGAACTGCTGCACGATGTCGAGGTTTTCCACGAAGTTGACACCCGTCTTCTTGGGTAGGTTCATGGTACATTTCTTCACGGCATAGGTGGAGTCCTTCACCACGTAGAGGTGCCCCGTGAAACCGAAGTCCTGCGGGTTCTGCGGAACGAAGGTGAGGTGCACGCACTCCTGCTTATCCACCATGAGCGTGTCCATCAAGTAGTATTTGTAGAAGTTGATGGCTCCGCGACCGATGGGGCTGACGAAGCGGCGTTGCAGCAGCCGGATGTCGTCGTCGTAGATGTTGATGTCGGAGAATACGTCCGTAAGGATGGTCCCCAGCATGTCTCCGGTGTTGAAGAACTCTTCGATACCAGTGGAGTTCATGCCTTCGATGATGGTCTTTTCGCTCTTGGGGCTTTTACGGAAAATGGTCTTGCTCGCCGTCTCCTTGATGGAGATGGGTAGAATCATCTTGTTGGTCTTGGGCGATACCTCCACCTGGTCTTTGAAGAAGGAGAATTTCTTGTAAATACCTTTCTCCATTTTGTCGGGGGTAACGTCGTTGAGCGACATCTTCATCTTTTCATATTTCTGATACTGATAGTAGTCGTTCTCTTCCAGTTTCAAGGCCTTCTTGTTCTCGATGACCTTCTTCATAAACTCCACGGCGGGGTTGTTCTTGCGGGAATATTTCTCCTTCTTGGGTTTCACGACGACCTCGGAGAGCATGATGTCGTCCGGTTGCAACTTGACGTTCAGCACCCGGGTACCGGGATTCAATTTCACTTTCTTGGTGATATAACCTACAGCGGAGAATGTCAGCTCATCCCAGCCTTTGTGGGTTTCAACCTGGTATTCACCGTTTGCGTTGGAGATGCCGCCTACACCTTTCCCTTCATACTGTACGGTGATATACATCAGCGGTTCGTTCGTGAGAGAGTCTGTGATGACACCCTTAATTTGGGCGGATGCGCTGATGGAGACAAACAGTGACAGCAGGAAAAGGGCATAAATTATATATCTTTGCTTCATAAGTTACAGATAATTCGGGCACAAAGTTAACAAATTAAGGTTAATCAAGAAGCAAATATAGACTAAAGAAACGGGAGATATGGTTAAATGAACGTGAAAGTCGTATGTCTTGTTTGCTGGATACAGATAAAAAATGTACGGAATCCTTGTAGAGAAGTTGCCGGATATAAAGGATAAAGTTGCGCAATGTATGGAGAAAGCTCTATCCCAAGCCTTGGGATAGAAAGACCCAAGCTTGGGATAAGCGTCCGTAGGTTTGGGATAGACGTTTGCAAGCTTGGGATGGAATTTATGGAGGATTATGAATTGTTGCCGTTCAGTAGTGTCTGTACGATGCGTTCCGCCGTCCGTCCGTCCCAGCGGTCGGGTAGGATGGCGTGCTTCCATTCTCCGTGCAGCAGCTTGTCGAGCGAGGCGGAGAGGGCGAAGGAGTTTTCGCCGACCAGCTCGTTGGTACCGATACGCCAGGTTTCGGGATGCTCGGCGTAGGTGTTGAGGGTGATGCAGGGGACATCAAGGAAGGTGGCTTCTTCGGCAATGTTGCCCGAGTCGGTGACGATGCCCCGTGCCTGATTGATGAGGAACCCGAAGTGCAGGTAGCTCTGTGGAGGCAGGATGTGCAGGTTAGGGGCATCCAGTCCCAGTGACTTCACTGCCTTTTGTACATAGGGGTGCAGAGGGGCGACGATAGGCATGCCGTCGGCTTTTTCGATGACGGTTTGGAGCAGGGAGTGCAGCACGGCCTTCTTTTCCAGCAGGTCACGGCGGTTGAGGGTTAGTAGCAAGTAGTTTCCTTTCCGCAGGCCGAGGCTGGAGAACCACATGGGCTGCACCAGGCGGTGGCGGTTGAAGCGGATGGTGTCAATCAGTATGTTGCCCACGTAGTGGATATAGTCGGGTATCATACCCTCTTGGTTGAGATTGCGGTTGGCCACCATGCCGGCAGTGAAGAGATAGTCGGAGATGGCGTCCACGATGGTTCGGTTCACTTCGCGGGGCATGTTCATGTCGAAGGAGCGCGTGCCTGCTATGACGTGCGCCACCTTCAGCCCGCGCTTCTTGGCGACGATGGAGCAACTCATGGTGGCGGTCATGTCATCTACCACCAGTACGACTTGTGCTGGGTGCCCGTCCAACTCGCGCTCGAAGGCAAGCATGATGGAGGCTGCCACCTGCGAGTGGTCATGTCCGGTGACGCCGAGGCAGGCATCCGGTTTCCTCATAGAGAGGTCGGAGAAGAGCGAGGCATCCAGGCTGGTGTCATCCTGCGGACCGGTGTAGACGATGCGGTAGGAGATGTTCTTTCCTGCCTCTCTGGCGGCGTCGATGGCGCGGCAGATGGGGGCTATTTTCATGAAGTTGGGGCGTGCGCCCGATACGATTGTTATTTTCATTGTCGTAATTGGTAAAAAAATGTCGATACAAAAATACGCTTTCTTAGGGAAATTATTTGTTACTTTGCCTATTATTTTCAGAGTGTCTGTTGAAATATGTATTATCTTTTTCGGTTTTGGATGCTCGGATTTAATTTTGGATACTCGAAGCACTTGTTTAATTTTTAATTTTTAATTCTCGAAGTGATAATGCCAACATTTGTTCAGATACTCGATTTCATTGGCACATTTGCCTTTGCCATTAGTGGCATACGTCTGGCCTCGGCCAAGCGGTTCGACTGGTTTGGAGCGTATGTGGTGGGTTTTGTGACGGCCATCGGAGGCGGTACGATACGCGACCTGCTGCTGGACGTCACCCCGGGTTGGATGACGGACCCTATTTATTTGATTTGTACCGGACTGGCCTTGTTGTGGGTCATCCTCTTCGGTAAGCATCTCATCCATCTGCACAATACATTCTTCATATTCGACAGTATCGGCCTGGCACTGTTCACGGTCGTTGGTGTGGGCAAGAGCATCGCGCTGGGCTATCCCTTCTGGGTGGCCATCATCATGGGCAGCATTACCGGAGCTGCGGGAGGTGTGATACGTGACGTATTCATCAACGAAATTCCGCTGATATTCCGGAAGGAGATTTATGCGATGGCTTGTGTGGTGGGAGGAACCTTCTACTGGATGTGCCACCTTCTGGGGATGGAGTCTTTCGTGTGCCAGATTGTGGGTGGTGTGACGGTGTTCGTTACCCGTATACTGGCAGTAAAGTATAGGATTTGCCTTCCTATCCTTTCGGGTAATGAAGAGGAGCAGGAAATGTAGTCTGTTGTTTGCAGTCTGAAAACCTCAGGGATTTTCCGGTGAAACTCGGACATTCCGGAGAAGCACTTCCCAGATGTTTTAAAATAAGATTCCCCGGCATTTTCAAACCGAAATGTCGGGGAATTTTTCATATGTCTCGTTCCCCTTATTAAAGGGAGCGAGGATAGGATTGCTAAAGAGATAAGACTAGGTTAGAACAATGCATCCTTCGTGTTGAAGAGCTTGCGTTCGTTCAGTTTCACTACCTTGCCGAATTTCTCCAGCCGCTTCAGGTCGATGTCCTTCGGGTTGCCCATGATGGAGATGCAGTAAGGTTTGCCTTTGATGTTCTCTTCGTAGAACTTCACGATGTCGTCAAAGGTCAGTGCATCTACTTTCGGCAGGTTTTCTTTGGCTGGGTCGTCCGTGTAGCCTCTGTAGCCCAAGTCTACCAGTTCCATAGCTTTGTTGCGGAAGCTGGGGTGGCTGGTCAGCATGGCTTGGCGGAGGTAGCTCTTGATGTTGCCGATACGTTCCGGATTCTTCGGCATGTCATTGACGAGACTCATCAGTACGTCCAATGCATCGTTTGCCTTGTCGTTCTGGGTACCGATGTAGCCGCGCAGGTAGCTTGCTTTTCCGGCTATGCCTTGCGTGCCGACGAATGCGTAGGCTGTATAGGCCATGGAGCGTTTTTCGCGTATTTCGTTCAGAACGATGCCGGTGAAGTCGAGACCGAAGTACTGGTTGAATGCGCTACGCAGCACGTCGTCCTTCTTGTCAGCCTTCTGCATCGGGATGTAGAGGTGGATTTGGGCTTGTTCTGCATCGTTGTTAGGCAGGAAGTAGACGGTGTTTTCGGTTACCGGCATCATCTCCTTTGCCTGCGGGGAGTTGGACGGGCGTTCGTTGGCTACCAACGGGAGGTTCTTGCTCAGGATGTCGTATACTTGGTCGAAGGGGAGTGTTCCGGTAAAGAATACCTTTGCCTCGTAGTTGGAGGCACGGTTGATGTCGCCCGTCAGTTCTGAAATCTGCAATTCGTAAATCTCCTTGTCGGTCAGCTCCTTGATGTAGTCTGATTTCTCTCCGTAGAGCATGTACTGGCGCAGCGCTTCGTTCAGGATGCTGACGTTGTCTTTACGCTGCTGGCGCATACCCATTGCCGAACCTTTCAGACGTGCTAGTTGCTTTTCGTCCAATTTCGGCATCAGAATCTGGCGTGAAAGTAGCTGGCAGGCTTGCGGCAGGGTGGCTTCGTAGCCCTCCATGATGATGTAGAGGTTGTCTTCATCGGCTGTCACGTGGCAGGTTGCGTTCAGCTTGCTGAGTTCTTCTTTCAGCTCTTGCGGTTCGTAGGCTCCCATGATACCTGCGTTGTTCATCAGTTGGGCGGCATAGCCCAGTTTCGGGAATTCGCGTTCACCGGCTCCGTATTGTACAATCAGCTGGAATACGTTGTTCTCCTTGTTGGGCGTGTAGTACATCTTGGAACGGTCGTTCAGCTGCTTGATTTGCACTTCGCCGTAGTCTGCGAATTTCTCTTCCATCTGTCCGATGGGCAGGTTCTTGAATTGCGTTGCATAAAGCGATTCCTTGCCTACCGGAGGTTCTACGGGTTTGTACCCCGGCTTCTCAATCTTGGCGTTTTTGTCAGGTTTCCCTTTTTCGATATATAGGGCCAGGTAGTTGTCCGACAGGTATTTCTTGGCTACCCGCTTGATGTCGTCAGTAGTGATGGCCATAATCTTGTCCTTGTAGTTGAGTATGTCGCCCAAATCCTGCTCGTTGTAGAAGGCGTTCATCAGTATCATGGCCTTGTCCTCGTTCGACTCCATTTCCAGGTCGAACTGGCGGCATTTCTCGGCTTTGATGGCATCAATTTTCCAGTCCTCGAATTCTCCGTTGGCGATTTGCTGGATGGCTTTCAAGGCTTTCTTTTCGGCGCTTTTGGTAGACTCGAAACGGCGCTGGTTTTCGTCGTAGAGGGGAATGGCCGCTACGATGGCGCGCCCTTGTTCACGGAAAGTACGGGTGTAGGCTCCGGCGCTGGTCAGCTCACCGTCCAGTACCAGCTTGTCCATGGTTCCGGTCTGGCTGTTGTTGTTCAGCAGTGCCAGGGCGATGTCCAGAGCATCTTCGTCGGGATGTCCGGCAGGCACTCCGTTGAATACCATTGCCACTTGCGGGTAGAATCCCACTTTGGCCGAATATTGTTTGCGGCCTTTTATTTCGAGGTTCTGGTAGACCTTGCGCTCGGGTGCGGGCTTTGCAGCCAGACGCCCGAAGGCGGCATTGATGCGTCCGCTGATTTGTTGGGCTTTGATGTTTCCTACGAGTACCAGTACCATGTTTTCGGGTACATACCATTGTTCGTAGAATTCAATCAGCTTGCTCAGGCGGGGATTCTTCAGATGTTCGGGCAGGCCGATGATGGAACGGGAGTAAGGATGTCCCTCAAAAGCTTTCTCCATCACGAACTGGTTCTGTGCACGTCCCTGGTCATCTTGTGAACGGTTATATTCTTCGTACACGTTTTCCAGCTCCGACTGGAAGGAACGGAATACGGGATGCAGGAAACGTTGTGAGGAAATCTCCAGCCATTTGTTTATCTGATAGGCAGGGAAGGAGCTGTGATAGAAGGTCCAGTCATAGTAGGTTCCTGCATTTACCCCTTTGGCGCCCATGCTTTCCATCAGGTTGGAGTATTCATTGGGAAGCCCCAGCTTTCCGGCCTTGACGGTCAGCTCATTGATTTCCTTGCTGATGGCTTCTTTTTTTACCGGGTCGGCTTCTTCGGCCATCTGGTCGTACTTGGCGATGATTTCCTTGTAGATCGGTTCTTCTTCCGTCCAGTTCAGCGCGCCTATCTTGTCTGTTCCTTTAAACATGACGTGCTCCAGGTAGTGTGCAAGTCCCGTGTACTCTTCGGGGTCGTTGATGGAACCGGCACGTACGCCTACCAGTCCGAATACGTCCGATTTGGATTCGTCTTCCCATATATATACGGAAAGACCGTTCTTCAGCTTGAACGCTTTCAGTCCTTGTCCAAAGGAGGGCAGGGAGATGATGACGGCAGCCAGCAGAAGAAGTGACTTTAATTGAAATGATTTCATAAAATAAAGTGTTTTTATATAATAAAAGTGTTTCCCTATATGTAGGCAAAGCTATAAAAAAATCACGTAACATTTACGAAATCTTCGGAAAAATGATGATTTTCAGTACATGATATCACCCGTAAACTATCATAGAGGGGGTGGAAACTGTCAAATGATAGTTTTTACCCCTAATAAAAACCGTATTCCGTCCCCCGGAGCTTCAAATCTTCCTTATACTTGCAACCGTAAAACCTAAACCATTATTAACTATTTAAAAATTGAGCAAAGTATGAATACTTACAGTTTTAGAAAAGATTTACTTGCAGTGCAAGAAGAACTGCTTCGCTTTGCATACAAGTTGACAGCCGACCGGGAAGAAGCGAATGATTTGTTGCAAGAGACGTCTCTCAAGGCTTTGGATAACGAAGACAAATTTGAACCCGACACCAATTTCAAAGGTTGGATGTATACCATTATGCGCAACATCTTTATCAATAATTACCGGAAAATAGTTCGCGAACAGACTTTTGTAGACCAGACGGACAATCAGTATCACCTCAGTATGCCCCAGGACTCTGGTTTTGCCAGTACCGAAGGTGCCTACGACCTGAAAGAAATGCACCGCATCGTCAATGCCCTTCCACGCGACTATAAAGTCCCTTTCTCCATGCACGTGTCCGGTTTCAAGTACCGTGAGATTGCCGAACGTCTCGGTCTTCCACTCGGAACAGTGAAAAGCCGCATCTTCTTTACACGTCAGAAGTTGCAGGATGAACTGAAAGATTTCATCTGATAATAGTTTGGTAGTAGCAATATGATATATAACATATTGATTGCGATGAATTTTTAAGGATTATTCTTGACTATATGTCAGAATAATCCTTTATATTTGTATATGTTAAGTTAACCGAAGAAAAAAATCTCTTATTACTGACTATGATGAAAAAGGAAATTAAATTCAGTCTTGTTTACCGGGACATGTGGCAGTCGTCCGGTAAGTATCAACCCCGGGTAGACCAGTTGGTACGCATTGCTCCGTTGATAGTAGAAATGGGCTGTTTTGCACGCGTCGAAACGAACGGAGGAGCTTTTGAGCAGGTAAACCTTCTGTACGGCGAAAATCCCAATAAGGCTGTACGCGCCTTTACCGCGCCTTTCAGGGAAGCAGGTATACAGACGCATATGCTTGATCGCGGGCTGAATGCACTGCGCATGTATCCCGTTCCAGCAGATGTGCGCCGGCTGATGTACAAGGTGAAGCATGCCCAGGGTGTGGACATTACCCGTATCTTCTGCGGACTGAACGAGACGCGGAACATAATTCCTTCCATCAAATATGCCCTGGAAGCGGGCATGATACCGCAGGCTACGCTCTGCATCACGTATTCTCCTGTCCATACGGTGGAATACTATGCCGGTATTGCCGACCGATTGATTGAAGCCGGGGCACCCGAAATCTGCTTGAAGGATATGGCTGGCATCGGACGTCCGGGTATGCTGGGACAGCTTGTCAGAACCATTAAGGAGAAGCATCCCGATGTGCTGATACAATACCACGGGCATAGCGGTCCCGGACTTTCTATGGCTTCCATTCTCGAAGTCTGCGAGAACGGTGCCGACATCATCGATGTGGCGATGGAACCCATGTCGTGGGGCAAGGTTCATCCGGACATCATCTCCGTGCAGGCCATGCTGAAAGATCTGGGTTTTCAGGTGCCCGACATAAACATGAAAGCCTACATGAAAGCCCGTGCCATGACGCAGGAGTTCATTGACGATTTCTTGGGTTATTTCATGGATCCCACCAATAAACATATGTCCTCACTCTTGCTGAAGTGCGGTTTGCCGGGTGGCATGATGGGCTCCATGATGGCCGACTTGAAGGGAGTGCATTCCGGCATCAACATGATACTGCGCGGCAAGAATGAGCCGGAACTCAGTCTGGACGACTTACTCGTCATGCTGTTCGACGAAGTGGAATATGTATGGCCCAAACTGGGCTATCCTCCTTTGGTGACTCCTTTCAGCCAGTATGTGAAGAATGTGGCTCTGATGAACCTCATGCAGCAAGTAAAGGGAGAGGAGCGCTGGACGATGATAGACAACCATACGTGGGACATGATTCTGGGCAAGAGCGGACGCCTGCCCGGTACTTTGGCGCCCGAGATAGTGGAACTGGCCAAGTCCAAGGGTTTTGAGTTCGTGGATACGGACCCGCAGCTGAACTACCCGGATGCTCTGGATACATACCGGAAAGAGATGGACGAAAACGGTTGGGAATATGGCGATGATGACGAGGAACTCTTCGAGCTTGCCATGCACGACCGGCAGTATCGCGACTATAAATCCGGCGTTGCCAAGAAACGTTTTGAGGATGACCTGCAGCGTGCCAAGGATGCGGCGATGGCCAAAAATGGATACTCGGAAGAGGAAATCAAGAAGCTGAAGCGTGCAAAGGCAGACCCGATAATCGCGCCTTCCAAAGGGCAAGTGCTTTGGGAGGTTTCTGTCGAAGGTCCTTCTTCTGCTCCTTTCATTGGACGCAAGTACCAGCATGATGAGGTGTTCTGCTACATCTCTACGCCGTGGGGTGAATACGAGAAGATATGGACCGGATTTACCGGACGTGTGGTGGAAGTCTGTGCCAAGCAAGGGGATGTGGTCAATAAAGGCGATGTGATAGCCTATATCCAGCGGAGTGATATCTTTGCATAAATGAGAACTTGAAAAAGTGGAATTTCACTGAAAGTTGATAACGTAGTAGGGTGATAATGCGATAGTTTATCACCCTACAGTCCTTTCAGTCATCCTTTATTGTCCAACCATTTCTTGATGGTTTCCTTCAGTACTTCTTGGGTGAAGGGTTTGGTAAGGAAGTCGTTGCAACCTGCTTCCAGGGCAGCCTGCTTGTCGTGTTCGTAGGCATAGGCTGTAAGGGCGATGATGGGGATGTCCGGCGCCAGTTCACGGATGATGCGTGTGGCGTCGATTCCGTCAAGGTTGGGCATTTTCATGTCCATCAGGATGAGGTCGGGATGGACTTCCTCGAACATAGTTACGGCTTCCATGCCGTCTTTGGCATGTTTCAACCGATAGAGCCGGCCTAAAATGGCGTTAATTAGGATGAAATTGCTTTCTGTATCTTCGGCAATCAGGATGGTTTTGGAAGGAGGGGTAGGGAGTGTTCCGGCTTCTTCATTCTTCGGGGAAGTTCCGGGGGCTGTATTTCTGCTCCTCTGCTCTGTGGAATGTGCCTTTGCTGTCGTTTCCCGGTTGTTCTCTTCCTTCTTTTCCATCTCTGTTTTGCTGGAGGATTCCAGTGGGAGGACAAAAATAAATGTGGTGCCTTTATCCACTTCCGAAGTGACGGATATGTTGCCGCCCAGGCGTTCGATGATAGTCTTGCAGATGGAAAGTCCCAATCCGGTGCCTTGGGCAAAGTTGTTCACTTTGACAAAACGTTCGAATATCCGGTCCACTTTGTCCGGTGCAATTCCCATACCCGTATCGGTGACGTGGAATGCTACATACTTGCCTTCCCGGTGATACCCGTAACTGATGTACCCGGCGGGGGTGAACTTGAAGGCATTGCCTATCAGATTGGAAATGACCTGGAAAATCCGGTTCTTGTCTCCGTCAATCACGATATTCTCGTCAGAGGGTTCGTATATCAGCTCCACTCCTTTGGGACAGCGGAAAATATGTGCGTCGTGTATCTCCTTGCAGAGCGGATGGAGGCGTACGGGCGTGATGGTGAACTCCACGATACCCGATTCGATTTTTGATAAGTCGAGAATTTCGTTAATGAGCTGGAGCAGGCGTTCGTTGTTCGATTCTACTATTTCGTAATAGCCTAGCCGTTCCTTCTCGTCGGTGCTTTCGGCAATGATGCGCGAGAAGCCTACAATGGCATTGAGCGGTGTGCGTATCTCATGGCTCATGTTGGCGAGGAAAGCGGATTTGAGCTGGTCGGAAGTCTCGGCTTTCTCCTTGGCTACGAGCAATTCCCGTTTCATCTGTTCCATTTCCGTGATGTCCCATTCGATGTTCAGCAGGATGGGGGAGAAGTCGTTGCTTTCAATCTTCATCTTTCGCTTGTCCAGATAGATGGGGGTTCCGTTTCCGTCGCGTTCTTCCGCAATCCAGTGCATCTCTTTGCCGGTCCTGGCTATTTCAATGTCTTGTGCTCTTTTTTCCTGGGCAGTCTCCAGGGGATAAAAGTCGAAGTCGTCTTTCCCCAATGCCTCTTGTATGGGGATTTCGCGGTTGTACGATTCGCGGTTGCGGTAGAGGTACTTGAAGTTGTTGTTGATGTCCTTCACGACAATGCCTGCCGGGAGGTTTTCGATGATTTTGTCCAGAATCAGGTTGAACTGTTTGATTTGTTGCTCATGCCGGATGCGTGTGGATACATCCCTTCCGAAAGTCCAGACCGTCCCTTCGCCTTTGTCACTCGTCACCCAATAGGCGTTTCCTTCTATGGCGAGTACTTCCGGACGCAGTGGCAACGGATTGTGAACAATATAGCCTTGGGAGGTTTCTCCGCGTTTGACACATTCTGCAAATTCTTTCCACGATTTTTTGTCTCTTCCATACGAAGGCAAGTCGTATATTTTCAGTTTCGTGATGTCTTGGGTATTGCCGATGCCATGTCGCTCCTTGAAGCAGCGGTTGCCGAATATCAGTGTACCGTCTTCGTGTGCCGAGTAAATATCTTCGGTGGAGTTGTTGATGGCATGTGTCAGCAAGTTGATATCGTTGCGCCGTTGCTGAATGTCGGTGATATTCTGTATATATCCTTCCAGAATGGTATTTTTGTCTTTATGATATTCGCGTGCAAAGGCCTTGAGCCGTATATAGAAAATCTTTTCCTGAAGCAAGATGCGGTAGTCCACACTGTTTTCCATTTTCCCTTTTAGGTTTTCTTTCAGCCAGTTGGTGAAAGATTTCCGGTCTTCGGGAAGTATCAGTTTCAGATAGTCGTTCAGATTGATTTCTTGTGTCTCCTCTGTGCATAGGATATCGGTGTGTCCGGCATATTTGAAGCTTTGGGTGTCTGAATCGTATTGCCAGTTTCCGATAAGCGCAGCTTTTTGGATTTCATTCAACTCTTGGTTTTTTCTTTCGAGTTCCAGCTTGCGCTGGCTACGTTCCGTGATGTCGCGGTATTGGCAGAGCACCATTCCGTCAAAGGGGGACATGATACACTTGAAGAAATAAGTGGTGCCGTTCAAGGCCATTTCGTAGTTATGGGTAGAGCGTATTTTGTGCGTCAGTACTCTTTTAAAGTCCGGATAGATTTGGTTATAAGTGGATAAGGGAATTAGTTGGAACAGATTCTTGCCCAGTAACCGGTCTTCCTTCAAGAACCAGAGATTGATGTTGTAAACTGCAATGTCCACACAAATACCGTCTTTGTCCAGAAGAATCATGGTGTCGGATGTCAGCTTTAACAGTCTTTCGGCGTTTTCAGCTTGTTTTAAAATGTTTTTCATTCTTATAGTATTAGTTTCATGCCCTTCTGGCCTTCTCCCATGCGCCGCTTGCATTGTCTTTACGTTTGCGCAGGTAGTTGAATCCTCGTATGACGTTGACGTTCATAAAAAGGAAATAGTAGGGGATGAAAAGTATCTTGTTCTTTATATGCTTCGTTGAAAGGTAGTACCCCCAACTTCCCATGAGGTAGAAAAAAGCTTGTAACAGCCAGATGATGGCATACAGTAATGGCGTGCTTGTCGTAAAGATGAGAATTGTGTTGAGGGGAAGCAATAGAAACAATAGGATAGGAGTGAGCGACCAGCGCAGCACCCGGTGGGAAATATATTGGAAACAGAATGTGCCGTAACGGAACGGGTTGAGCAGCGGACGTAGCCGCCAGATAGACTGCAAGCCACCGGCAGCGATGCGCACCTTGCGCTTTTCTTCCTCGCGCATATCTGCCGAGCCGCTTTCTACGGCATAGGCATTGGCGCAATAGGCAATGGTGTGTCCCTGCATGACGATGTGCAGGGAGAGTGTGAAGTCGTCGAGCAACGTGTCTGTTTGCATTTCTTCGAACAGATTGCGGCGCACGGCAAACAACTCACCCGCTGCTCCTACTGCTGAATAGAGGCGTGCGTCGAGCGCTTTGAGGGTGGATTCGTATTTCCAGTACAACCCTTCTCCCCCAGAGGCAGCATTGTCCTTACTTTGCACAGCAATACGTTTTTCGCCTGCCACGCATCCCACTTTAGGGTCGGTGAAGGCGTGCACTATCTCCCGTAGGGCTTTTCGGTTGAGGTGCGTATTGGCATCGGTGAATACGACAAGGGGCGTTCCTACGAAATGTATACCGCGGTTCAGGGCGGCTGTCTTGCCTTGGCGTTGGGGTTGGTGGAGGACGGTGGCTTGCGGCCAGCGGGAGAGGCGTTCGTTGGTACGGTCGTTGCTGCCGTCGGTCACCCAAAGAATGCGTAGCTTGTCGGCAGGATAGTCCAGCTCCAGACAGTTGCGCATTTTTTCGTCCACTACATCTTCTTCATTATAGGCGGCGATAAACAGAGTCAATGGGGGCAATGCGTTGTCGGTGGGCATAGGCCAGAGGGTAGGTGTGTGGAAGCACTCTTTTATCTTGACCAGAATATATAATAATATACCATAGCCTATATAGGTATAGAACACTATGAATAAACTTATCCAGAAGAGTATCTCAAGAACTTTCATGCTTCTGTTTTGTTTGCTATCTTTTTGAGGAAAAAGAAATGTGATTGCCAAAAGTATGGATAATCTTTTACTGATGCAAGAAAAAGAAAAGAAAAATGAAATGTTTGTGTCTCAAGAGGTAAAGTTTGGTTTTCAAGGCATTTTGATGTTATAATCATTCTCCATAGGAGGGAGACGGGCAGATACGGCAAGGTAAGGCGTTACTCAAAACGCTTCTGTCATATTGAAGTAAAACAACATCTGGTTGTTTACCGTGTTTTTGCCTAAATCCAGGCGGACGTTCATGCGTGGCTGTACCTCAATGCGTAGACCTACACCATAGTTGGGCAGTACGCCCTCTATCTTGCCAGGAGTGGGGCCCATGAAGCCGCACCCGGTCCAGGCTACAAAACCTATGTGGTTGAGCATCCGCTTCAGCCAGGTGCTGCGGTCGGTATTGAGCATCTGCCGGTATTCTGCCATGACCACGTGCGAGGACTTGTCGCGATACTGCCCCATGTAGTAGCCGCGCAGGTCGAAAGGCGTTCCGGTGAGGGCGTATTGCGTCAGTGGGACGTCGCCGAACACGTTCTTGGTCTGTGCCGTCCACGCAAGCACCCTGCGCTTGCCCAGTGACTTGTATTGGCGGTAGTCTATCTCCAGGCGGTAGAAGGTCTGGTCGCTTCCGATGAATTTGGTGTACATCATGCCGCGGAAATCCAGATACATGCCGCGGTAGGCGTTGGCGGGAACGTCACGGCTGTCGTATGTCAGCAGGAAGCCGAGGCCGGAGTTGAAGTTGTTGTAGCCGTTGGCCGTACCGCCTGCCTCTTTGTACGAAGGTTCGTTCACCAAGAACTTGCCGGGCTCCGTCAGGTGGTCATAATTGATGTCTATTTGAGGTCCGGCAAAGATATTGCTGTTGCCCAGCCGGAAGAGGAACCAGGGGTTGATTTGCACGCCGCTGTATCGGTATTTGCTGGTACTGTCGCTTCGTACGTAATCTTTATTGGTATTATAGCCGATGCCGTAAAAGTTTTCTTCCGTATTTTTATAGCTAAACTTTCCGAAGATACGGAAACGGTCACCCTTGAAGAAGAGTTGAGGCTTGGAGAAAAGATTGATGCCACCGTTGAACATGAAGGCGATGGCCATGGGCACTACGGAGCGCAACTGCGTGGTGTCGCTGGGGTTTATGCGGAAGGTCATCAGGGCGCTTCCTCCCAGCACGGCACCGAAGTCGGGAGTGTAGCTGGGTCCACCCAGAATATTGTAATGCAGATTCCGGCGCGCTACCTTTTGCTTGCGTAGTTCTTTTTTTGTCAGTGCGGGAACGCTGTCGTTTGTGGCGGCCGCAGTCTGTTCCTGGGCATAAAGGGTGGTGGCGAACAGCACCAGTGCGATAATGCTTAGTATATATCTTTTCATGTCGTACGAAATGTGGGTGCAAAGGAAACTATTTTATTCCGAATAGTTTTCACTGTAATAGATAATAAATCTAAAGATGTCACTAAAATTATCAAAAAAGACATTACTTTTGTCTGCTTCACGAAGCAAGACATCAATAACTAAAAACACATAATCTGAATGAAGAAACGATTTTTATCTGTAATTGTTCTGAGTGCCGCACTGCTTTCTGTGCAGGCACAAGAAGGAAAAGGCGGCATCAGCCCCGAAATGCTTGGGCAAATCAAGCAAAGTTATCAAGGCACGGCTGCCGACAAGGCTCTCCGCAATGCCATAGGCAATAATGACATCCGTAAACTGGCACTCAACCAGGAGAATATGCAGGGCATGGATACCCACTTCTCCGTCAAGGTAGAGTCCAGAGGCATCACCGACCAGAAGTCGTCCGGCCGTTGCTGGTTGTTCACCGGGCTCAACGTGATGCGGGCCAAGACCCTTGCCGAATACGGTTTCCAGTCTTTTGAGTTCTCCGAAGTCTATCCTTTCTTCTGGGACCAGTTGGAGAAGGCAAACCTCTTCTTGCAAGGCATCATCGACACCTCCAAGAGTCCCCTGACTGATAAAACCGTAGAATGGCTCTTCCAGCATCCGCTGAGCGATGGGGGTACCTTTACCGGTGTGGCCGACATTGTTTCCAAATACGGCCTTGTTCCTAAAGATGCCATGCCTGAAACAAACAGCAGTGAAAATACCTCCCGCATGGCCAACCTCATCTCTCTGAAGCTGAAAGAGTATGGTCTGCAACTACGTGATATGGCTGCCGCCGGTGCCAAGCCCGCAGCTCTGGAGAAGGAGAAAACCACAATGCTCGGAACCATCTACCGCATGTTGGTGCTGAACCTTGGTGTACCTCCCACGGAGTTCGACTATGTCTGCCACGATGCTAAGGGTAATCCCGTGGAGATAGAGCATCACACTCCCATGTCTTTCCTTGAGAAGTATGGAGACAAACAACTGCTGACCAACTACGTAATGCTGATGAACGATCCCAGTCGTAAGTATTATAAGTGCTATGAAATAGACTACGACCGTCACCGTTACGACGGTAAAAACTGGACTTATGTCAACCTGCCCGTAGAGGATATTAAGGAGATGGCCATCGCCTCCTTGAAGGACAGCACCATGATGTACTTCTCTTGCGATGTGGGCAAGTTCCTGAACTCTGAACGCGGTCTGCTTGATGTGAAAAATTATGACTACGAGTCACTGATGGGTACTACCTTCGGAATGGATAAAAAACAACGCATTCAGACCTTCTCCAGCGGCTCGTCCCACGCCATGACCTTGATGGCTGTTGACTTGAACAAAGACGGAAAGCCCGTAAAATGGATGGTAGAGAATAGCTGGGGAGCTGCTTCCGGTTACCAGGGACATCTCATCATGACCGACGAGTGGTTCAATGAATACATGTTCCGCTTGGTGGTGGAGACAAAGTATGTTCCTGCCAAAGTGATGGAATTGTTCAAACAAAAACCTATCCGCCTGCCGGCATGGGACCCGATGTTTGCTGAAGAAAAGTGATGATAAGGATTAGAGGTTAAGGATTAGTGATTAGTGGGGCTGCGCTATGATTCCGCAGGGTATTAATCCCTAATCCTTAACCCCTAATCCTTGTTCTCGTGTTCGTTAACGAAAGGGATTACGGAAATTTCTCCGTAATTCCTTTCTTTTTTGCTCTTTATTCACGTTCTTTTTTGCTACTTTTGCGGCAAATTAATGAAACCATTATTTTAAATAAACGCATGGCAAATGTAATTAAGTTACGTAGAGGCCTTGACATCAACCTGAAAGGCGCTGCTGCCCAGGAACTTGTGTCTGTTAAGGAACCAGGATTTTATTCGCTGATTCCCGATGACTATACAGGCATCACTCCGAAAGTGGTGGTCAAAGAGCAGGAATATGTGATGGCCGGGGGACCCTTGTTTATCGACAAGAATCATCCTGAATTGAAATTTGTTTCGCCCGTCAGTGGCGTAGTGACAAGCGTGGAGCGTGGTGCGCGCCGTAAGGTGCTGAACATCGTTGTAGAGGCTGCCACTGAACAAGACTATGAGGAATTTGGCAAGATGGACCCGTCCAAGATGAGCGGCCAGCAGGTAAAAGAAGCTCTTTTGCAGGCAGGTATGTTCGCTTTCATCCGCCAACGTCCGTACGACGTTATCGCTGACCCGACGGTGACTCCGAAAGCTATTTTCATTTCGGCTTTCGACAGTAATCCTCTGGCTCCCGATTTCGAATTCGCTCTGAAAGGAGAAGAAGCAAACTTCCAGACGGGACTCGACGCTTTGTCAAAGATGGCAAAGACGTATCTGGGTATTAGTGTAAAACAAAAGGCTGCTGCCCTTGTGCAGGCAAAGAACGTTACCGTAACAGCTTTCGACGGACCGCATCCGGCAGGCAACGTGGGTGTACAGATTAACCACATCTCTCCGGTAGTGAAAGGTGAAACGGTCTGGACTATCAGTGCCGAAGCCGTACTTTTCATCGGACGTCTGATGAATACCGGTCATGTAGACTTGACCCGTACGGTAGCTGTAACGGGTTCCGAAGTGTTGAAACCCGCTTATTGCAAGCTGAAAGTCGGCGCTCTGCTGACGAACGTTTTCAAAGGTAACGTGACTACCGACAAGGACCTCCGCTACATCAGCGGTAACGTGCTGACCGGTAAGAAAATTTCTCCGAACGGCTTCCTCGGCTCTTTCGACAGCCAGCTGACCGTTATTCCCGAAGGAGATGAAATCCATGAAATGTTGGGTTGGATTATGCCGCGCTTTAATCAGTTCAGCGTCAACCGCTCTTACTTCAGCTGGCTGATGGGCAAGAAGGAATATGTGATAGATGCCCGTATCAAGGGTGGCGAACGTCACATGATTATGTCCAACGAATACGACCGCGTATTTCCAATGGACATCTTCCCCGAATATCTGGTGAAAGCAATCATTGCAGGTGATATTGACCGTATGGAGGCTCTGGGTATCTACGAAGTAGCTCCTGAAGATTTCGCTCTCTGCGAATTCGTATGTTCTTCCAAAGTGGAAGTGCAGCGCATCGTACGTGCAGGACTCGATATGCTTCGTGCCGAAATGGCATAATCGGGGCGTATGGCAAATCGTAAATTGTAAATCGTAAAATCGTAAATATATTAATGAAAGCGTTAAGAAATTATCTCGACAAGATAAAGCCGAACTTTGAAGAAGGCGGCAAATTCCACGCATTTCGTTCGGTGTTCGACGGCTTCGAAACATTCTTGTTCGTGCCTAATGCCACTTCGAAATCGGGAACGCATATTCACGACTCCATTGACAGCAAACGCATCATGTCGATGGTGGTTATTGCGTTAGTACCGGCACTGCTGTTCGGTATGTATAACGTAGGTTACCAGCATTTCCATGCTACCGGTGCCACCGGCGGCTTCTGGGAAATGTTCATCTACGGTTTCTTGGCTGTATTGCCAAAAATCATTGTATCTTATGTAGTAGGTCTCGGCATTGAGTTCGTAGTGGCTCAGTGGAAGAAGGAGGAGATTCAGGAAGGCTTCCTGGTTTCCGGTATCTTGATTCCGATGATTGTTCCGGTAGACTGTCCGTTGTGGATTCTAGCGGTGGCTACTGCATTCTCTGTAATTTTTGCTAAGGAAGTATTCGGTGGTACGGGTATGAACGTGTTCAACGTAGCTTTGATTACCCGTGCATTCTTGTTCTTTGCTTATCCTACGAAGATGTCGGGTGATGCCGTTTGGGTATCGGGCGACAGCATCTTTGGTCTGGGGCAGTCGGTAGACGGACTGACGGTAGCTACTCCGCTGGGTGCAGCCGCTACCTCGGGCGCCGTTCCGGAATTCTCTTGGGACATGGTGACCGGCCTTATTCCGGGTTCTATCGGTGAGACAAGCGTAATTGCCATCGCTCTGGGTGCCATTTTGCTGTTGTGGACGGGCATTGCAAGCTGGAAGACGATGTTTTCCGTATTCGTAGGTGGCGCCTTCATGGCATGGGTATTCAATACAATCGGTCCCGACACCCCGATGGCACAGATGCCTTGGTACGAACACCTCGTGCTGGGTGGTTTCTGCTTCGGTGCCGTGTTCATGGCTACCGACCCCGTTACATCGGCACGTACAGAGACCGGTAAGTATATCTTCGGATTCCTGATTGGTGTCATGGCTATCATTATCCGTGTGCTCAACCCTGGTTATCCCGAAGGTATGATGCTTGCCATTCTGCTGATGAATATCTTCGCTCCGCTGATTGACTATTGTGTGGTACAGGGCAACATCAGCCGTCGCGAGAAACGTGCAATCAAGTCTAACAATTAATAAATACCGGAAAAGAAATGAATACCAATAGTAATAGTTATACTATCATTTATGCTTCGGTAATGGTTGTTATCGTTGCATTCCTGCTGGCATTTGTAAGTTCTTCCTTGCGCGAGACGCAGAACAAGAACGTGGAACTTGACACGAAGAAGCAGATTCTTGCTGCACTCAACATCAAGGACGTAAAGGATGCCGAAGCTGAATATAATAAATATGTAAAGGGCGATATGCTGATGAACGTTGACGGTACGCTGACTGAGAATACCGGTGCATTTGCTACCGCTTACGAGAAGGAAGCCAAAGAAAATAACCGTCTGCATGTATTCGTGGCAGAAGTTAAAGGCGAGAAGAAATATGTATTCCCCGTTTACGGTGCCGGTCTTTGGGGTGCTATCTGGGGATATGTTGCACTAAACAGCGACAAGGATACCGTTTACGGTGTTTACTTCTCCCATGCCAGTGAGACTCCGGGTCTGGGTGCCGAAATTGCAACTCCCCAGTTTCAGGGTGAATTCACTGGAAAGAAAACATTGGAGAACGGCGAGGTGGCCCTCGGTGTTGTGAAGAACGGCAAGGTAGAGAAACCTGACTATCAGGTTGACGGCATTTCCGGTGGTACCATCACTTCTGTTGGTGTGGATGCTATGTTGAAGGCTTGTCTGAGCAGCTACAAGAACTTTTTAACTAATAATAATGAGGAGGAATAAGAATATGGGACAATTGTTTTCAAAGAAGAATAAAGAAATATTCTCTACTCCGCTGGGACTGAACAATCCTGTTACCGTGCAGGTATTGGGTATCTGTTCTGCTTTGGCTGTTACTGCCAAGCTGGAGCCCGCCATTGTGATGGGGCTTTCAGTGACGGTGATTACGGCATTCTCCAATGTAGTGATTTCACTGCTGCGCAAGACGATACCCAACCGTATCCGTATCATCGTTCAGCTGGTGGTTGTTGCTGCGTTGGTAACTATTGTAAGTGAGATTCTGAAAGCTTTTGCTTACGACGTAAGTGTGCAGCTTTCTGTATATGTAGGTCTGATTATTACCAACTGTATCCTGATGGGACGCTTGGAAGCATTTGCCATGCAGAACGGTCCCTGGGAGTCTTTCCTTGACGGTGTGGGTAATGGTTTGGGATATGCCAAGATTCTGGTAATCGTAGCTTTCTTCCGCGAGCTTCTGGGTTCGGGAACGTTGCTCGGTTTCAACATCTTGAACTATGAACCTCTGCAGAAGTTGGGCTATGTGAACAACGGCTTGATGCTGATGCCGCCAATGGCATTGATTCTTTGCGCTTGCATCATCTGGTATCAGCGTGCACGTCACAAAGAATTGCAGGAAAAGCAGTAATAAATAAATGAAGAATGAAAAATGAAAGAATGAAAAATGGGCTGCTCTGCTGCAGTACAAGTTCTCATTGCTTTAATTCTTTAATTCTTTAATTCTTAATTTATCGAAGAGATATGGAACATTTAATAAGTTTATTCGTCCGCTCTATCTTTGTGGACAACATGATATTCGCGTTCTTCCTCGGTATGTGTTCTTACCTTGCCGTATCGAAGAATGTGAAGACTGCCGTAGGACTGGGTATCGCCGTAACTTTCGTGTTGGTAGTTACGCTTCCGGTCAACTATTTATTGCAGACAAAGGTGCTGGCTGCCAACGCAATCATTGAAGGCGTTGACCTCAGCTTCCTGAGCTTTATTCTTTTCATTGCTGTAATCGCAGCTATCGTTCAGTTGGTGGAAATGATTGTAGAGCGTTTCAGCCCTTCGCTGTATGCTTCACTCGGTATCTTCCTGCCGTTGATTGCTGTAAACTGTGCCATCATGGGTGCTTCTCTTTTCATGCAGCAGCGCATCACGCTGGGTGAGAGCGACCCGAAATTCATCGGTGGCATTGCTGATGCTGTCTCTTATGCGTTGGGCTCCGGTATCGGTTGGTTGCTGGCTATCGTAGGCTTGGCTGCCATCCGTGAAAAAATGGCCTATTCTGACGTTCCGGCTCCACTGAAAGGACTGGGCATCACGTTTATCACTGTAGGTCTGATGGCAATGGCATTTATGTGTTTCTCTGGTTTGAACATCTAAAAGAAAGGAATAAAACAATGGATATGAATATGATATTAGCAAGCATTGGAGTATTCCTCGTGGTTGTCATCCTGCTTGTTGTTATCCTGCTGGTTGCCAAGAATTTCTTGGTGCCTTCGGGTAATGTAAAACTGACTATCAATGGTGATAAGGAACTGGACGTAGCTTCCGGTTCTACATTGCTGAATACGCTGTCTGTAAACGGTGTGTTCCTTTCCTCCGCTTGTGGTGGTAAAGGTTCCTGCGGACAGTGCAAATGCCAGGTAATGGAAGGTGGGGGTGAAATCTTGCCTTCTGAGACTCCGCACTTCAGCCGTAAGCAAATACAAGATCACTGGCGTCTGGGTTGCCAGGTGAAGGTAAAAGGCGATATGGCTATCAAGGTTCCCGAAAGCGTACTGGGCGTGAAAGAGTGGGAGTGCGAGGTTATCTCCAACAAGAATGTGGCTACGTTCATCAAAGAGTTCATCGTTGCTTTGCCCAAAGGCGAGCACATGGATTTCGTTCCGGGTTCTTATGCGCAGATTAAGATTCCTAAATATTCGATGGATTATGATAAGGACATCGATAAGGAACTTATCGGTAAGGAATACTTGCCTGCATGGGAGAAATTCGGTCTGTTGGGCTTGAAGTGCCGCAATGACGAAGAAACCATCCGTGCTTACTCCATGGCCAACTATCCTGCTGAAGGCGACCGCATCATGCTGACGGTACGTATCGCTACGCCTCCGTTTAAGCCGAAAGACCAGGGACCGGGCTTCATGGATGTAATGCCGGGTATCGCTTCTTCTTATATCTTTACCCTGAAACCGGGTGATAAGGTGACTATGAGTGGTCCTTACGGAGACTTCCATCCGATATTCGACTCTAAGAAGGAGATGATGTGGATCGGTGGTGGTGCCGGTATGGCTCCGTTGCGTGCACAGATTATGCATATGACGAAGACACTGCACACTACAGATCGCGTGATGAATTACTTCTACGGTGCACGTGCATTGAATGAAGTGTTCTATCTGGAAGACTTCCTGCAGATTGAAAAGGATTTCCCCAACTTCAAGTTCCATCTTGCACTGGACCGTCCCGATCCGGCAGCCGATGCAGCGGGCGTGAAGTATACTCCGGGCTTCGTACACAACGTAATTTACGAGACTTACTTGAAAGACCACGAAGCTCCCGAAGACATCGAATACTACATGTGTGGTCCCGGCCCGATGTCGAAGGCTGTTGAGAAGATGCTCGACGACCTCGGCGTTCCGGCTCAGAACCTGATGTTCGACAACTTCGGCGGATAATCTTCCTTGTCCGTCTTGAGATAAAAAAACTCCGGCATGGCCTTCAGGGCTTTGCCGGAGTTTTTGGTTCGAGGCATTCCTCTCTAATGAAGATTCTTCGTAGCTTTTTCTTTATTCCTTGATATGAATCAGTGCATTGGCCAGAATGGCTGTTACTCCTCCGGTGGTAATTCCCGAAGAGAAGATATTTCTTAATGTTTCGGGAAGTTGGCATAATATTTCCGGAACAAGTTCTACGCTTAGTCCCAAAGAGAAACTGATAGCCATGACTAATGTTGCCTTACGGTTGATTTCTTGTGCAGCGATAATGCGTATGCCTGCCGCTGCCACTGTTCCGAACATAAGCAGGGTAGCGCCGCCCAATACCGGTTCCGGCATCAATGAAAATACCAGGCCTACGGCGGGGAAAAGCCCGAGTATTACCAGGAATCCTGCTATATAGTAACCTACATAACGGCTTGCCACTCCCGTCAGTTGTATCATCCCGTTGTTTTGGGCAAATACGGAGTTGGGAAAAGAGTTGAGCATACCTGCCAGCATGGAGTTGAAGCCGTCGGCAAGGATACCGCCCGAAGCGCGTTTTACGAATGTTTCTCCTTCCACCGGTTCGCCGGATATGAGCGAATTGGCTGTGATGTCACCGTATGCTTCGATAGCGGTAATCATGAAAATAAGTCCTAAGGCAATGATGGTTGAGATGCTGAAGTCCAATCCGTAACGGAACGGCATCGGGAGATTGAAACCGCCATAGCTTTGTATGGATGTAAAATCTACTATCCCCATGAACCATGCCACGATATAGCCTATAACCAATCCGATGACAATGGAACTCATCCTCATATACCGGTTGGAACTACGGTTGAAGGCAATGATGAGTAGCAACACCAGGGCCGCCAGTCCCACATGGCGCAGACTGCCGAAACTGCCGTCCGCTTGCGCTGCCGCACCGCCTCCGCAAGCAGTAATTCCCACTTTTATCAGACTCATTCCAATGAGAGTGACAACGATTCCCGAAATGAGGGGCGTAATGATTCTCTTGGTATATTTCAAAATCCGGCTGATGAACATTTCCACGGTAGATGCTGCGATGCAGGAACCGAAGATAAGCGGAAGCCCGCCCATCGTTCCGGCAGCAATAATGGGTCCGATAAAGGAAAAACTGGTTCCCTGGATGCAGAGTAACCCCGTACCCAATCCTCCGAACCTGCGGCACTGGATGAACGTTGAAATGCCCGAAGCGAACAATGCCATGGATACCAGATAACCGGTGGTTTCGGCATCGAGTTTCAGTGCTCCGGCAATAATGAGGGGAGGGGTGATGATGGCAACGAATATGGCAAGCAGGTGTTGCAGGGCGGCAAAGAATGCTTCCTTGAAAGGCGGCTTGTCATTCAGTCCGTATATCAGCCCGTTTTTTAACTTTTCTCCTTCTTGATTGTCCTCCATGTGTGCAGCGGTTTATCTGATTTTGATTTCACAATTATCCAGACTCTCGATGATGGCAAGTGATTCCACATGGATGCCTTGTTCGCGCAATTCGTCGCCACCATGCTGGAATGCCTTCTCGATGATGAATCCCATACCGGCCAGTTCGGCACCTGCCTGCTTCACAAGGTCAATCATGCCTTTGGCTGCATTGCCATTGGCCAGAAAGTCGTCAATGAACAGTACCTTGTCACCCGGACAAAGGAAGTCCTTGCTGACACAGACCTCGTACGAACGGTTCTTGGTGAAGGAAAATACGGTGGTGGTCAGCATGTTTTCCATGGTACTCGGTTTCTTCTTCTTGGCAAATACTACGGGCAGTTCCAGCAGATAACCTACCATGATGGCAGGGGCAATTCCGCTCGCCTCTACTGTAATGACCTTGTTGATGGAGGTGGAAGCGAACCGTCTGACAAATTCCACGCCGATGGATTTCATCAGGATGGGGTCCATTTGGTGATTAATGAAGTTGTCTACTTTCAGAATGCCTCCGGGGAAGCATTTTCCGTCTTTGAGAATGCGGTCTTTCAGAGTTTTCATGTTGGATGATGTTTTATTGAATGTTATCGTTTTCCTCTTCTGTTTCTTCTTGAATGGTGTCTTTGGGCAGCAATCTTGGAGAAATGCGTTTCTTGGGAGTGAGGCTCATACCTTTCAGCATTTCGGCCTGGCGCACTACGCTGCCGTTACCGTCCGAGAGCTGGTTGAAGGCTTTGTCGTAATCCCTTTGCAGGCTGGCCAGTCGGTCGCCGATACCGAGGAAGGTGTCGGTAAAGCCTGCAATCTTTTCATATAAGATGGTGCCGCGCTTGATGATGGCCTGCACATTCTTTACCTGGTTCTCCTTCTTCCAAAGGTCGAGCGAGAGGCGCAGGGCGCTAATCAGGTTGGTGGGGCTCATCAGTACCACCTTTTTGTTGTAGGCATATTCCCAGAGGTGGGCATCGCTTTGGATGGCGAGGAGGTAGGCACCTTCGGTGGGGATGAACATCATGACGAAATCCGGCGATTGGGCGTCATAATGCGAGTAGTCTTTATGGCTGAGCTCGTCGATGTGGGCGCGGACGGATTGCAGGTGTGCTTTCAGGAAGTGTGCCTGCTCCTCCTTGTTTTCGGCAGAGGTGTAGGCAGCATAGGCAGTCAGCGACACTTTGGAGTCGATAATCATTTCCCGTTCGTCGGGGTACTTCACGATGATGTCGGGCTGCATCTTCTGCCCGCTCTCCTCGTTGATGATGGCTTCGCCCCGTTCGTCTTTTAGAAACTCCTGGCGGAAGTAGTGTTCGCCTTCAATCAGTCCGGAGGCTTGCAACAGACGTTCCAGAATCATTTCGCCCCAGTTGCCTTGCATTTTGGAGTCTCCTTTCAGGGCACGGGTCAAGTTGTTGGCATCTTCGCTGAGGCGGTTGTTCAGCTCCACCAGTTCCTTGATGCGTTCTCCCAGCGAGAAACGTTCTTTGGCTTCGGTGCTGTATACTTGTTCCACCTTTTGGCGGAAGTCCTTCAGGTTATCACCCAGCGGACGGAGCAGATTGCCCAGGTGTTCGGCATTCAGCTTGGTAAAGTCTTCGGCTTTGCTTTGGAAGATACGGTTGGAGAGATTCTCGAACTCGATATTCATGCGCTTGTGCAATGCTTCGGCTTCTTCCTTCTGCAACTTCAATAATTCTATTTCCTTCTTTGTCCCGCTGATTTCGGCCTTCAATGCGGCAGACTTGCGCTCTGCCGCCAGATAGCCGACTACGGTTCCAATGATTATCCCTATAATCAGTAATAATATTTCCATAGATGTTTTGAAGTGTCCGCCTTATTGTGTCAATATTTCGTTTCCGTCTTCAGTAATCAGGATTTGGCTTTCCCATTGGGCAGAAGGCAGTCCGTCGTCTGTGCAGACGGTCCATCCGTCGGCTTCGTCGATAAAGACTTCGTAGCTTCCCATGTTAATCATCGGCTCGATGGTGAACGTCATGCCGGGTACTATCAGCATGCCCGTACCACGTTTACCGAAGTGTTCCACATCCGGTTCTTCGTGGAACTTGACGCCGCAGCCGTGTCCGCAGAGGTCGCGTACCACGCTGTATCCGTTCTTTTCCGCATGCTCCTGGATGGCGGCGCCTACGTCACCAAGGCGTGCCCAGGGCTGTGCGGTCCGTATGCCTATGTCACGGCATTCTTTGGTGACCTGTACCAGCCTCTGCATGTCGGGGCTGACTTCGCCAATCATGAACATGCGTGATGCGTCGGCAAAGTAACCTTTGTAAATGGTGGATACATCTACATTTACAATGTCACCGCTTTTCAAGAATTCCCTGGTGCTGGGAATGCCGTGGCACACTACATCGTTGATGCTGGTGCACACACTTTTGGGGAAGCCTTCGTACATGAAGGGGGCGGGGATGGCGTCGTGGTCTGTGGTGAAGCAATACACCATATGGTCAATTTCGGCTGTGGACATGCCTTCGCGAATGTTCTCGGAGAGATAGTCCAGCAGGGCTGTGTTGATTTTGGCGCTTGCGCGGATACCGGCCAACTGTTCCTCGGTACGGAGTGCGCTTCGCATCGGCAGTTTATATCCTTCTTTCTTATAATGTTGAATTTTGGCTTCTACTTCGTCGGAATAGTTTTTAGGAGTAAACCGGACTCCTTTCATGAACTTTTTCATTGTCTTTTCTTTTTTATGAGACTGCAAAAATACACAATAATGCAGGTGCTTGTACTATCAAGAGCCGAAAAAACATTCGTTTTCTTTATCCCGATACCGGCTTAGAGGGTATTCACCACTTCTATTTCGCTTCTTGAACTGTCTATTCTCCGTACTTGTATCTGGGTCTTTATGCGCTCTTTCAGTCCTTCCACGTGACTGATGATGCCTACCTTCTTGCCACCCATCCGGTGCAGTTTTTCCAATGTGTCCATAACGGTGTTCAGGTAGTCGCTGCTCAGTGTGCCGAAACCTTCGTCGATGAACAGTGTGTCTACCGAGAGGCTTTGGCGGCTGAGGGAAGAAAGCCCGAGGGCAAGCGACAGAGATACCAGGAAGCTTTCGCCGCCCGATAAGGTGCATGCCGGACGTGCCGAGCCTCCTTGATGGAAGTCGCGCAGCAGGATGGTGAGCGAACCGGCCTGGCACTCCAGTTCGTAGCGGTCGGTCAAGCGTTGCAGATAGAAATTGGCGCCTGCCAGCAGTTCTTTCAAGACGAAGCTCTGGGCTATGTTGCGGAAGTTCTTTCCCCGTTCGTCACCGAAGTGACGGCAGAGGCGGTCCCACTTCAGATACTCTTCGCGCAGCCGGTCGGCACGTTCCTTTTCTTCCTTTATCCGGTCGATGTTGCGGGTGTTTTCTTCCAGGCGTAACTTCTGCTGACCGATGGATTGGTTGCCGGCGGTTATCTTTTCTTCGAGATTCGCGATGAGTGCATCCAGGGTTTCGAGGTTTTCGTTTTCTTCTATTTCGGGCTTCCGGTTGATGTGCTCTTCCACTTGTCCGGTGGCCAGATGAAAGGCGGTCGATGCAGCTACTTCTTCCTCTTTAAGTGTCTGCAATGAGGCACGCAATGCTTCTATCCGGGAGCCGGACCAAGCGGATAGGACGGTGATACGCTCCTCGTCGAGAGTGGGGTTGGCGGCATAGAACCCGGTTAAATCCTTTTGCAGCCTTGCCATCTGGTCTGCGGTGGAGGATATGCTTTGTTTCAGTCCGCTTGCTTGTGTATTCAGATTATTCCAGGCAATCCCTAGGTCCTTGATTTCCATTTCCTGTGTTGCTGCAGGTGCGTTGCGCCAGTCGGGGAATGCGGCATCGATGCTTTCCTTGTTGATGTTTATCCCTTCCAGCTCTTTGTGGATAAGGGCAATGGCGGATTTCAGTTCTCTTTGTTTTTCCTGCGCCAGCCGGTAGTTGCGCGTAGCTTGCGTCAGGCGGTCAATAAAGGAGAGGGGGGAGTTCTCCCATTCCGTGTTCCATCCTTCCCAGAGGATGTGGGGAGTGACGCGGTCCATGGTGGCACGTATGTTCTCCTTTTCGTTGGCGGTGAGCGACTCGTAATTGACGATGTTGTTTTTCAGCTCATTCAGCACTCTGTCGGCAGAGTTGAAGGCTTGGCGTGCAGCGTCCACATGTTTTTGGCATTCGTCCTTTTGCCGTTGCAGAGTTATGATTTGTGCGCTGAGCATTTGAACTTCAGTGAGCTTTTCGTTCAGTTTGTCTGCTTCCAGCTTGTTCTCTTCCAGTAGCTTCTTCAGGGTTTCGCCGGTGGTTGTGGAGAGGCCGATGCCGTTGCATTGGGCGCATTTGGCTTGTGCGTCAGTACGGGCAAGGTTGTAGCTCCGGAGCGCTCTTGCTGTGGACTGACGGGCATTCTCTGCCAGCGTTCCGTAGGTCTTAGATTCTGTCCGGTTGTTGTTCAATGCCTGCTCGGCTTCCTTGTATTCTTTCTCTTTTGTTTCCAGGGAGGTGCGTATGGGAGCAAGGACAGACTGGAAATCTTCATCTTTGCAAAGCGATTTTATTTCTTGTCCGCACACGGGGCAAGTATCTCCGACGGCAAGCCGGGAGCGTGCTTCCTTTGCCCACTCTTCTACGGCTTCCTTTTGCTTATCGTAGAGGGTGCGGATGTCATCATAACTTGTTTTCCTGCTGTCGAATGCCGTTTGCAGGAGGACGTATTGTTTTTGGCACGCCTCCACTTTGGCGTTCAAAGCCTTTTCGTTTACCTTTGCCTCGTTCAGTGTCCTTTCCGTTTCAGCCAGTAAAGACAGGGCGCTCAAGGCTTGCAGCAGGTTCTCCCGTCCGGCATCGAGTTTGTTTTTCTTGTCTTGCAGGGCAGGGCGGTCCATGGTTTCAAGCTGCTTATTCCGGAGGTTTATTTCGTTTTGCAATGCATGGTTCTCTTGTTCTTTCCGGGTGAGGGCAGCTTCCTTGTCGGTACGCTCCTTGACTTTTACGGGTTGTTGCGCGGCAAGTCTTTCAAGGTGCGCGTTGTAGGTGTCGATGCGTGTTTGGGCATCGAGTGCGGATTTTAGGCCGGTAATGATGGATTGGCTTTGCTCGAACATGGGCAGTAAGGGCGAATGCTCTTGCAAGTACTTCTCGGCACGATGCAGCTTGTCTTCTTGCTCTTTCAGGAAACCGCATAGCCACTTGCTTCCTCCGTCCAGCCGGGCAAAGGATGCTCTTAACATTCCGGCTTGTGCATAGTTCTGTTGTTGTTGCTGTTGCTGCTGTTTCAAGGTAGAGAGCCAGTTGCGGGCATCGGCGGTGGCGTTCCATTCCTTAATCAGCAGTTCTTTCTGTTTGAATTCGTCCGATTGCAGTTGCGCTTGTTTCCCTTCCCACATCTTCTTTTGCTGTTCACGGGTGAGGAGGAGTTCGGAGTATTTCTTCAGCCAGTCCCGTTTTGCGAGGGCGGTGGTTTTCTGCTCATTGGCTTCCTTGACTCCGGCATTTTGCGTGGCTATGGCTTCCTTGATTGTGGCGACTTCTTCTTCTGCCAGGATGTGGATGCCTTCCAGCTTCCGGTTCTGGTTTTCGTATTCCGTCCGTCTTTCCTTGGTGGCGGCATATATTTCGGCACCTATTTCGGAGTAGATACTTGTACCGGTCAGCTTTTCCAGAATATCCGATTTTTCGCTTTCCTTGCTTTGCAGGAACTTGGTGAAGTCGCCTTGCGCCAGCATGGTGGTGCGGCAGAATTGTTCGAAGGTCAACCCCACTGCAGCTTGTATTTCTGCCTTTATCTCGTTCTTTTTGTTGAGCTGTATGCCGCTTTTCTTGTTTTCCAGTGTCCAGCGCACATCCTGCACGGCTCCTGAAATCTTGCGGTGTGCCCGTGCCACGTACCATCGGGCGGTGTAGGGCGTTTCGTTCGAGCCGGTAAACTCCAGCTCCGTCCATGCTTCACTGGTGTTACGGCGCATCAGTTGCCGGCTGTCGTTGATGGCAACGTCTTCCTTTTTGGCAGAGAAAGTCTGGTTGAGGTCTTTGTATTTTTCGTTCTCGGCATGGTCCATGCGGGGCGTTTCGTTGTAGAGTGCCAGGCAGATGGCGTCGAGAATGGTTGTCTTCCCTGCACCCGTCTCGCCGCAGATAAGGAAAAGGGATTCCTCGCTTAGCGGTCCGTTCTCAAAGTCGATGACGGCATCTTCTATGGAGGCAAGGTTCTTTATGGTCAGTTTCTGGAGTTTCATGTTCCGGACAAATGATTAGGAGTTGTTCTTGCTTTTCACTTTTTGCACGACAGTCTCCATCAGCTGGCAAAGTTCTGGGTCCATCTCTTCTCCTTCGGTTTCGCGGTAGTAGAGTCTGGCTATTTCCAGGGGAGACATTTCCTGCATCTCTTGGATGGAGATATGCTTGCTCTCGTCCGTGTCGGCTTGTCGCTCTCGGGTAGTCTTGATGTAGCAATATTTGCATGCCTTGCCTTTGGCGGCATTCGAGGCTTTTTCGTTGCAGTCGGGGGGCAGATAGCCTTTTGTCAGCACATTCAGACGGAGGTAGGCAGGTTTCTCTTCCGGATATTCTTCCAGCAATTTCAGGGCGTCTTCGAAAGGCGTCGGGTCATGGGGAAGCGTGACGAGGGGAATCGGATTTTCAATTTCCCTTGTACTGATTTGTGGTTCCACCCCTTTCTCCAACTCGATGATGGAGACGGAGTGCGGATAGGTTTCGTCGAAGCTGACGGGGAGGGGAGTGCCGCAATAGCGTGCGTGGTGATGACTGCCTTTGATGTCTTGAGGGCAATGGATGTGTCCGAGTGCCAGATAGTCGTATCCTTCTCCCATAGCGCTGAGGGGAACATACTCTATGCCGCCGATACTTTCGTCGTGCCCGCTACGGTCGCTGCCTTCAATAGAGAGATGGGCCATGAGGACGACGGGAAGCTGTGCCGTATTCCGTTTCTTCACTTCGTCCAGCAGTGCCTGGAAGAAGCGTGCCTGCCGTTGGTCGCGCGGTGTTTCAGTGTCCAGCAGGGGGAAGTTTTGCGGATAGACGTGGGGCACGGCAATGACGTAGCCTATTGCCTTTTTTTCATTGTTTATCTCGATGATGTGCTTGTCCAGATTCACTTCCTCGGCTGTACGTTCGATGTTTCCCACAACGTTCAAGCCGAAGTGCTGCCAGAGGTTGCTGTCTATCTCCAATTTGGAGCTGCTGTCGTGGTTTCCGGCGGTGACTACGATGGCCATTCCGGGGCAGGCTTGATGGATGTTCAGCATGGCGTCGGTGTACATCTTCTGCGTGGCGGCAGCGGGAGAGGAGTAGTGGTAGATATCTCCGCTTACCACCATGGCGTCGGGCTGCTCTTCGGTTACTATGCGGGTGAGTTGCCGTAGGAAGGATTGCTGCTCGGCGGTGCGGTCGTAGTTGTAGAGGGTGTGTCCCAGATGCCAGTCGCTGGTATGTAGTATTTTCATTGTTTTTGTTACTTCAATGGATGTGGGTTATGGTTTCCTTAGAATATAAATCTTGTGTGTTCCTCGTCCTTTGTAGTCGATGCCCGATTCGGGATTGGCTATCCATTCGCGCAACTCGCGGGAGGCGGCAGACTTCAATAAGCCGGTCAGTTGGCAATAGTCGGCTTGGGTCATGAAGCTGTTCTTTTCCAGGTATTTTTTTGCCCGTTCCAGCCGTTCCTGCGGAGAAAACACTTGTGAGGAGCGTTGGAATTTGTCGGTGGAACGTTTCAGGTGGCAATGGCGAGCGGTACGGTACAGTAGTTCCTTGTCCACCTTGAAATGTATGTCCTTCAGGCAGATGCTGACGGCGTTTCGCTTGGTGTCTCCTTCTTCGCCCGTCTCCCGTTCACGGTCTTGCCGCAGACCGAGGGCAGGGGTGAATACTCCTAAGTTGTCAATCTTCACGGAGTAACCTTGCCCCATTTGGTAGGCTATTTCGTCGGTGATGGCTTGCATCAGTCCGATGATGTCTCCTCGTGTGAAGGATGAGGCGTATGCTATCTTTTCGGTGATGGTTTCCAAGTTCACCTGCCCGTATAGTTTCATTCGTGGGTAGAGGATGCGTTTGCCGTCTTCTCCCGGCAGGTTCAGTTCCTGCATGTTGTATTCTGCCATGATGGTAGCGTTGTTATGAGGTTCGTTTGTTTATTGGGGCTTACAGAGTTTGTCCCAAGGTTGCGGATGTGTATGCCAAGGTTGGGGATTTCTATCCCAAGGCTTGGGATAGACAAACCAAGGGCGAAGGTAATTCTTTATCTCTATACTTGCAAACTTTACTATTAGTAGTTAGGAAGTTTTTTATTGGTAGTCGGGAAGTTTTTTGTTATAGGTTTGAGAGAGGAATTGAAAAAAACGTTATCTTTGTTACATAAGAGAAGTGCATGAATGATGAACAAAACTAAAATTAAGCGATATATGAAACATTATCCGGACTTATTATTGTTGTTTACCTTATTGTCCGTTACCACAATGATTAAAGCACAAATATCGATAAGACCTTATAGCGAATGGGAAGCAACCCAGTTTGTTGCAGTGAACGGACATCAGCCCGAAGACTATGTAACGCCAGATAATAATTGGGAAATACTATACAATTTACGGACTCCACGTACTCAAGCCGAACTTCGTGAAATGGGTATTAAATGCTCTGATAGCCAATTATTGTTATTGGAAGTAGGTGGACTTGTCAGTAAAACAAAAGGGAAATGGGAAACTACTATACCCATTCTCGACAAAGAACAGACCAATTCTCTAAGAAGCTTAAGTAAGGAGATTGCTGAATCCATGTATGTCAAAACAAAGGCAGACTTTATATCATTGGCACAAACTATCAGTGAAATGGGATTCAAGAACAATGTACTCTCACTTGTTTTTTCATACCTTCTGGATGGAAAAATGTGGACAAAGTTAGTCTTGTTTGAGGATGTTGACAATTATACAAGCTGGAGTGGCTGTTACTGGGTATTATACGAATCAAGAAATGGCTTTGCATGCGGTACGAATGGTTTCGGAGAACAGAATTTGATTTTGACTTACATCAATAGCGGCATTGCTCCTGACAACGACATTATGGACCATTGTGCTGATGAAATAGCACAATTTGGAAAAGTAACAGATGCCAAACTCGTTTCTCAGTTAAAACCTTATGGGCTGGTAGATGATAATGGAGATGTATTATTTCCTATTATAAAGAAACGGCAAGACCGCTTTCATCAAATAACTGAAAAATTGGTAAACTCTATCAGTGCGGAACTAAAGAATAATTGTGGCTCCTTAGCAAGCCAATATGGTATTGACAATGAAAAAGTGGCAATGGTGATGCTGTACCATGAAGTCATGTGGGATTTGGTAGATAATCTGATTCAAGATAGGATAATCTTCACTCCAGCTATTTTTAAAGATGAAGAATCGAATAAAGAACGATTGAATGAAGTCGTTTTCTTCATAGAAGGAGGATTAATGCAATAATAATTCGATAGAGGAAAGGACATTTGACTTTGAAGAGTTTTCTGTAAATGTATTTCAAGTGCATAGAAAATAGCCAATTAAAAATAAAGAATTATGTACGAATGGGTCAATGAAATGAACTGTGCCGTAACTGTATGCGACACAAAGGGAATCATCCTATATATGAACGAGAAAGCATGCCGTACGTTTGCCAAACACGGTGACTTGATAGGCAAGAATCTCTTTGATTGCCACAACCCGCAATCGCAAGCCAAGATACGCGAACTGCTGGAAACGGGGGGAGTGAATGCCTACACCATTGAGAAGAACGGCGTTAAGAAAATGATTTATCAGACAGCATGGAAGCAGGACGGAGTGGTCGGTGGTCTGGTGGAGATTTCGATGGAAATACCCGGAGAGATGCCACACTATATGAGAAAATAACAAAATGATATATGATATGAAAACACTTTCTAATTCAGAACTGACAATTAAAGTCTCCCCGCATGGGGCCGAGTTATGCAGTATCTTGCGTGATGGAAAAGAATATCTTTGGCAGGCAGACCCTGCTTTCTGGAAACGGCATTCTCCGGTGCTTTTTCCCATTGTAGGCAGCGTTTGGGAGAATGAATACCGCCACGAAGGTGCTTCCTATGCATTGACGCAACACGGTTTTGCCCGCGATATGGATTTTGAATTGATATTTGAACAGGAAGATGAGGTACGCTATCGACTGGTTGACAGTGAGGAAACACGCAAGAAATATCCTTTCCCGTTTTGCCTTGAGATAGGCTATCGGATAGAGGGAAAGAAGATTGAGGTGCTTTGGAAAGTCATCAATACCGGAACATGCGAAATGCACTTCCAGATAGGAGCCCATCCGGCTTTCTATTACCCGGACTATGATACGGAGACAACGGACCGTGGATATTTCGGCTTTGATAAGACGGAAGGTTTGCACTATATCCTTATCTCCGAGAAAGGATGTGCCGCTCCGGATAAGGAATATTTGCTTGAGTTGACAGATGGCCTGCTGCCTTTGGACATCCACTCCTTTGATAAAGATGCCCTGATTCTGGAAAACAGTCAAGTGAAAGAAGTTACATTATATAACAAGGAGAAGAAACCCTATCTCAGTCTGTATTTCGACACTCCGGTGGTGGGGTTGTGGTCGCCTCCGGCCAAGAATGCTCCGTTTGTCTGCATCGAGCCGTGGTACGGGCGTTGTGACCGTGCCCATTATAAGGATGAATATAAGGATAAGGACTGGATGCAGCACTTGGCGCCGGGAGAAGTCTTTAATGGTGGGTATACAATTGATATAAGATAAAAAATGAAGAAGGATACTGAAAATAATTCGGTATCCTTTTTATTTGGAGAATGCAATGTCATTATCTTTGCGCCCGGTAAAAAATATAGGTTGTTTTTTAAGGTATGAAGAAGAGTCTTATTGCATTGGCGTTCGGTACATTGGGGCTGGGGATTGCCGAATTTACGATGATGGGTATTTTGCCCTATGTGGCTACTGATTTGGGAATCAGCATTCCCGTGGCCGGTCATTTCATTTCTGCGTATGCGTTGGGTGTTTGTTTTGGTGCGCCCATGCTGCTCCTGGCCCGTAAACGCCCGTTGAAGCAGATTCTGCTGGTCTTGATGGCATTAATGATTGTGGGTAATATTTGTGCGTCTATGGCACCCAATTATTGGGTCTTGCTGTTGGGACGTTTTGTTTCCGGGCTTCCTCATGGCGCTTATTTTGGAGTAGCTTCCATTGTTGCGGGAAAATTGGCTGATAAAGGGAGAAGCTCGGAGGCGGTTTCAATTATGATAGCGGGAATGACTGTGGCCAATCTGTTTGGGGTGCCGTTGGGTACTTCGTTGAGCCATACACTGTCTTGGCGTGCCACGTTTCTGCTGGTAGGTGCCTGGGGATTGATAACATTGTACTACATTTGGCGTTGGGTACCGCAGGTCGAAGGACTGAAAGACACGGGATTTAAAGGACAGTTCCGTTTTTTGAAGAAGCCGGCGCCGTGGCTCATATTGGGAGCTACGGCTTTGGGTAACGGTGGCGTATTCTGCTGGTATAGCTACATCACCCCGTTGCTGACCGAGGTTTCCGGTTTTAGTGCGGACAGCATTACGGCACTGATGGTACTGGCAGGATTCGGAATGGTTGTCGGTAATCTGGTTAGTGGGCGCATGTCCGACCGGTACACTCCGGGGAAGGTCGGTACGGTGGTGCAAGGGATGATATGTGTTATTTTATTATTGATATTTTTACTCTCGCCCCATCCGTGGTGTTCGGCAATATTGATGACACTCTGTACGGCAGGTTTGTTTGCCGTCTCCAGTCCGGAGCAGGTGTTGATGATTCGTGTGGCCCCTGGAGGAGAAATGTTGGGAGGCGCTTGTGTGCAGATGGCCTTCAATTTGGGGAATGCTATCGGAGCCTATATCGGAGGTCTTGCCTTGAGTGGAGGATACCGTTATCCCGCATTGGCAGGCGTACCGTTTGCACTGATGGGATTTATTTTATTCCTTGTCTTCTACAAGAAATTCCAGGCTAAGTATTAAGTGTTTCATTTTTTTTGTGTATGTTTGTCCACAAGTATTAACTAAACTCGATAACTTATGAAGACTTTGAATTATGTGAAGATATTGCTGTTGTGTGTATTTACGATTGGACTGGCGTCTTGTGGGGATGATGTGTATTATACTATGCAGAATAGTGACGACAAATTGTGTGGAAAGACGTGGATAGAAGAATATCAGACGGAAAACAAAGATGGAGTTGAAGTGTTATGCAGTCATCAGCTGAAGTTTGCCAAGGCTGATAATTCTGGACAGGAAATCTGGGAGTATTATCGCGGAGGCGAGTCCCGTCCCTATGAAACGACTTCACGTACTTTTACTTGGAAATGGATGGACAAGTCTATGGAGGGGTTGACGCTGAATTACGGTGCGGGTGAAATCAAGTACTTTGATAATGTATGGGTGCGCGAACATTATTTATCCGGTAAGCTGGATGGAGTAGTTGTAATGATGGTAGATGCTAATTATAAATAAAGTATGGCTTATGAATAATATGCTGAAATACACAAAATTGTTATTGTTGTTTGTCTTTGTATTAGGATTGACATCATGTGATAGTGAGGAAGAAACGGAATATAATCTGCCCGGTGAATGGTATACATCTGAAGAAATAGATTTCGGGGCATATACTTGGGGTAGGGGGACGATTATGACCTTTAACGCGCGCAACCAAGGTACTATTGGTTCATATGGCGACCCGAATTATTTGCTTTTCAGATGGAATTGGGTTAGTGGGGCTTACAATCTGATGGAATTGGAATTCTATGATGATGGCAGCATGGCTTACATTGAAGGAGCCATGGCTGATTCTTATTCTTTCAGTGGTACTTGGTATAATAGCTGGAGGGAATATCAAGATAATATTCACGGACAGCCTTTTCGTATGCGTCGGCAATGACGACATGCTTATCAATAAAAAACGGAGCAAATCAATTGCTCCGTTTTTTATTGTATGTCAGCTTTTTACTTATTCTTCAAAACCAGCTTCTTGAACTCTCCCGGATAAGGTGTTTCAAACCGCATCAGCTCTCCCGTGACGGGATGATAGAAACAGAGTTTGAAAGCATGCAGGGCCAAGCGTCCGATAGGATTTACGTCTTCCAGTCCATAGCGTCCGTCGCCGATAATGGGATGCCCCAAATCCTGCATGTGTACACGTATCTGGTTTTTTCGTCCCGTTTCCAGGTTCAGTTCAACGAGAGAGTATCCATTGGCTCGTTTGATGGTACGGTAATGCGTAATGGATTCTTGTCCCCCGTCATCTGTCGGACTTGAATATACATACAGCTTGCGGTCTGTCAACCAAGAAACTACGGTTCCCGCATCTTTTTCCATCTCGCCAACTACTACGGCTACGTATCGCCGGTCTGTTACAATGTCGTGCCAGTTATCGCGTAGTGTACGTTGGGTCTTCTCGTCTTTGGCAAACATCATCAAGCCGGAGGTGTCACGGTCCAGGCGGTGCACGATGTGTACACGGTGCTGCTTGCCCGAGCGTTGCACGTATTCATTCAAGATGGTATAGGCGGTACGTTCCTTTTGCCGGTCAGTGTTGACGGACAGCAAACCCTGCATCTTCTCTATCACGATGATATAGGCATCTTCGTATACAATCTTCATCAGTTTATGGTTGAACTCTTTACGTCCCTTCTCACGGCTGATTTGTACTTTCATACCCGGTTTCAGGGGAAAATTGTATTGTGTAGTGATAACGCTGTCCACATATATAATGCGTTTGCTCAGCAATGATTTCAGCTTGGTGCGGCTGGCATCCGGCATTTTAGCTGCCAGAAACTCCATGAGCTCCATCGGTTCCTTCACCATGTAGTCCGTATATTGTGCACGGGCCCTTGCTGTAATTTTTTCTTTTGCCACGACTGGTTTTTATTTACGATTAGACAATTTACAATTTAGGATTGAAAACGACTTGGACTTTCAATCTTTTAATTCCAATAATACTACGTTTTCCACATGGTGGGTGTGCGGAAACATATCTACCGGTTGAACGGCCTTTACTTTATATTTCGCATCGAGCAGTTGCAGGTCGCGCGCCTGCGTAGCCGGATTACAACTGACATATACGATGCGTTTGGGCTCGGCAAACAGAATGACATCCACTACATCCTGGTGCATTCCGGCACGGGGAGGGTCGGTGATGATGACATCGGGACGGCCGTATTGGTTGATGAAGTCTTGTGTCAGCATGTCTTTCATATCTCCGGCAAAGAACAATGTATTTTTAATTCCGTTAATCTCGGCATTGACCTTGGCGTCTTCAATGGCTTCGGGCACATATTCTATGCCGATTACCTGGCGTGCGTGCTTGGATACGAAATTGGCAATGGTACCCGTGCCGGTATAAAGGTCATAAACAAGCTCGTTACCGGTCAGTCCGGCAAAGTTGCGCACTACTTTGTAGAGGTTGTAGGCTTGTTCGGAGTTGGTCTGATAGAAAGATTTGGGACCTACCTTGAAGCGCAGTCCCTCCATTTCCTCGAAGATGTGGTCTTTTCCCTTGAAGGTGTGTACCTCGAGGTCGGTGATGGTATCGTTGCACTTATTATTAATAATGTATAGCAGGGAAGTGATTTCGGGGAATGTATCTGCTATGTATTGCAGCATTTGCTTGAACAGAGCCATTTCCTCCTCTTTCTCTATCTTGCAGATGAGGATTACCATCAGTTCGCCGGTGGTAGAGGTACGCACAATCATATTGCGTAGCATTCCTTCGTGCGTGCGCAGGTTGATAAAGGAATAGTTGTGCTGGTAGGCATAGTCGCGTACTGCATTGCGGATGCGGTTGGATATATCGTCCTGCAGCCAGCACTTCTCTATGGCAAGCACTTTATCGAAAGCATTGGGAATATGGAAGCCTACGGCATTCATCTGTTCGTACACTACATTCTGCTGAACCTCTTCTGTCGTCAGCCAACGTTTGTTGGAAAAAGTGTACTCCAGTTTATTCCGGTAGAACTGAGTTTTTTCTGAACCTAATATCGGAGAGATTTCCGGCAATTCGATTTTGCCGATGCGGGTGAGGTTGTCCGTTACTTGTTTTTGCTTATACTTGATTTGCTCGGAATAGGGGAGAACCTGCCATTTACAACCGCCGCATACACCATAATGTTGGCAGAATGGAACTGCCCGTACTGCCGAATATTCATGGAATTTCACAGCCTCGGCTTCAGCATAATGATGCTTTTTTCTCTTAATTTGCAGGTCAACTACATCGCCGGGGACGACATATGGTACGAAAATCACCAAATCATTGACTTTTGCGATGGCTTTTCCTTCGGCAGCCACATCCGTAATTGTCACCTTCTCCAGTAGGGGAAGTTCTTTTCTCTTTCTTGCCACTTTTACACCAATCTAATAAATTCTTCGGCAAAAATAGACATTTTTTCGGGATTTCTCTCTATGAAATGAAATATTAAAGATTGCAATGTCGAAATTGCATTTTAGCATAAAGTTTTTTCTGAAAAAGTTTTCTAGTCTGCGAAATATACTTAGATTTGCGAACAGAAAAGAGAAAATCACTATCAAAAACTTTAAATTTATATTATGGACAAAAAAAGAGTTTATACCTTTGGTAACGGCCAGGCAGAAGGAAAGGCCGATATGAGAAACCTTTTGGGTGGGAAAGGTGCCAACCTTGCAGAAATGAACCTTATAGGAGTTCCGGTTCCTCCGGGCTTTACAATAACGACAGAAGTTTGTACGGAATATTATGAAATGGGGCAGGATAAAGTCGTTGCTCTGTTGAAGAACGAAGTTGAACAAGCCATTGCCCATGTGGAGACGCTGATGCGTTCCAAATTCGGTGATGTGGAGAATCCGTTGCTGGTTTCCGTTCGTTCGGGTGCACGCGCTTCCATGCCGGGCATGATGGACACTATCCTGAATCTTGGCTTGAATGACGAAGTGGTGGAAGGCCTGACGCGCAAGACAGGCAATGCACGCTTTGCATGGGACTCTTACCGTCGTTTCGTGCAGATGTATGGCGACGTGGTGCTGGGTATGAAGCCGGTGAACAAGGAAGATGTAGACCCGTTCGAGGCTATTATAGAAGATGTGAAACAGGCTAAAGGCGTGAAGCTGGACAACGAGCTTGAGGTGGAAGACCTTAAGGAACTCGTGAAGAAGTTCAAGGCTGCCGTAAAAGAACAAACAGGGAAAGACTTCCCGACTTGTGCTTACGAGCAGTTGTGGGGTGCCGTTTGTGCCGTATTCAACTCTTGGATGAACGAACGCGCCATCTTGTATCGTAAGATGGAAGGAATTCCTGACGAATGGGGTACTGCCGTAAGCGTTCAGGCTATGGTATTCGGTAATATGGGCGAGAGCTCTGCCACGGGTGTTTGCTTTAGCCGAGATGCTGCTACCGGTGAAGACCTTTTCAACGGTGAGTATTTGATTAATGCACAAGGCGAAGACGTGGTTGCCGGTATCCGTACTCCGCAACAGATTACAAAAATCGGTTCTCAACGTTGGGCTGAATTGGCCGGTGTAAGCGAAGAAGAACGTGTCAGCAAATATCCTTCCATGGAGGAGGCTATGCCGGAAATCTATAAGGAGTTGGATGCTTTGCAGACGAAGCTCGAAAATCACTACCGTGATATGCAGGATATGGAGTTCACTGTACAAGAGGGTAAACTCTGGTTCCTCCAGACCCGTAACGGTAAGCGTACCGGAGCCGCTATGGTGAAGATTGCCATGGATTTGCTCCATCAAGGTATGATTGACGAAAAGACTGCATTGATGCGTTGTGAGCCCAATAAGTTGGACGAACTGCTCCACCCGGTATTTGACAAGACAGCTCTGAAGCAAGCCAAGGTATTGACCCGTGGTCTTCCCGCTTCTCCGGGTGCCGCTACGGGACAAATCGTATTCTTTGCCGATGATGCTGCCGAATGGCATGCTGCCGGCAAGCGTGTGGTGATGGTACGTATTGAGACTTCTCCGGAAGATTTGGCAGGTATGACAGTTGCCGAAGGTATCCTGACTGCCCGCGGCGGTATGACTTCTCATGCGGCAGTGGTTGCTCGTGGTATGGGTAAGTGCTGTGTATCCGGTGCCGGTGCCTTGAACATAGACTACAAGGCGCGTACAGTGGAAGTGGATGGTGTACTGTTGAAAGAAGGTGACTATATCTCCTTGAACGGAAGCACCGGTGAAGTATATAAAGACAAGGTGGAAACAAAAGCGGCTGAGCTGTCCGGTGACTTTGCGGAATTGATGGATTTGGCAGACAAATATACGAAGCTGCAGGTTCGTACCAATGCGGATACTCCTCACGATGCAGAAGTGGCACGCAATTTTGGTGCGGTGGGTATCGGCCTTTGCCGTACGGAACACATGTTCTTCGAAGGCGAGAAGATTAAAGCCATGCGCGAGATGATTCTGGCAGAAAACGCCGAAGGACGTCGCAAGGCTTTGGCTAAGATTCTACCTTACCAGCAAGCTGACTTCAAGGGTATCTTCAAGGCAATGGCTGGTTGTCCGGTGACTGTACGTCTGCTCGACCCTCCTTTGCATGAGTTTGTTCCCCATGACTTGAAGGGACAGCAGGAAATGGCAGATACGATGGGTGTAAGCCTCCAGTATATCCAGCAACGTGTTGAGGCGCTTTGTGAGCATAATCCGATGTTGGGGCATCGTGGTTGCCGTTTGGGAAATACATATCCTGAAATTACGCAGATGCAGACGCGTGCTATCCTGGGCGCTGCTTTGGAATTGAAGAAAGAAGGCGTTGAAACCCATCCTGAAATCATGGTGCCTCTGACCGGCATCTTGTATGAGTTCAAGCAGCAGGAAGAAGTGATTCGTGCTGAGGCTGCCCAGTTATTTGAAGAAGTGGGTGACAGCATCGACTTCAAAGTAGGTACAATGATTGAGATTCCGCGTGCCGCCTTGACTGCCGACCGCATTGCTTCCTCTGCCGAGTTCTTCTCATTCGGTACGAACGACTTGACTCAGATGACATTTGGTTATTCACGCGACGATATCGCTTCCTTCCTCCCGATTTATCTGGAGAAGAAGATTCTGAAAGTAGACCCGTTCCAGGTACTCGACCAGAATGGTGTAGGACAGTTGGTGCGTATGGCTACTGAAAAGGGACGTGCTATCCGTCCGGACTTGAAGTGCGGTATTTGCGGCGAGCATGGAGGTGAACCTTCTTCTGTGAAGTTCTGCCATAGAGTCGGCTTGAATTATGTCAGCTGTTCTCCGTTCCGTGTGCCCATTGCACGCCTGGCTGCGGCGCAAGCGGCTGTTGAGGAATAATTCCAAATTGGCTTAATTAAAATAATAGGCTGTAACTCATTGAAATACATGAGTTACAGCCTATGTTGTTCTTATACGGTTCGTACACTTGACAATGGAAACCGCGCCAAATGTACGTACTCGTTTACTCACTGCTTACACTAAAATTGATGTTGCTTACACCTGCTTACATCATCAAAAAAGCCTATGGCAGCGTAAAATTAAAAGCTTATGACAACTACATTAAAAGCAATCGTAAGGAAGCCGAGAACAGACGGCCTTTATGCAGTGTACATTCGCATCGTACACAACAGAAAACCGGGTTACATCAAGACCAACAAGATTGTTGATGCGAATCATATCTCTAAAGAGAATGAACCGACCGACCCTGTCGTTAATGAGTATTGCTCAATGCTCGTTCGACAATACACAGACCGACTGAACAGAACCAACACTGCCCATAGCACAGAACGTTAGAACTCTTTAAATGTTAATTTTCAGTGCTTTCAACTCATGGTTTTGGGAGATTTTGTTTCGTGAGAATGCGCTATATTCATTACGATTGGAGATGAATGTCTATTATTACATTTGTGAGCGAATGGGCTAAAAAACTCGCCTTGGTCTTGTGGGGTTCCACTTGACCAAGGCGAGTTACTTATGCTATTAAAGTTCATCTTCTGCCTGGATGCGCTGTTTCCAAAGTTTTAATTCATTACGCATTGCATTTCTAATCTCTTTCAAAGGTTTGTTTGGAAACTCATGAATGATAAGATTATGAAGAAAGAGAAATACGGATATGAAATATTTGCTCACCAACCAATCAGTAGCCGATGGATGTAAAATGCTTACTGCTGGAATGCCAAAAAATGTGCCAACTTCCCATTTCAAGTTATCAAAGACTTGAACAGATTGGATAGCATCTGACTCAGACTCATCCATATTCTTTCTGAGCGTATCAAAAGCATTTGTTTCCATGAAAACAATCCTTTTTGGTTTGAGTATGTTTATTAGCTCTATAGTGCTTTTAATACCTTCAGCCAACAGCTCTTTCTTCAAGTTACTTACACCTTTAGATGACTCAAACGGAGAAAGATTTGTCCATACCACCTTCTTGTCATCATCAATCTGGCTGTCCGGGTATTTGGAACCATACCCAAGGAACAATCGTCCGTTGGCAAGAAAACGGGAATCTTTCAATTCCTTGTCGAACCGCTTGCTCCACCATTCTTTGTTTCCCTCCAAGTAACCATCAACTGTATGGGTAGAGGTACATTTCCCGTTTCCTTTGGGATTTATTCCTACTACCATCAGTTCAATGTCAGTTTCAATTACGTTGAGAGGTGATTGGGTATAATACGGAGTGTTATACTTCTGTGAGAGTTCATTAAATTTCGGTATCCACAGTTCACTCCATTCTTTCAGTAATTCTTGTTTGGTCTTTTCCATTGTATCAAGTTTTTAATCGGTTTCGTACATTTTCCATAAGTCTTTTGTCCACTTGTGCATTGGGCGGTGGCATAAGTGCCAAGCAACCACCGATTCAGCGTTCCGTTCTTCAAACTCTCCGGATTGGCAATGTAATAGCGAAAGCTATCCTTCCAGTTGCATTCAATCAGCACTCCTAACGACATAAGGATGTTACCTTTCCACCGGTCAAAGGTCTGTCTGGGGATTGGTTTGCCATTACTGGATCTTCATTGAGGAGCCATTTCTCGTTGAGCTCCTTCAAAGAAAGTCCCTTCTCTCCAGCGTGGGAAAGCGTATTGACCACCCAAATGTATTTTTCCAGGAAAGTCATCTTCCTTCTGTTTTACGCAGTCCACTTCCGTATTTCGCTTCAAACTCAGTAACCAGTTTCTGGAAGTTTTCGGGCAGATAGGTCATCGCTTTTTCACACATGTTCGCAGGCACCCCATAAAGAGCTTCAGCAATGGAACCGGTGATGCAGCCGATGGTATCGGAATCGCCACCGATACTGATGGCATTACGGACAGCATCTTCAAAATCCGTAGCCTGCAGCGCACATTGAATGGCTTGCGGAACGCTGTCCTGACAGATGCCGCCATTGCCTTCCCCATCAACTCCATTCCAGGAATAACGTTTTTGCAGTTCGGCAATGGTGAGCGGGAAACGATAGCCGAATTCCTGCTCCATACATTGCTGAATCTCATCTTTCGATGCTCCCTTACGGGCCAGGAAGATACACATGGCTGTAGCCTGTGCACCCTTGATGCCCTCCGGATGGTTATGCGTTCCTTCCGCTGAAACCTTGGCGGCATTCATGGTGTCATTTTTCGTATCGAATGCCCAACCCACCGGACCTACACGCATGGCCGATCCGTTGCCGCAGCTGTTGTATGCCGGAGCATATCCGGTTCTTGTCTTCTGGATGACCCAATTCTGGAAACAGTTTCCATATCCTCCCATCGGAGAGGGATAAGCTTCCGCATACCGGACATAGTAATCCGCCACCAGTGAAAGGCGTCCGGCCAGAATCGCATCCGCTGTAGCCAACGTCAGGATGCTGTCGTCTGTGTATTCCACGTAGCGACCGAAGAACTCAAAGTCCTTGGTTCGTATGTTACTGAACTCGTAGATACTGCCTACGATGTCCCCAATGATACTTCCAATCATATTCTTCCTGTTTTAGTGATTCTACTTACTCAAAGCTGTTGCCACCAGTAATGTCCGTAAATATACTCATTTTGTATCTCATACAGAGCCAACCGATGGACTTTAATGCAAAGTTACCACGATACTCCCTCAAAAAGTGAGACACTCTCTATGTTTTAGGTCATAAGTACCATGATATTTGCTGTTGATACTTTTATACGGCCGCATTTCCATACGCTTCCACACTTCTTTTTCACCTCTGTTCTGAGTCCATACGCAGTAATGCCCTTTTGCCCTTGAAGTCATTGTCTATAGAACATTGAAGTATGTATAGCCTTTGCAACCTTGGAATATGGGGACGGATGAACCATTAGTTCAAGGCAATAGCCCAGCTTGGCAACAAGTGATTTCTATACAGACGTATGCCGTTCCAAAGATGCAGAAAACTACGGATAAAGAAATTTGGAACACTTGATAATCAGGCTAATATTACCGAATATTTTTCCCAAGAATGATGTTGTGAATTTTTGCGTTTCGCCGTTTTTTGTGCTTCTTTGAGGTCTCTAAAGCTACCGGGAAGACATCGAACTGCGTTGCAGGATTTGTCAAGCAAGTTGTACTCTTGTCATTACAAAACGGAGTTTTGTCCTCACAAGAGTCACTTGCCGATTACTGCCGCAACGGAGCGATAAATCGCTGTTTCGCTATGCGAAATAGGTGTCCGGAGAACCCAGCTAACAAGTAATCAAAGGAAGTATGAAACAGAAAACCAAAGTATTCCAGTTACGGCTTATCCCGAGGAAGCCCAACTGTTGAAGGAAAAATCAGGCTCATTCCACTCTGTGAGCCACTATATCCTGTCTGCAGTGCAGGAATTTTCCAATGTGGATGTGAAGGAACGCATCGAGTTGATCCGAGAACTCGGAGAATTTTACCGAAAGAATCAGAACGAACTGTCCTGGGCAGGCGGAAACCTAAATCAGGTGGTCAAACGAGCCAATGAGCTGGTGGTAGCCTGGTTACTCGCACCCAGCTATAGCCAAGAGATTGTGCTTCCAACCATTCGGGAAACACAGGAAACGATGAACCGCATCAAACGGGATTTGGAATTGATTACACTCAAGTGTATAAAAAACAAAACACTGAAGTAATGTTTGTGCGGTATATACTTTAACCGTTGAACCCAACTAATCCGAATATTCAGATGATTGCAACCATTTTACCCGGAAGTTCGAACTTCCATGCCGTAGATTATAATGAACGGAAGGTGGCGAAAGGTGTAGCCCGGTTACTGGAGATAAAAAACTTCGGAGCACTCGGTGAAGTGCGCAAGCCAACCCCTGAAGAGCTGGCTCAGTTTCTCATGGAATATTCCTCCATGAATCCCAGAATCCAGAAAGCCCAGTTCCATGCAGCCATCTCCTGCAAGGGCTACGAGATGTCAGAAGCCCAGTTGCTTGATTTCGCGCACCAGTATCTTCAAGAAATGGGCTATGCCGAACCCGGACAACCCTGGCTCATTTATTCCCACAACGATACAGACAATGCACACCTACACATTGTTACTTCGAGAGTGGCGCCCGACGGTCGCAAGATACAGCATAACCATGAATGCAGACGCTCATTGACAAGATACTCGGTATGGACCGGCAGCAGAAAACAGACAAGGACATCGAGGCCGTCAAACAGTACAGCTTTTCTTCCTTCACCCAGTTCAAGGCCGTGATAGGAACCATGGGCTATGAAGTCTTTCAGAAAGACGGGAACGTCTTCGTCAAGCAAGGAGACAAAATCCAAAAGAAAATTCCTCTGGCAGAGATTGAAGCCCTGTTCAAGAAAGGCTATCAGGATAAGGCACGCAATCGCCAGTTGAGAGCCTACCTGAAGAAATACCGGGATGTATGCGCCAACAAGGAAGAACTGCAGAAGGAAATAAAGAAGAACTTCGGAGTGGATGTGGTTTTCTTCGGCAAGAAAGACAAGCCCTACGGCTATATGCTGATAGACCATGCCAACAAGACCGTCATTCATGGTGCCCGGGTCCTTGCCGTAGAAGAACTGCTCGACTTTGCTACCCCGAACAACGCTTTGACCGGATAGAAGCATTCATAGACCAGTTGCTGACCCTCAATCCTAAGGCCACGCAGGGAGAAATCTTCCAGAAATTCAAGAAACAGCATGCCTATATAAAGAAAGGTGTCATCTACTACGATGGCCAGAGCAGACCCTTGCCGCCTTTCATGGCCAAGGCCATAGACCGTAATAATCGCATCAGTTTCATTGAGAAATTCCGCCTGCAGAACGAAGCCGAAGTGGAAATGCTGTGCAAGGCATTCAAGGTGGACCGTCCGGACCTGGTGGACATTTCTACAGAACGTCCTCCCAAGTATGCTGATGCTGTGGACAAATTGCGTGATATATTCCAGAATCCCGAAGTGAAGTCCCCCCCGCAGCGCTATGTATCAAGAAGGTTTTGATGTGGAACGGGTGAAGAAGAAGCCCAAGAAGAATACACTCAATCCAATCAAAAGTTTACAGCGGAAGTCCCATCAAGGATTGGGTAAACTCCGGAAAGAAGGAGTCGGCAGTCACAGTGCTAACCGCGAATGGGAAGTTGGCAAGAAAACGAACTACGACGAGGTGGACGACGGACGCTCGTTGAAGATTTAGTATTGATGTTTAATGATTTAAGTTACAACAGAAAGTCAAATGGGGACTTTTAGTTGTAACTTTTTGGGCTAATTTTTCTCAGATTCCCTTGTTCCGAAGTCCATTCACCCCCCGGTTTTAGCAACCGAAAGCACATTGATGTTGTACATTTAGGTTTTCCCTGTTCCAGCATTTACTTTTGCTTGCGAATTTAATAAACGGAAAACAACATGATACAGACCCCGGTCATAGTCACCTTTGCCAACTACTTAGTGGCAAAAGGCGTCCGGGTGGTTATCATCGACTGCGACTTCCAACACTTGATCATGAAATGCCGCAAGGCAGACATCAAGAAGTATGAGAGGAACAACTACCCTATGAAGTCTGGTCATACGAACCCAACAACAAAGTGGATAGGACCTCGCTGGTGGAGAAACTGCACAATGACCCAGAGATAGATGTGGTACTCATCGACTCACCTGAGGAGGATGTAGACATATCGGACGAAGCACAGTCCTTCCGACCTCATAAGGTGAGCAGGGAGGAACCGAAGAAGGAAGAGGAAAAGAAAGAGGAATCCGAAGCACAATCGGATGCCGATGCTTCACAGGAAGGGAAAGAAGAATCCGACGATGAAAAGGAGCAATCAGACAACTCAGAAGAAACATCCAATGAAACTGAATTGGACACCGAACAGGACGAAACTTCTTCTCAATCTTCGGATGATGAAACGACCGAGGAACCTGCTAAAGAAGCAGAGTCTGAAAAACCTTCTGATGAACAAGCATCCGAAGAAAGCAACGATGATGCCTATGATGAAGAACACTCTGAAAGTAACGACCACCCCTTCTGCTCACCGAGCTACCGCGAAGCCATCATGACGGACGGCATCCTGGTGGATGACATCTTCAAAGTCATCGACCAGTTGGCTGAAACCGGTGAATGTGACCTGGGCACCATAATCTATCACTGCGAAAGCATGCGATATGGAGGATGTAAATTAAACTGTGTCAGCAAAGAAAAGAAATAAAATATTAACTTTGCTAACACTGTTTTTTGTATGAAAGAAGAATTTGATTTTGAGAGTATCAAGAACAAGGCTATTGAACAGCTGAAAGCAGGTAAGCCTTTGTTAGGTAAAGACGGTGCTTTTGCCCCTTTATTGGAAAACATTCTGAATGCAGCTCTGGAGGGTGAGATGGATGCATATCTTACAGAAGAAGAACGTCAGATGGGTAACCGCCGTAACGGGAAAATGCAAAAGTAGGTCCAGACTCCATTGGGTGAGGTAACCGTATCCACTCCCCGTGACCGTAATTCAAGTTTTGATCCACAATTTATTAAGAAGCGTGAGACCATTCTGGCAGAAGACGTTGCTGACCGTATAATTGGCCTGTATGCTCTTGGCAACAGCACACGTGAGATTAGTGACTGGATGGAAGAGAATCTTGGTAATCGTGTATCGGCAGATACAATCAGTTCCATTACAGACCGTGTACTTCCGGACATAAAGGCATGGAAATCACGTATGCTTGATTCTGTCTATCCTATAGTCTGGATGGATGCCATCCATTATAAAGTAACGGATGAACGTGGTTGTGCTGTTACACGTGCAATCTATAATGTGCTGGGTATTGACAGAGAAGGACATAAGGAGCTGCTCGGAATGTATATATCAAGAAATGAGGGAGCAAACTTCTGGCTCAGTGTTCTGACAGACCTTCAGAACCGTGGAGTTGAAGATATTCTTATAGCCTGTATAGACGGCTTGAGAGGTTTTCCTGAAGCAATCCAAAGCGTTTATCCCAATGCAGCCGTACAGCTTTGTGCTGTACATCAGATTCGTAATTCCGTCAAACATGTAGGCTCCAAAAATCAAAAGGAATTCCTGAAGGATTTGAAATGCGTTTATCAGGCTGTAAATAAAGAATCGGCAGAAAATGAACTTCTTAAGCTGGAAGAAAAATGGGGTGAACAGTATCCTATCGTTATCGGGTCCTGGCAAGACAATTGGGATAAGCTGTCCGAATATTTCCAGTACACTCCGGCTATTCGTAAGCTCATATATACAACAAATACTGTTGAAGGGTATCACCGTCAGATCCGTAAGGTAACAAAAAACAAAGGCGTGTTCCCGTCGGATACAGCCCTTGAAAAACTGGTTTATCTTGCATACCGTAATATACGGAAGAAGTGAACTATGCCACTTGCCAATTGGGCTACAATCTCACAGCAACTGGCCATAAAGTTTGGAGAACGATTTAAATTATTGTAATTTTACGCTCGTCGGGACGGGTGGTCCCGCCCCTTGGTGCTGGCCGTTCCCCGACCGATGAGTTTTCTAATAGGAAATAATGCGTGACACAGTTTATTTTACACTACCCTTATTTCATCGTTACTATTGATTTTATCCATTCTCTGAAAAGTGCTCTCATCTACCTCGTACTAATGCACTAAGCGGCTATTGTTATTTATCTTTAAAAGGCCAATCATATAAAACCCATTGTTGGTATAGATTTGTGTATGTCTGATACCAATCAACGGTTTTATAATTGTAAATTCCGATAGCGGGTTACTTTTTACTTACTTCTATTGTAAGTGTATCTCCCTGCTTGAAATCGTTATACCTTTTTCGGAATTTTATAGGTGCCCCTTCTTCCATACAATTTATTATTTCATCCAAATTCTCTCCTTTAAATGTTGCTCTATATGTATATTGTTTTATATCAAGGTCTTTCATGACAAATCGGACCTTATAGACTTGTTCTAGTCGATCAAGAATAGTTTCTAAAGAATCATCTCTAAATGCGATGATCCCATCTTTCCAGGCTATATATTTAAATGTATCGGTGGAAGTTATTTCCATACGTTTGGTGTTTCGCTGGTAGGTTAATTGTTGACCAGGAAGTAGGTGTTTTGTTTCTTTGCCTTGTGAAACAGATACTTTCCCAGATATTAATGTGATTTTTTGCTCCATGCTATGTGTAAAACTAGCAACGTTAAAGGCCGTACCAGTGGCTGTAATTTCCAATTCATCAGCTTGAATGATGAAAGGGTTATTTTTATCAGCGTGTACTTCAAAGTATGCCTCGCCACTCATGCATACCCTTCGTGTGTTATTTATAAATTGCGAAGGGTATTCCAATGTACTACCAGCATCTAACCAAACCTTCGAGCTGTCCGGCAAAATAATTTCCGAAATAGAACCGTAAGGTGTACTCGCTTTATAATAGGTCAGCGACTCTTCTTTCTTATTCATCATTAGGGTGAACAAGGTTATCAGAATAGGAAAAAAGAGAATAGCAGCTATTCGTTGAAAATAGAGTACTATTTGTTTGGGTGTGGAAACATTCGTTTTTCCTGGTTCGATTCCTGCTTTGACTTTTGTTTTGAGTAATGCCGACTGTATGTCAATGTTCATTTGACTAGTGGAAGGATCTGTCATTTCCCAAATATTTCTCATTTTTTGAAAAAAAATTCTATTTTCTTCCGAAAGACTAATCCATTCTTTTAGTTCAGTTATTTCCTCTAGCGATGCCTTTGTTTCTAAATATCTCAGAATAAGTTCAGCTATTCTATATTGATTCTCTTCTCTCATATTTTAATCTCGTTTCAAATTATCAATATTTCGGTAAATTTTTACCGAAATATTAAAAGTTAAATAATAGAACCGGCAAGAGTCGGTTCGAAAACATTAAAGAGGTCATTGAAATGTTGTCAAAAACGAATGGTTAAGCATGAAGAAATGTGCTGAAAAAAGTGAGCTAACATGCTGATAACAAAGGTAAAAGTGCTGCATGATTTGTTGATTTTTTAGTAAATTAAAAGTTAACTATTCATCTGGTTATGGCTAAAGAAACACTCCTTATGCAATACCAATCCGAGTGCCTGTCGGCTCTCAAATCAGTCGTGAATATACACAAACCTTTTGAAAAAACGTTCATGGACACCATGAAATTATTCATGGCCATCCCGGATCGTATAAATTTCCTCCAATTGGGCAGGTATGGATGTTTTTCGGAACAGACATACCGTAACCTTTTTGGGAATGAAACTTTCGACCGGTTTGCGTTCAACGCCTCTATCATCAGCAAGCATCTCATAGGCAAAAGAAAAGCCATCACCATCGATCCTTCCTATATCCCCAAGTCCGGTCATAAGACACCTTGGATTGGTCTTCTGGTCAGGCTGTGCCGGGGATTATAAGCGAAGATTGGAAATCATGGGCATCGGTGTCATTGACATCGACAACCATGAATGCATGACTTTAGGTTCCATTCAGACGTCGGATTGTAAGACCTTGGATAATATGGGTAAGAACCTAGTTGACTGGTATAGCAACTATCTTATCAGTAGAAAAGACGAGCTACAGAGCATATTCAGAACGGTGGTTGCAGACGCATTCTTTTCCAAGGAAACGTTCATAACGCCTATGTGTGAGAGTGATTTCCATGTCATCAGCCGCTTCAGGAATGACGTAGTCCTGTACTATCCAACATTGGAAAAGAAAACAGGAAAACCTGGCCATCCCAAGTGGTTTGACGGCAGGATTGACTTTGCCAATCTAGATCTGACCCGGTGCAAGGAATACGAGGTGAACAAGGGAAAGCTGTACGGATTGAGTGTATATGCAAAAGCTCTCAAAAGGTATGTTTCCTTAGCCGTCTGATATCCGATGGACGGGAGGACAGACAAGTGGCAGCTTTATTTCTCTACAGACGATTCCATGGATGGACGCGAAGTCTTGGATTATTACAGAACCAGGTTCCAGTTGGAATTTTGCTTTAGAGATGGAAAGCAACATGCAGGAATCACCAACTGTCAGTTAACTGACTTCAGAAAGTTGAATTTTCACTTCAATGCATCGCTTGCAGCTGTCAACTTGGCCAAAGCGGCATGTAAGAGGCTCGGAATAGCCTATTCCATATCCTCTTGCAAGTCATTCATACACAATGCTTATATGCTTGAACGATTTATTTGCGTGTTTGGGATTAACCCAGACATGCAAGTTATTGACAAACTTTTCAAAGAACTCATTTTATTTACAGCCAGAGCCGCTTAAGCTTGGCGAATTCTTAACAAACTATTAATTATAAGACTGTTGTAAAAGAATATACCACCATTTTTTTATAAAAAAGAATATAAAATAAAGTTATAAAACCCTTTCATGTTCTTTCTTAAAACCTCTAACACCTTGCTGATTCGATTTTCTATTGTTCTCACTGATACATTTAATTCATTGGCAATTTCATGGTATTTCTTATTCTTAAATCGATGCATTTCAAATACTTCCCTCATTTCTTTAGGGAGTTTATTCAGTTCCTTTTGAAGTTGTTGATTTAATTCTGAGTATAAAATATAGTTTTCTACATCATAGTCAAATGGGTCATTGTGAGCAATTGCATAATCTTGATAGACCCTAATAACATTCTGATGTTTGAGTTCTTCTAAACTATTGTTTTTCACAGCAGTCATAAGATACGATTTTAAAGCACCTTTAATATCGAGATGTTCTCGATTTTCCCATAAGCGTGCAAAGATATCCTGTACCAAATCTTCACTATTTTCTTGGTCCTTTAGAAAAACGTTGCAAAAATAGACAAGGTCTTTATAATACTTATTAAATAGAAACTCAAAGGCTTTTATATTTCCTTGTTTAAGCTCTTTTATGTAAAAAGAATCTTCTGACGCACTTTTTGTCCTATTTGTTTGTTCATCTTCCATTGCGTGTTCTATAACTATTAGATTTATAATTGTTTGGTAAATATGTAAATAGATGACAAAAAATAAAGTTATAACTAACTAATTAATTAATAATTAAGTATTTAAGTTGATAATATCCTTAAATTCAGTAAGTTAAAGAAAAGTCCCCGCTTTTCACATGAAAAAACTGAACCATAGAACATGGTCAAAATTAGCCAAATCCTTTTAATTATGCAAGATTCTTTTGGAAAAATCTATCAATTGGATATGTGTTAAGGTATGCTCTATATGGCTCATTCCTTGTGTTCAGTTTGACATAGCTTTAGCATACATAACCTTTATTATTTAATAGTATATCTGTCTTCTTCATATTTATAATTATAGAATGATCTGGTAGATTGGCAGTTCTTTTTTTGAAGTAAGGTATGTAAATAGTTTGATATCTATATATAAAAAAGTGTTAATATACTGTGGTGATCACGTTGTTAACCGTCTTAAAAATGTTATGCGTGGAATACTATGGCCGCCTAAATCTTTTAATGGAGGAATTGAGTTCATGAGTCTATAAATCATGAATAGGTGGAAATTTATAGTGTGTGGTTACTTAACACATTATGCGTATTATTCTTTGTATTACAGATAGCATTACTATAAATATATTAATTAACCTTTTAACTATTAGTCTATGAGCAGATACTTTAATGGTTACACTTGCGCTGTGCGCCCGCCAATCTTTGCGTATCCGTTTATTTCTTTAAATGAAAATCCGAGTACAATTTACTAGAATGTGTTTAACTGAATAATTTAAAACAATGAAGAAAATCGTTTATGTATTATTGTTATGCTTGTTATATCCTGCTGGTATTCTTCAGGCATGGAATGGCAAAGTACTAATTTCTACTCCCCGTTCATCTATTTTATTGAATACGTGGGGAGAGGGTCAGCAATTGCAATTTGCTTATTTTGGTGACAGAATTAATGAGAATCAAATAGATCAGGTCTTTGATTCGTGGAATGGATTGAGCCGTCCAGCTTATCCGGTATTTGGTACTTCATCTTATGAAAGTTCAGCATTACAGGTGGTTCATGCTGATGGTAACTTAACATTGGATTTGATTGTAGACAAAGTGGAAACTTTGGATGAAAAAAGCGCAAAGCTTACAGTGATTCATTTAAAAGACAGAGTTTACCCTTTTTATGTAACGTTGAATTTTCGGGCTTTCAACAATTTGGATATTATTGAAACATGGACTGAATATTCTCATAACGAAAAGAAAGCGGTAGTACTTAAGCGCTTTGATTCAGGTCATTTTATGATTCGTAGAGGCGACGTGTGGATCTCTTCTCTATCCGGACATTGGGGTACTGAGACTCGGATTACTACAGAACCGTTGACTTCTGGGATGAAAGTTATAAAAAATATGGATGGAGTACGTAACGGATTGGGTGAACACTCAGAGGTTATGTTTTCATTGGATGGTAAACCTCAGGAAAATAGTGGACGTGTTATTGGAGCTGTTCTGTGTTGGGGTGGACGTACGAAAATTAGGATAGATTCTGATGATACGTATGGTAGTCATGTGCATCATGTTTTTGCCGGTATGAATGAAGAGGCTTCTGAATACAAACTTGAACCACGTGAAGTATTTACTACTCCTAAACTTGCTCTTACTTATTCTTGTGAAGGATTAGGTGAAGCTAGTAGGAACCTCCACCGATGGGCTCGTATGGGTATGGTATATAGCTGTGATAAGCCGAGAGATATTCTGTTGAACAGCTGGGAAGGGGTTTACCTTAATATCAAGGAACAAGAAATGGATCAGATGATGAAGGATTTCGCAGCCATGGGTGGTGAACTATTTGTAATGGACGACGGATGGTTCGGGAATAAATATCGTCGTATACAAGATAATTCATCATTGGGTGACTGGGTAGTAGACACTCAAAAACTCCCTCATGGTATTAAAGGACTTACAGATACTGCTAAAAAATATGGGATTAAGTTTGGTATTTGGATCGAACCGGAATTTACTAATACAAAAAGTGAGTTGGTTGAAAAGCACCCTGATTGGGTACTGCGTTCTATGAATAGAGAATTAATGTGTGGCCGTGGTGGTACACAAGTAGTACTGGACTTGTGTAATCCTAAGGTTCAGGATTTTGTTTTCAGTGTAGTAGATGGGCTATTGAGTAAGAATCCGGAAATTGCTTATATCAAATGGGATGCTAATGGAGAAATAATGAACTATGGCTCAAGCTACCTGCCAAAGGATAAACAATCACATATTTATATTGATTATCACCGTGGCTTAATAAATGTATTGGAAAGGATTCGCGCTAAATACCCTGATGTAGTTATGCAAGCTTGTGGTAGTGGTGGCGGACGTGCCAGCTACGGAGTGATGCCTTATTTCAACGAGTTTTGGGTTAGTGATAATACAGATGCTTTGCAGCGCCTCTTCATCCAATGGGGAACATCTTACTTTTATCCATCTATAGCAATGGCTCAGCATGTAAGTGCATCGTCCAATCATCAGACAGGCCGTCTTGTTCCATTGAAATTTCGTTTTGATGTTGCGATGACTGGTCGCTTAGGTATGGAAATTCAACCTAAGAATATGAATGCAGATGAAAAAGAATTTTCCAAAAAGGCCATTGACACTTATAAAGGGATTCGTACGGTTATTCAGTATGGAGACCAATATCGTCTGATTTCTCCGTATGAAAAGAAAGCGGTTGCGTCAATGATGTATGTTACTGAGAATAAAGACCGTGCAGTGTTCTTTGCTTTTAAAATGGAACACTATGTTAACCCACGATTACATCATGTGCGTCTGGATGGTTTGGATAAAAACAAGAAGTATCAAATAAGAGAATTAAATTTGGCTGCAGATGATAAACCTTGTTATTTACACAATCGGATTTTTTCCGGTGATCTTTTGATGAATGCCGGTTTTGCTCTTGATTTAAATAAGGAGTATGATAGCTGGGTGTTGGAGCTGACTGAGGTTAAGTAAGTCATAATACATCTTTAACTGTATGGATGCAGTGAATATGGCTGCATCCATACTTCGATTAATAGAGCTCATATGTTAAATATAAAGTGCAAATTATTAGTTTTTTATGTATTGTTAGGTGGGCAATTCTTTTCGTCGTGTTCACTGAACAATACGAAAGCTGTTCAAGAAAGTGGCAATCCGTTATTTGAAGGATGGTATGCCGATCCTGAAGGGGTAGTGTTTGACAACCGTTACTGGATTTTTCCTACTTATTCAGCTCCATTTGAGCAGCAACTATTTTTAGATGCTTTTTCTTCACCCGATCTTGTGACTTGGAAAAAGCACTCCAAAATTCTTTCGGTAGAAAATGTATCCTGGTTGGAAAAAGCTCTATGGGCACCCGCAATTATTTATGCTAATGAAAAGTATTATCTGTACTTTTCTGCTAATGATGTCCACGAAGGTGAAATTGGTGGTATCGGCGTAGCTGTTGCTGATAGTCCAGAAGGGCCGTTTAAGGATGCTTTGGGTAAGCCATTAATCAATGAGATAATAAACGGGGCACAACCTATCGATCAGTTTGTATTCAAGGATGATGATGGCAGTTATTACATGTATTATGGAGGTTGGGGGCATTGCAATATGGTGAAATTAAGTGATGATTTGTTGCATCTTGTTCCCTTTGAAGATGGCTCGCTTTGTAAGGAAGTAACTCCAGACAATTATGTTGAAGGGCCTTTTATGTTAAAGCATCAAGGGAAGTATTATTTTATGTGGTCAGAAGGTGATTGGACTGGTCCTGACTATTGTGTAGCTTACGCCATGGCAGATTCGCCATTCGGGCCTTTTAAGCGAGTCGGAAAAATATTGGAACAAGATGAGGAGGTTGCTACTGGAGCTGGACACCATTCTGTGATAAAGGGGTTGAAAGATGATGAATGGTATATAGTGTATCATCGCCATCCCTTAAATGAAACAGATGGGAATGCCCGTGTTGTTTGCATTGAACGGATGTTTTTTGATGATGAAGGTTATATAAAACCTGTAAAAATGACGTTTAAGGGGGTTACGCGCAGCTCTTTAACTTCTTTGAGATAAGTGGTAGCTTTCTTTCAATAATAGACTTTGTTACAATTCAAAAATGCTAAATATGAAAATTAAAACACTGAAAACTATTACATTTTGCGCTTTTGTGTTTTGTGGTATATCCGCTTCAGCGCAAACTCCAGTCTATTTGGATAAAAATCAACCAATAAAACAGCGTGTGGAGGATGCTCTTTCTCGTATGACTTTACAGGAAAAAATAAATATTATTCATGCGCAATCTAAATTCAGTGCTCCTGGTGTGCCCAGATTGGGTATTCCGGAATTATGGTGTACTAATGGTCCAATGGGCATACGTCCTGAGGTCATGTGGGATGAATGGGATCAGGCAGGTTGGACCAATGATTCTTGCATGGCTTTTCTTGCACTTTCTTGTCTGGCGGCTACATGGAATCCCGACATGGCTTTATTTTATAAAAGCATTGGAAAAGAGGCTCGTTTCCGCAACAAAAGTGTATTACTAGGTCCTAGGATAAATGTTTATAGAACTCCTCTTTGTGGACGTAATTTTGAGTATATGGGAGAAGATCCATACCTGATTAGTCGTATGGTGGTACCCTATGTTTAGGGCGTGCAAAGCAATGGGGTTTCTGCCTGCATGAAGCACTTTGCTTTAAATAATAATAAAATCAACCGTCACACTTCCAATCCGATAGTTGATGATCGTACGCTTTATGAAATATACCTTCCAGGTTTTAAGGCAGCTGCAGTAGAGGGTAAGGCTTGGTACTTTATGGGAGGCTATAATTTATTTCGAGGCGAACACGCTAGTTATAATCCAATACTGATGAATCAGATTTTGAAAGAAGAATGGTAGTGGGATGGTGCGGTCATATCAGATTGGGGAGCTGTTCATGATACACAAACTGCTATTATTGGAGGCTTGGATATGGAGTTCGGAAGCTGGACAGATGGGTTAACAGAGGGGGCTAGCAATGCCTATGATAACTATTGGTTGGCAAACCCATATTTGAAAGGTATAAAAGAAGGCATTTATACTGATAAAGAATTAAACGAAAAGGTGCGTCGAGTATTAAGACTAACGTTTCGTACTGCCATGAATAGTGATCGACCCTGGGGATCAATGGTCGCAGATGCACATAAAGATGCTTGCCGAAAAGTAGGAGCAGAAGGTATGGTACTTTTGCAAAACAATGAAAATTTACTTCCAATTGATTTATCAAAGGTAAGACGTATTACTGTTATTGGTGAAAATGCCATTAAAATGATGACTGTTGGAGGTGGCTCTTCCTCTTTGAAAGCCAAGTATGAAGTTACTCCTTTGGAAGGACTGAGAAAACGTATTGGTAAACAAGCTGAAATCATATATGCCCGTGGATACGTAGGTGATCCTACTGGGGGTAAAAACTGGGCAAAACTTGAAGGATGACCGTAGTCCAGAAGAAATCAGAGCAGAAGCTCTGCACGCAGCTGGTAATGCTGATATCGTTCTTTTTATAGGAGGACTAAATAAAAGTAACTATTAGGATTGTGAAGGTACGGACCGAACAACAATGGATTTGCCTTATAATCAAAATGGATTGATTATGGATTTACTGCAAGTTAATAAAAAACTGGTTGTAATCAACATCAGTGGAACAGGTGTAGCTATGCCTTGGAAGAATCAAGCTTGGTACCTGGGAAGTGAAACTGGCAATGTTTGGGCTTCTATACTCATGGGGGATGTTAGTCCTAGTGGTAAGCTTCCATATACTTATTATGCGGGTCTTGATCAGTGTGGTGCTCACAGGGTGGACGAATATCCAGGTCACAAAGGTGTCGATGCTTTAGGAAATGAGGTTTATGACATACCCTATAACGAAGGATTATTTGTTGGTTATCGCTTTATTGATAAAAACAAGTTAACACCCAATTTCCCTTTTGGTCATGGCTTAAGCTATACTACATTTGAGTATGGAAACCCCAAGGTAAGTAGCACGTCTATGGACAAGAGTGGGCAGTTATGTATTACTCTTCCAATTACAAATACAGGCAAACGTGTTGGGGCTGAAGTTATACAGCTATATATTAAAAGTCTGAAATTTTCTGTAATTTGGCTCATTAAAGAATTGAAGGGCTTTTGTAAAGTAGAACTTCAGCCAAATGAAACGAAAGAGGTTTTGTTTACTATTACAGCTGAAGAACTATCATACTTTGACGACAAACAGCATAAATGGGCTGCTGAGCCAGGAAAATATGAAGCTTTGATAGCTTCTTCATCTGCTGATATTCGTTCTAAAGTTTGTTTCGAACTGAAATAGTTTCATATTTGCCATATCATTAATATATAGTATTACAGATATTTACGATGATATTGGTAGGCTGACGAAAAAAACTAAAAATTTTTAGGTGTTTTTATGTGGGGTTTTCTTTCTAAACAGTCTTTAATATAAACGGGAAAGAATTGGCTAAAATTAGCAAAGCAATAAAGACAAAATATAATTATCAAATTTTTAAAACTATGAAAAATAAAAAGTATCCTTTTTTATTCTTTTTAATTGTGCTGTTATCTACTGGAATTGGTTGGGCACAGAACGAGAAAATAACGCTTCATTTGGATAATGTATCATTGGAGCATGTGTTAAGCAAGATCGAAGAGAAAACAGCGTATTCTTTTCAGTATAGTAAACAGGTGATTGATGTTCGTCAAAAGCGTACTATACATGTTGATAAACAAACAATACATAATGTATTGGAAACCTTGCTGAAAGGAACTTCTATTCAGTATCAAATCAAGAATAGACAGATTATACTGAGCGCAAAAAAAACGGTAAAGACCAATACAAAAATGTTGAAAGGTATAATCAAAGACCGTAAAACGGGGGAACCTATAATTGGGGCAAGTATCGCGGTGGAAAAGGAATCAATTGGCGCAATCAGCGATATTAATGGTAATTTTGCAATAAATGTTTCAGCAGATAAGAAAATTGTTGTTTCTTATATTGGATATGAGTCGCAAGTGCTTGATGTGCTGGATAAATCGTTTTTAGAAATTTATCTGAGTGAAGATATAAAACTCATTGATGAAGTTGTAGTTGTGGGTTATGGCTCTGTGTCGAAGAAAAATCTTACGACCGCTATTGCGCAAGTGAAAACTGATAAAATTTCACAAGCTGGTACCAGCCATGTCAACCAATTGTTGATGGGACGAGCTGCTGGGTTACAGGCAACAGTGAATAGTATGCAGCCAGATGGAAAGGTGAATATATCAATTCGTGGAGGAGGAAATCCTATCTATGTAATTGATGGTATCGTTATGCCGAATAACGCCCTTAGTGGTAATTGTGGCCAAGTGGGTCTTCCGAATAATATCGATCGTAATGGTATTGCCAATTTAAATCCGGCAGATGTGGAGTCTGTAGAAATTCTTAAAGATGCCTCTGCGGCTATCTATGGTATTGGAGCTGATAATGGAGTTATATTGATTACTACTAAGAAAGGAAAAGAAGGAGCACCTAATATTGTGTATGATGGCAGCTATTCTTTTGTACGTAACTATCCATATCTAGATGTTCTGAATTCAAAAGAGTACATGGAGTTAGCTAATGTTTTCAATAAGGAAAACTATTTGTATAATAACAAGCAATATCCTTATGGAACAACTCCTTATGATGGAAAATGGAAACCCCAGTTTACTGAAGCGGATATGCAAAATGCAACCGATACGGACTGGAAGGACTTGGTATTACGTAATGGTTTCCTTACCAAACATAATCTGACGATTAGCGGAGGACACTCTAAATTTAAGTATTATCTAGGAGGAAGCTACCTGAAGCAGCAAGGTACTGTATCAAGATCTGGCATGACTAAATATTCAGTTCATGGTAATTTAGGTTTGGATTTGTTCCCTTTCTTGAACTTGACATCGGTTTTTAACGCTAATCAGAATACATATGATAATGGTATAATTGGTACTGATACAGGAAATCAGGGTGATGTTGCTCCTAGTGTTTTGACATCAGCTCTTCTGTATCCATCTTATTTGCCGGTGAAGCAGGATGATGGGAGTTATACAATTTTCCGTAATATTCCTAATCCCAAAGCAATGGAGGATATTGTGGACTATAGTAAAGAGAATGGATATAGTTTAAATTTCTCTATCAACGCGAAGTTGTATAAAGACATTCTAGTATTTAAAGGGGTATATGGCATGAATCAAGAAAATGTCAGAAGATCAACATTCATTCCATCCGATGTGTATTTTGCCAGAATGTATAAGTCAAGAGGAAATATTTACTCACAGCGTAGACAGACACAAACCCTAGAAGCGATGTTGTCATTTTCGAAATATATGTTTAATTTCGTACAAGTGGATGCCATGGCTGGTATGGGAAAATATTTGGAAAGCAATGAAGGATACGGTATCTCTTACGAAGATACACACGACATGATTAATGAGCATGATATTAGTTCAGCAAAAGGAAAGATATATCCAACTTCTCATACATTGAAAAATGAAAAAAGATCTCAGTTCTTTAAATTAAGCTTCGATGTCTTGGATAGATATGTCATTTCAGCGACCCTTCGTCGAGATGGAACCGATAAGTTTTTTCCAGGGAAAAAATATGCTTTGTTCCCTTCTGTTTCAGCAGCGTGGAAAATTTCAAATGAAAAATTTCTTAAGGATGTTTTTTGGATTAATTTGTTAAAACTGAGAGCTAGTTATGGTAAAACAGGACAGGATAATTTAGGTAGTTCACTTTATGGTGTTTATGAGCCTAGCGGATTTAAGGTAGGCTTCAATGATAATGGCCTTTTTTATGTACCTTGTGTCTCAATGGGAACTAATTATCCTGACGTAAGTTGGCAAAAAACTATCATGAAGAATATCGGTTTGGATTTCTACTTGTTCAAAAACCGAGTAAGTGGTAGTATTGATGTATTCCGCAATGATGTGACCAGCTTATTGGGTTATGCATCAACATCACCTCTTGCCATTTACCCAACTCGTCCTATAAATGGAGGCCATTTCTATCGTCAAGGATGGGAAATTATGCTTGATACTAAAAATATGGTCGGAGATTTTAATTGGAACACGCAACTGACTTTCTCGAAAACGAATTCGTTCTGGAAAGAAAGAATGCCGAACTATGATTATCGTAGCTATCAAAAAAGAAACAAGGAACCTATGAATGCCTACTATTACTATAAGATGACTGGTATTATTAACGCTGACCGCAGCAATATGCCGGAGTCACAAAAAACATTGCAGGCAGAAGCCCAACTTCCAGGTTGTCCAATTATTGATGATAAGAACAATGATGGAAAAATTGATGAAAATGATATCTACCTAAAAGATAATACACCAGATATTTATATTGGTTTTGGCAATACATTCACTTATAAGAATTGGGAGTTCAGTTTCTTCATGTACGGACAATTTGGAATCCTTAAGTCTAATATTGCGTATAGAGCTGCATTACCTGGTCCGTTAGCGGTAGACTATCCGGAAAATACTAACAAATATGCTTACCTGCTTTGGAACTCTCAAACCAATCCCAATGGTACTCGTCCTGGACTGGCCGTGGATCGCATGGGTGCATTGCCTGGAGGTGCTGGCGTTAATATAGACATGGAAAATGCCTCGTTTGTGAGAATGAGAAATATAACTTTATCCTATAATTTCAGGGATAAAATCTTGGGTAAACTCAAAAAATATGTGAAAGGCATTAAAGTTTATGCAGATGTTCAAAATCCGTTTGTCATCAGTAAATTTAAGGGCTTTGACCCCGAAATATATACAGGTGGGGGTGGAGCAAACAATGCATCCAGAGGCGAATATCCTCAAGCTCGCACATTCACACTTGGAACAAACATTGTATTCTAATTAATATTAATAACTGTGATTATGAAAAATATAAAATCCTTCATATTGTTTTTTATTACATCATTAGCCTTATCTGGCTGTGAAGATAATTTCGATCCTAAACTTTTCGGAACATTGAATCCGGAAAACTATCCTAAAACAGAAAGTGAATATGAAGATTACACGATGACGTGCTATATTCCTTTTACAACAACATGGCAGTATCAAATAGGAAACGATCCGGGTCAGCATAGTTTCTATATCCCTGAAGGGGGTATACTGAGAGTTTTTGAGGCTCCGTCTGATAATATGGCCGCATGGAACTTAGGCTGGGGTTCATGGATGAAACTTTCTCAAGCAGATTACAGGGATTGTGTCTACGCAGAACGTTCATGGGTGGGTGAGCATAATATCAACCATATTCCTAAGTTAGCCCAGATTACTCGCTTTACTGAGATTATCTCTACTTTAGAGCAGGCAGACGATCAAATTTTCAAAACAATCAGCAAGGAAAGACTGTTAGGTGAAGCTCATTTGTGTAGAGGCCTGATGCTTTATTATCTCATGCATATTTATGGACCATTGCCTGCAATTGTGGATAAGGATAATATAAATAATGAAGCAGCTTTGACTAACCTAGTCAGACCTTCGTTGGACGAAATGAGTACCTGGATTTATAATGATTTTCAGTTTGCTGCGGATAATCTGCCTAATGAAGTAAAGGAACGCGGTCGTTATACTTCAGATTATGCTAAATTTTGTATGATGAAACATTGCCTTAATGAAGGAGAACATATGACAGGCTATTATGATAAAGCCATGCAGATGTATCAAGAATTGAGTAAAGATAATCGATATAGTTTGTTTAAGAAGGGGGATAATCCTTATGTTGATATGTTTAAGGCTGCGAATGATTTTAATTGTGAAATCATTATGGCTTTAAGTTGTGATCCTTCTGCCAATGGGGACGTTAGTAGCGGTAATTTCTTTCCATTGTCTATGCTTGCTACGCCTAACGATGCTTCTAAAGTTGATGACAAGGGAAATCCTACACCTTTTAACTATCAAGGAGGTGGATGGATGCAGGCATACAATGTTTCACCAAAACTGTATGATAGTTATGAACCAAATGATAAACGTCGGGCTGTGATATTGGATGAGTATTGGGTCAATAATCAAGGCACGGTTACTGGGAAGGTGACCAAAGAAGATTTGGGTCAGCGATGGAGTGGATATATTATTTATAAGTACCCCATTGAAACTAATACGACTTTCCAGGGTAACGATTTTCCATTGGCTCGTTGGGCTGATGTATTGCTGATGATGGCGGAGGTAGATGTTAGGCGATCTAATGCTGCGCCTTCTTCTCAAGCTGTAGATGCTGTTAATCAAGTGAGAAGAAGAAGTGGTTTAAGTGATTTGTCAGCTCAGCAAACTGCCACCAAGGAGGCTTTCCTAGATGTCATATTAGATGAAAGAGCAAAAGAGTTTCTCTATGAAGGACATCGAAAAATAGATTTAATCCGCTTTAATAAATATGCACAAGCATGTTTCAAGGCTAAAGAAATGCTTCCTACTCATCAGTACATGCCACTTCCAAATTATTTGGTGGAACAAGCTAAATCGTACGGAAAGGATTTGAGTCAAACTTATAGTCGTCCTCACTGGGAAGATGATATTGCATTGGCTAATTAAAATTTAGATACATGAAATTTAAGGACTTACTTATTAGCACTTTCTGTGTATGCCTTGTCAGCATTTACTTTTCGAATGTTCAGGGACAGTCTCATAATACGCAATTTCAGGGAGGGTACCTTTTTGCCCATATGCGACATGAAGACTATGGGCATATGTACTACTACATAAGTAGAGATGCACGCAAATGGACTAAACTGAATAATAATCAACGAGTAAATGCTGAATACAGAGGACATCCTGATATAATCAAAGGTCATGACAATAGGTATTATATGATCGGTGTTTCAGAGAAAAACCAGAAACCATTGCTTTGGACCTCAAGTGATCTTGTAGTCTGGAGTATTGAAAAGGAACTTCCAGTATCTCCTTTTATCCTTACTGATAATTATTATACTGAAAGAAATTGGTTCGGTGCACCTAAATTGTATTATGATGAGGATTCCAGACAGTATATTGTTACGTGGCATGCAGCTAAAAAAGGAGCCAAAGGAGATGATGAATGGAGAAGCATGCGTACATATTATGTGCTAACTGAAGATTTTAGCTCTTTTTCTTCTCCAAAACGTTTGTTTGATTTTTCAGACAAGGATGAATCTGAGATGGCCACTATTGATGTCATAATCCGCAAAATTGGTAAAAACTACTATGCGGTTATTAAGGACGAAAGGTGGCCGGAAGATGGTGTACCTACAGGGAAATCTATTCGATTGGCTAAGTCATCATGCTTGACCGGCTCTTATGCTTTGATAAATCCAAAGCACCCTGTCACTACTCCCAGTACTTATTTTGAAGCTCCTATTCTCATGCCAAAACCCGATGGTAAGGGATGGATGATTTTTTCAGAAAGATATCCATACGAGTATGTACGTTTTGATGCTGAGCATATAGAGGCAGAAAAATGGGTAGTTTGTGATTGTAAGATTCCCGACTCCCGGCATGGGGCTATGGTGCGGTTGAGTGAAAAGGAGTATAATCACGTTTTATCATCATTCTCACAAAAATAATAAAACATGTGTATGAAGAAATATTATCTGTTATTGTTAATAGGGCTACTTGCTACGGCAGTATATGGCAAGAAAAAAATGACTTTGTTTTCTCCTGAAAAGACTATAAAAGTGGAGTTTTGTTTATCAGATAAGATTTATTATGATATTTACTATAATGATGAAGTTTTATTAAAGGACAATTATCTTCGCTTATTATTAGATGATGAAATTTTGGGAGATAACCCAAAGTTGTTGCGACAGAAGCGTAATAGCTTCTCAAAAGAGTTGAAGCCTGTAGTTCCTCTTAAATTCTCTTCTATTACGAGTTGTTATAATGCTCTTACTCTTGATTTCAAAGGTTATTCCGTTGAATTCTTCGCTTTTGATGATGGGGTAGCTTATCGTTTTATTACTCGTAAGACCAATAAGGTTGAGGTACTTGGAGAAGATTTTGCTATTTCCTTTCCAGAAGAGTATCTGCTCCATTTACAACAGCCTTCAGGTTTTAAAACACCTTATGAAGAAGAGTATACACATGTTACCTGTCAAGAATGGAAGGGTACGGACAAGATGTCCGTACTTCCCATCTTGATTGATACTCGCAAGCAATATAAAATATTGGTGGGCGAATCCGATCGTTTTGATTATCCTTGTATGTTTTTAAAGGGAAATGGTTATAATGGATTTAATGCCGTTTTCCCCAAAGCACCTTTGGAGTTTGCAGAAGATGGAAATCTGAGTATGAAAATTACTAAAGAGGCTGATTATATAGCAAAAACTGAAGGAAATCGGAATTACCCATGGCGTTATTTTGTTATTAGTAGCGACGATTCCCAGCTCATTGAAAACACCATGAATTACAAATTGGCTACTAAAAGTGTTCTTGAAGACAATTCATGGATTAAGCCAGGGTTGGCTAGTTGGGAATGGTGGCATGATGCAGCTCTTTATGGTCCAGATGTTAATTTTGTGTCGGGATGCAATTATGATACTTATAAATATTACATAGATTTTGCTTCATCCTTTCATGTTCCATATATTGTAATGGATGCCGGATGGGCTGAAACTGTGCTTAATCCTAACAAGCCCAATTCACAAATGCGCTTACCGGAATTGATTCAGTATGGAAAAGACAAGAATGTAGGCATTATCTTATGGCTATCGTGGGTAGCTGTGGAACAAAATTTTGATTTGTTCAAGACTTACGAAGATTGGGGGATTAAAGGGGTTAAAATCGACTTTATGGATAGAAGTGACCAGTGGATGGTGAATTTCTATGAACGTGTAGCTAAAGAAGCTGCTAAGCATCATCTCCTAGTTGATTTTCATGGATCTTTTACTCCTGGAGGTTTAGAATATAAATATCCCAATGTCGTTTCCTATGAAGGAGTGAAAGGTCTGGAACATATGAGGGGATGTTATCCAGATAACACTGTATACCTTCCTTTTATGCGTAATGCGGTAGGCCCTATGGATTACACACCAGGACCCATGATAAGTATGCAACCTGAACTCTACAGTGCTTTACGTCCAAATTCGGCGGGTGTAGGAACACGGGCTTTTCAATTAGCTACATTCGTTCTTTTTGAGAGTGGATTGCAAATGTTGGCTGACAATCCGGTTAATTACAGAAAAAATGAGGATTGTGCTCGTTTTATTTCACAGGTCCCTGTAACTTGGGATCAGACCAAGGCGCTTAAGGCTAAGGTTGGGGAGTATGTAATTGTAGCCAAGCGCAAGGGGAAGAAGTGGTTTATTGGAGGTATAACCAACAATGCAGTACAGGAAAGGAAATTTGAAATTCCTCTTGATTTTCTGGAAGAAGGGCGCTCTTATCGAATGAGTAGTTTTGAAGATGGCATTAATGCTAATCGGCAAGCTATGGATTATAGACACAAGCAGACTCCCGTTACAAAGACTTCGTCTATTACTATTACCATGAAGAGAAACGGTGGTTTTGCTGCTGTTATAGAATAAAAACAATAATTGTTAATCTGAATATGAAAACATATTGGCATTTTCTTCTAGCATTCCTTGTTGCTATATTAGGAGAAGCATGTTCCTCTCCTCGAATTGATGTAGCTGATAATCAAATGGATAAGTGTGTCAGTGATTTGATGGATCGCATGACGTTGCGTGAAAAAATTGGTCAGTTGAATTTGCCTTCTGGGGGTGATATCACAACAGGAACTGTGAAAAATGGAGAACTGAGTGAAATGATTCGTAAGCAGGAGATAGGTGGCTTTTTTAATGTGAAAGGCATCGATAAAATTTACGAATTACAATGTTTGGCCGTGGAAGAAAGTAGGCTGAAAATTCCCTTGCTTGTTGGTGCAGATGTAGTTCATGGCTATGAAACAATTTTCCCTATTCCATTGGCTCTTTCGTGTAGTTGGGATACGTTAGCTGTCGAAAAAATGGCTCGCATATCTGCTATTGAAGCTAGTGCAGATGGTGTGAATTGGACATTCAGTCCGATGGTAGATATTTGTCGTGATGCACGTTGGGGGCGTATAGCAGAAGGAAGTGGAGAAGATCCTTATCTTGGTTCTTTAATGGCAAAGGCCTATGTACGGGGATATCAAGGAAACAATTTACAACGGAACGATGAAATTCTTTCCTGTGTAAAACATTTTGCTCTTTATGGAGCCTCAGAATCAGGACGTGATTACAATACGGTAGATATGAGCCGATTACGAATGTATAATGAATACCTTGCTCCTTATAAAGCAGCTGTAGATGCCGGGGTGGGTAGTGTTATGAGCTCATTCAATATTGTTGATGGAATTCCAGCCACTGCGAATAAATGGTTGATTTCTGACTTGCTCAGAAAAGAATGGGGATTCAAAGGGTTGTTGGTTACAGATTATAATTCCATTGCCGAAATGTCTTCGCACGGTATTGCTCCTCTGCAAGAAGCATCAGCACGTTCTCTACAGGCAGGAACGGATATGGATATGGTATCCTCTGGTTTTCTGAACACATTGAAAGAATCTCTTCAAAAGGGAGAAGTGACTGAAGAACAAATCAATATGGCTTGTCGTCGTGTATTGGAAGCTAAATATAAATTAGGGCTGTTTGACAATCCTTATAAATATAGTGATACCCTACGAGCATCGAAACAGCTTTATACTACTGAGCATCGTTCTATTGCTCGCAGCATTGCATCTGAAACATTTGTTCTGCTAAAAAATGAGAAGTCATTGCTTCCCCTTTCTACTAAAGGAAAAATAGCACTGATTGGTCCGATGGCTAATGCACGTAATAATATGTGTGGAACGTGGAGTATGATGTGTACTCCTTCTAAACATCGTACGTTACTCGAAGGGATTCGTGATGCGGTAGGTGATAAAGGAGAAGTCCTTTATGCTAAAGGAAGTAATGTTTTCTATGATGAAAATCTTGAAAAGGCAGCTGCGGGTATGCGTCCATTGGACCGTGGAAATAATCAGACTTTATTGAAAGAAGCATTGCAGATAGCTGCCCGAGCAGATGTTATTGTAGCTGCTTTGGGTGAATGTACTGAGATGAGTGGGGAGTCTGCTTCACGAACTATGCTGGAAATTCCAGATGCTCAGCGTGACTTGTTAAAAGCATTAGTCAAAACAGGAAAACCTGTTGTGTTGCTTCTCTTCACGGGGCGTCCTTTAGTGCTAGTTGAAGAATCAGCTATTGTTCCTTCCATTCTAAATGTTTGGTTTGCTGGTAGTGAAGCTGGAGATGCCATTGCTGACGTGTTGTTTGGAAAAGTGAGTCCCAGTGGAAAGCTTACGACTTCATTCCCACGTTCTGTAGGGCAACTTCCGTTGTATTACAATAGTCACAATACAGGTCGTCCTGATCCGGATAGATGTACGTTTAATCGTTATACAAGTAATTATTTAGAAGATAGCAATGACCCATTATACCCATTTGGTTATGGATTGAGTTATACCCATTTCCGATATGACGATATGGTATTAAGTTCTAATGTTTTAAAGAAAGGTGGAAAAATAATTGTTTCTGTTACTGTTAGAAACGAAGGAGGTTATGATGGTTATGAAGTCGTGCAATTGTATTTGCGTGATATCTATGCCGATGTTGTTCGTCCGGTAAAGGAACTGAGGAAATTCGAACGCATTTTCTTAAAGAAGGGGGAAAGCCGTGAAGTTAAGTTTGTAATTGCAGAGGAGGATTTAAAATTCTACAATTCGAAATTGCAATATGTTTATGAACCTGGAGATTTTGAAGTCATGGTAGGTACAAATAGTCGGGACGTACAGTCTAAAACATTTTTTGCAGAATAGCTTTTATCTGTCTTCTTTGTATCATATTCGCTTTTAGAACATTAGTATTAGATATAATATAGTTATGAAAAAAAATATACTGTTAGCTTTGATATGGATAGTGTGTGGATTTACTTTTGTTCATGCCCAAGATCTGTTTTGGAGTATAAAGACATCAGATTATCATAGCACCTATTATGGTACTGCCGTAGGAAATGGAGGAATTGGTATTTTACCTTGGAAAGAACCTTTCTCTGTCAAGCAGGTAGTACTGAATCATGTGTTTGATGCAGGTGTTCCACATGATGTTAGTAGGCTGATTTGTGGTATTAACCCGTTCTGTATAGATATGAAAGTGGATGGGGAAGTATTGGATGGAAAACTTTTATCCGATTGGGAACAATGTATCAATATGAAAGAAGCCATACACCAGACTCGATTTGTTTATGCCAATAAGTTGGAAGTATCTTATAGTATCTGCGCCTTGCGCAGTATGCCTTATGCAGGTTTGGTGAGAGTGAACGTAAAAGCTTTAGATCCTGTCGGCTTGTCGGTGGAAAATAGTGCTGATGTCCCCGATGATTTTTTGCAGCCTGTAGTGCACCGGAAGAGTATTAAGGATTTTGGACTCAATTTGAAACTTTTACGTACCTCCGCTTTGACTAGGCATAGAAAACTGCAGGTCTCTGCTACTTCGACTTTCATTTTTGAGCATGAAACGGAAGTTACAGAGACTGGTAATGGTCGAAACGTATTTACAAAGGATCTAAAGAAAGGAGAAACATTTTCTTTTGCTTTGTTAGGTGCTGTCTGTACGCATCGTGATTTTATAGATCCTTGCAATGAATCCGATCGAGAGGTTATTTATGGAGCTAAGGAAGGGGTTGATAGGCTGATGGATTTACATTTGAAACAATGGAATGAGTTATGGGAAGGGGATATTCAAATTGTAGGTGATGCCGAAGCGCAGCTTGCCGTGCGTTTTGCTCTTTTTCACTTATATTCAAGCGCTCGTTCAGGTAGTCGCTTGAGCATACCACCGTTCGGATTGACATCGCAAGGGTATAATGGACATATTTTTTGGGATACGGAGTTTTGGATGTTTCCTCCTATGCTTTTTCTCAATCAGGGAATAGCACGCTCAATGATGGATTATCGTACCGATCGGCTGAAACCAGCGTGTCAGCGGGCATTTAGCTATGGTTATGATGGTGCCATGTTCCCTTGGGAAAGTGACGATGCTGGTGAGGAATCATGTCCTACTTTTGCCTTGACAGGTCCTTTTGAACATCATATATCGGCAGATATTGCTATTGCTGCTTGGGATTATTATTGTATGAGCCGTGATATGCGTTGGTTGCGAGAAGAAGGATATCCTCTGATGGAAAAAGTGGCTGAATTCTTGTCAAGCCGTGTGGAGCAGAATGAAGACGGTTCTTACTCAATTTGCAATGTAGTTTGTGCCGATGAGTATGCTGAGGGGGTCAATGATAATGCATTTACCAATGCGGCTGCGATGTGCGCTCTGCAAGATGCTTCCAAAGCGGCAGTTCTTTGTGGTGTAGCACCCCCTGTTTCTTGGAACATTATTGCAGAGAGACTGCGAATACCCAGATTCTCAGATGGAGTGACTAGAGAATATGATGGATATGATGGTCAGGTTATTAAACAGGCAGATGCGAACTTGTTGGCATATCCGTTAAAAGTCATAACTCAACCAGAGGAAATAAAGAGAGATTTACTCTACTATGAGCCCAAAATCGATAAAACAGGGCCTGCCATGTCTTATTCTGTATTGGCTCTGCAGTATGCTCGGTTGGGTGATGGTGAGAAGGCCTACGAATTGTTCGTGCGTAGTTTCCGGCCAAATCAGTTGCCGCCTTTCGGGGTAATCTCTGAAGGTGCAGGAGGAACAAATCCTTATTTTACTACTGGGGCAGGCGGATTGCTTCAGATGGTGATTAATGGTTTTTGTGGTTTGGACTTGACCGATGAAGGTATTAAACAGTTGCCTTCAGCACTGCCTAGGCATTGGAAGAAAATCGTTGTAAAGGGAGTGGGAGCAAATCGCAGAACATATGTCCGTGAACAATAAATACTCTTCATGAAAATATAGTTTTTGATTTAGTGCATGATTAGCTTAAAGAGTTTCAATAGGAAAGGCCTTTAAAGATGTTTGCATTTTCTATGTTTAGTTTTAAAGAATCGGTTTCTTTTAACCGAAGTATTGATTGTATGAAGCGAATTCTTTTTTCCCAATTATATACTTTAATATACTAATTTTAATTCTATCTATTTATATCTTATTTCAATAGGGGAAATCTTTTAGGTTTCCCTATTTTTTATGCCCGTTTTCAAGTGAATCGAAAAGTTAGTTCTGTTAAACTTTGTTTCTAATATCATGGATAATAGTCGAAATTCGATAAAAAATCGGTTTTCTGATACTGAAAACCGATTTGTAAAGGTTAAATAATGCTCCTTTATGTAAATCAGCCAATTTTGGTAAAAAGTGGTAAATAAATACGAGGTTGTGTCAAAACGTTGGCACAACCTCTTTTATATTTTAAGTTCTGCTATATTTTC
>NZ_QTMC01000011.1:0-173133 GCF_003602965.1 Bacteroides sp. AF25-5LB
TGAGAAAGTCTGGGCTTTGCGCATAAAAAAAGGCTGTGTCAGCATTTTGACACAACCTCATTATGACCAAATTAAAAAAACTGATTAGAACGCTTCACAGCGTTTTATGTTTTACAGTAAAAATCTGCCAAATATTATAGCGCATTTGGCTGATTAACCCCTTAATCGAATTGATTATGGGAGACTGGTAAATTTGCATTAAGAACTTGATTGTTTCCGGCAGTCGGGTTCTATTTTTTATATAGATATGATAATTATACTCAGATAAAAGCCAAGTGTTCCAAGTATCGTATTGGAAGCACTTGGTTAATGTTTAAATGAGCAATAATTACAGGATATATGTATATGATAATTATACCCAATTGTTTTATTTAAGTATCTATTTTTTAATAACTTATGTTCTGTGTGTTAGGTTTTTTTTATTATGTTTATATAATAAAAATAACATGTCAATTGGAAACAGAAATAATCAATATTGTAGAAATAATAAAGAAGAATAAACAAATGCGAGGAGTAAAGTCATTTATTGATTTGATGAAATCCTTTTATGATGAAAAATTATGCAGAGAATTTCTTGAAGATATTAAATGGCATGGAGAACCAATTTGCCCACACTGTAATTGTCAAACGAAAGAGCATTATAAGTTAAAGTCTAATGGAGAATTTAAAGGACTATATAAATGTAAACAATGTAAGAAAAGATTTACGGTTACTCTTGGTACAATGTTTGAAGGTAGTCATGTATCATTAAAGAAATGGTTCTATGCATTGTATATATTCTTAACCCATAAGAAAGGAATAAGTAGCATACAATTATCTAAAGATATCCTTCTATAAGGAGAAGGTGGGTGAACCAATAAAGAAATAACCATAGTATTAACCATAGTTGCCTAGTCTGGAGAGATTGGTAGAGGTTGTGGTGAGTACAAGATTTTAGTGAAGTAATAGATATGAGTTGCAGGCTCAGAGCTTACCAGCATAGTGTAAGCATCTGATAGTTAAGCCAGCTTTTCAACGATGCCTTTAAGTCATGATGGAAAATCCATCAAACTTTAAACTTTAAATAAACATTCGCTTACACAGGAAGTGTTTGCAATTGATTTTCATAGCTATATTAGAGTGGCACAGGCTGCCATTGAAGGCTGATACCAATAATACTGAATAATGAATTTATGGACTGCATGCTTTACTTGGTAATGGCATGCGGCCCATTTTGTTGGAAAAAAACTGTAGTTTCTATTAATTTATTTGTATTTTCTTTAGTATATTTGCTTCCTATAATTTTATAGTTTTCCAATAAGCAAGCAATAAACGATGATGCTAACAATTACGGCAGCATATGATGTCTGGACCAGCGGCCTCTATCAGAAGGATGAAGCATTGATATACAGTTTTGGCATGATTGTCATTCTGCTTTTGGTCATCATGATAATCATTTCCATCAGTAAAAGCAAAAGGTTGAAGACGTTGCAGCGCATTAATGAGGTTGCCGAAGAATCCAACCAGCTGAAGGATGCTTTCATAGCTAATATGACTCACGAAATTCGTACTCCTTTGAATGCTATTGTAGGCTTTACAACTATGCTTGCCGAAATGGATGATCTGGACAGAGAAACCCGTATGGCTTTCCTGAAAGAGATTAATGATAACAAGGACTCGCTGCTGCAACTGGTCAATGACTTGCTGGACTATTCAAAGATTGAGGCAAAGACCCTGGAATATAATGATGGAGAAGCGGATGTGAACGCGCTGATTGATGAAGTCTGCACGACAGAGAATATGCGCTCGCATCCCACAGGTATTCAGGTGGAGTTTGTAGAACGGCTGCCTCAATGCCGTTTGGTGGTAGATCGCGTGCGCTTTGCCCAAGTTATAGGTAACTTGGTGAGGAACGCCTTGAAGTTTACGGAGATGGGCAGTGTGAAAATCGGTTGTAGGAGATTGAGTAATCATAACTTCTATTTTTATGTGGCAGATACAGGCTGTGGCATTGATGAAGTGGGAAGACATGCCATCTTTGAACGGTTTGTGAAGATGAACTACAATATTAAAGGTACGGGGTTGGGGCTTTCCATCACTAAATCCATTGTGGAACACTATGGGGGAGGTATAGGTGTGGAGTCCAAGAAAGGGGAAGGCTCCACTTTCTATTTTACGTTGCCTGCCGGTATTGAATACAAAGAGTACGGTAAATTTTGATTTACCTGCGCTCTCAATCAGCCATTTCCTTCAGCTTCTTGAAGTGGCGGATTACTTCCAGATAATCGCGGTCGGTGCAGGCGTTGAATTTATTCCATAAGTCACCCATTATAACGGCACCACCGAATCCGTAATCCTTTATCTCCAGGATGTTATCGGAGGTAATGCCTCCCAAAGCCATGACTTTGCTGTCTATAATTTTACTTTTTTCTGCTTGTCGTAGTTCTTCGGCTGTAAAGCCTGATGTAACTCCGGTCTTTGTGATGCAATTATATATCGGACTCAAGAATAGATAGTCATAAAAATGTTTCTTGTTCCGCACTTCGTCCAGCGAGTGGCAGGTACAGCTGATGTGTCCTGAATAATCGTGCGGTTCTTTGGGGTTGCGGGTGTTTAGATGAATCCCCATCAGGCTGAATTCTTCCTGTAGGTAGAAGTGTTCATGAGTAATGATGCGCTTATGGTATTTTTGGGGTATCAGCGTTAAAAGTCGTTCTGAATACATGGCGGGAGTTTCCGGCTTCCTCAGATGTAGAATATCCAGCCCCTCTTCGAATAGTGCCGTGATAATCTTGTCTTCTTCCACAAAAAATGTGGGTGCTGTTACTACGATGAGTTTCATTTCTTTCGTTTAACTTTTAAGTTTAGCAAAGTTAATGAATACTTATGGTAGAAGCCAAGGAATTTCTTTAAAATATGTTAGATGGCTGCTTTAAACAAGAAAACGCCTTCTTGCGTCTTTATAACTCAAGAAGGCGTCCTTCACATGGCTTTGTGGGACCTCGTTGGTCTATTTGAATCTTTTACTTACCGCATCCCAATCAACGATGCTCCACAATTCGTTTACGTGATCGGCACGGCGGTTCTGGTAATCAAGATAGTAGGCATGTTCCCACACGTCGAATCCGAGTAGCGGAACAAGACCGGCGCGTACCGGATTGCTACCGTTGGCTTCTTTGGTGATGTGGAGTTTGCCGTTCTTGTCGGCAGACAACCAAGCCCATCCGGAGCCGAACAAGCCGACAGCTGCCGCGTTGAATTCCTTCTTAAAATTCTCAAAGCTGCCGAAGTCGCGTTTGATGGCTTCTGCCAGCTTGCCGGTAGGCTCGCTGTGGGCAGGCTTCGGGGCAAGCTGTAAGAAGTATAATGTGTGGTTCAACACTTGTCCTGCATTGTTGAAGATGGCACCGTCCGGTGCTGTGGCAACAATGGTTACCAGGTCTTTGCCTTCAAATTCCGTTCCCGGAACGAGGTTGTTGAGGTTGTTCACGTAGGTTTGCAGATGTTTACCGTAGTGGTAATCTATGGTTTGCTGACTGATTACAGGTTCCAGTGCATTGTTAGTGTAGGGAAGTTTTGGCATTTCGTAAGTCATAACTGTTATCATTAAAATCGTTAATATTGTATTCATAAGTTTCAATTATTTAATTTTGGAACTTTACTATATAAACACTATAACCTATAGAAATGTTCGTACGTCTCCGAAGCTTTTTTTATCTTTGCCTCCGTAAAAACAAAGGAAGGAAAAATATCATCATTTTAAGATTATACGGATATGCCCGATTATATAGAGGAACTGAACGAAGGACAACGGAACGCGGTGTTATACAATGACGGTCCGTCACTGGTGATAGCCGGTGCCGGTTCGGGAAAGACGCGCGTGCTGACCTACAAGATTGCTTATCTGCTGGAGAATGGCTACCAGCCTTGGAACATTCTGGCATTGACCTTTACCAACAAGGCGGCGCGCGAAATGAAGGAGCGTATAGCCCGTCAGATGGGGCCGGAGAGGGCGCGCCATCTGTGGATGGGAACCTTTCACTCCATATTCCTGCGCATTCTGCATGTCGAGGCCGGGCATATCGGCTTCACTTCGCAGTTTACCATTTACGATACGGCGGACAGTAAAAGCCTGATACGTTCCATTATCAAGGAAATGGGGCTGGATGAGAAAGTGTACAAGCCGGGGATGGTGCAGGCGCGTATCTCGAATGCCAAGAATCATCTGGTTTCTCCGGCAGGCTATGCCAACAACAAGGAGGCTTACGAAGGAGACCGTGCTGCCAAGGTTCCGGCGCTTCGCGACATCTACCAGAGATATTGGGAGCGTTGCCGGCAGGCGGATGCGATGGACTTCGACGATTTGCTGTTCTACACATTCCTGCTGTTCCGGGACCACCCCGAGGTGTTGGCGCGTTATCAAGACCAGTTCCGTTACATTCTGGTGGATGAGTATCAGGATACCAATTTTGCACAGCACAGCATCGTGCTGCAACTTGCCAAGAACCATCAGCATGTCTGTGTGGTGGGGGATGATGCACAGAGTATCTACTCCTTCCGTGGTGCCGATATTGACAATATTCTCTATTTTACGAAAGTATATCCCGATACGAAGGTCTTCAAGCTGGAGCAGAATTACCGTTCCACCCAGACCATTGTCCGCGCGGCCAACAGCCTGATAGAAAAGAACCAGTGGCAGATACGCAAGGAAGTGTTCTCGGAAAAGGAGAAGGGAGAGGCCATCGGTGTGTACCAGGCATACAGTGACGTGGAAGAAGGGGATATTGTGGTGAATAAGATAGCTGAACTGCGGCGTGAAAAGCGCTATGCCTACTCTGATTTTGCGATACTCTACCGTACCAATGCGCAGAGCCGTATTTTTGAGGAAGCCATGCGCAAACGCAGTATGCCTTACCGTATTTACGGAGGTTTGTCGTTCTATCAACGCAAGGAAATCAAAGATGTTATCGCTTACTTCCGTCTGATAGTGAATCCCAATGATGAAGAGGCTTTCAAACGTATTATCAATTATCCTGCACGGGGTATCGGAGATACGACAGTGGGAAAAATCATTGCTGCCGCCACCGGGCACAATGTCAGTTTGTGGACCGTGCTTTGTGAGCCGTTGGCGTATGGCTTGAACTTCAATAAAGGTACGGTGGGAAAGTTGCAGGCATTCCGCGAACTTATATCTGCCTTTATCACAGATGCTGCGGAGAAGAATGCCTACGAGATTGGTGCTGACATTATTCGCCAATCGGGCATCATCAATGATGTGTGTCAAGACAACTCTCCCGAGAATCTGAGCCGTAAGGAGAATATAGAGGAGCTGGTGAACGGTATGAGTGATTTTTGCGCCCAACGGCAGGAGGAAGGAAACTCTAACGTGTTGTTGGGTGACTTCCTTTCGGAAGTTTCCCTTCTTACCGACCAGGATTCGGATAAGGATGGGGACGATGAGAAGATAACCCTGATGACTGTACATTCGGCCAAGGGATTGGAGTTCAAGAATGTGTTTGTAGTGGGGATGGAGGAGAATCTTTTTCCCAGCAGCATGGTGGGTGACTCTCCCCGGGCATTGGAGGAAGAACGGCGGCTGTTCTATGTAGCCATCACACGTGCCGAAGAACACTGTTTCCTATCGTATGCAAAGACGCGTTTCCGGTACGGCAAGATGGAGTTTGGCAGTCCCAGCCGTTTTCTGAAGGATATAGACGTACGGTTCCTGCGCCTGCCTCAGGATGCGGGAATGTTCCGCAGGGTAGAGGAGGAAGCTGCCGTTTTCCGCAGGGAGAACGCCAGAGGCTTTGCGCCTGATAGGGAAGATGCTCCGTATGGAGGAAAAGAGCGTGTGTCTGTACGGCCGAAGCAGCAGATTATTGCGCCGACCGTTCCACGTAACCTGAAACGGGTGGCGCCTTCTGCAAATACGGCAAGTACATCGCCTTCTGCCGGCGCGTCTGCCAACCGTGTACAGCAGGGACAACTGATAGAGCACGAACGTTTCGGCCTGGGTGAAGTTTTGAAAGTGGAGGGCGAAGGAGACAATGCGAAAGCCACCATCCGCTTCAAGAATGCGGGAGACAAACAACTTTTGCTGCGCTTCGCGCGTTTCAAAGTGCTGTCATAGGATAGTACGCATCTTTTGTCTCACACAGAGGCGGGATACTTGTAAGAGGATGATGGCATGAGTGTAGGACTGTGGTATCTTAAAAAAGACAGTTAGAACGATACATACGGACAATTTAGAATAGTAAATATAGATAGAAGAATGACAAATAAAGACTTTTCCCTTTTCCCTTCTCCCTGCTATATTATGGAAGAAGGATTGCTGAGAAAGAACCTCGCACTGATAAAAAGTGTGGCCGACCGCGCAGGTGTGGAGATAATCCTCGCTTTCAAATCATTTGCCATGTGGCGTTCCTTTCCCATTTTCAGGGAGTATATAGACCACTCTACGGCAAGTTCTGTCTACGAAGCCCGTCTGGCATTGGAGGAGTTCGGAAGTAAGGCACATACGTACTCGCCTGCCTATACCGAGGCCGATTTTCCGGAGATAATGCGGTGCAGCAGCCATATTACTTTCAATTCGCTTTCGCAGTTCCACCGCTTTTATCCGGTAGTGGTGGCGGAGGGAAGCGGCATTTCCTGCGGTATCCGTATCAATCCTGAATACTCTGAGGTGGAAACGGAGCTTTATAATCCCTGCGCACCCGGTACCCGCTTCGGTGTAATGGCCGACCAGCTTCCCGAAGAACTTCCGGCGGGTATTGAAGGTTTTCACTGTCATTGTCACTGCGAGTCTTCTTCCTACGAGCTGGAACACACATTGGAGCACTTGGAAGGAAAATTCTCCCGCTGGTTCTCACAGATTAAGTGGTTGAATTTAGGAGGCGGGCATCTGATGACGCGTAAGGATTATGATGTAGAGCATCTTGTCCGTCTGTTGCAGGGCTTGAAGGGGTGCTATCCACATCTTCAAATCATTCTTGAGCCCGGTTCCGCTTTTACTTGGCAGACCGGTGTGCTGAGCTCGGAGATAGTGGACATTGTGGAAAACCGCGGCATTCGTACCGCCATTCTCAACGTTAGCTTTACGTGCCACATGCCGGATTGTCTGGAGATGCCCTATCAGCCTGCAGTGCGTGGAGCGGAGATGGGCGATGCGGGCCCTTACGTCTATCGCCTTGGAGGAAACTCCTGCTTGAGCGGCGACTATATGGGACTGTGGAGTTTCGACCATGAGCTGCAGATAGGGGAGAGAATCGTCTTTGAGGACATGATACATTACACCACTGTAAAGACGAATATGTTCAATGGAATTCACCATCCGGCCATTGCAATGTGGACAAAAGAAGGAAAAGCTGAAGTTTTCAAGCAATTTTCTTATGAAGATTATCGTGGGCGAATGAGTTGATAATCAAAAGTCTGCTTGTATGCCTGGCGAAAATGTACACTTTTCTGTGTGAAAAAAGTCTGCAGAATGTTTGCAGGTTTAAGGAAAATATCTACCTTTGCATCCGCAATCGCGGAAATAGCTCAGTTGGTAGAGCATAACCTTGCCAAGGTTAGGGTCGCGAGTTCGAGTCTCGTTTTCCGCTCAACGCAGTTTAGATTGCAATTACCTATGCCCAGGTGGCGGAATTGGTAGACGCGCACGTTTCAGGTGCGTGTGTTGAGAGGCATGCAGGTTCGAGTCCTGTTCTGGGCACCAAGGTAAAGCAGTCGGTTCTTTGAATTGTTGAAAGTAAGTTGGAGAGGTGGCGGAATTGGTAGACGCGCTACTTTGAGGGGGTAGTGACAATTATGTCGTGGGAGTTCGAGTCTCCTTCTCTTCACGCTTTTATACATTGCGGAAATAGCTCAGTTGGTAGAGCATAACCTTGCCAAGGTTAGGGTCGCGAGTTCGAGTCTCGTTTTCCGCTCTTTCAGATGTATTGAAGATGACTTATGCCCAGGTGGCGGAATTGGTAGACGCGCACGTTTCAGGTGCGTGTGTCGAGAGGCATGCAGGTTCGAGTCCTGTTCTGGGCACTTTACTCCTCAAAAAAGGAGAGTCATCCAATGCGGAAATAGCTCAGTTGGTAGAGCATAACCTTGCCAAGGTTAGGGTCGCGAGTTCGAGTCTCGTTTTCCGCTCTTTTCAGATAAAAAAATCCCGCAAGCATTGTTCGGTGCTTGCGGGATTTTTTTGTTGTATGGAAGTTGTTGTTACAGTTTCTGTAATGAGAATCCGAGCATCATTCCGTCGTAGCTGTTGGCCAGCGAGCCGATACTCTTCAGAGTGGAGTTGCTGCTTTTGCTGGAGAGGAAGGTTATCAGTTTCAGTAGCTTGTCCGATTCGAACAGCAGGTCCATAGTTGTGGAGGTAGCGTTGACCTTGGCATTCATACCTATCAGCTTGGCGAATTTCAAGTTGACCTTTTGGGTGGATGCATTGTAGGAGTAGCTTCCCTTCATGCTCTTTTGCCCTACTTTGGCGCTGAATGTGCTGTCGGCGTTGAATGTGAATGACATTTGCCCGGCTTTGATGCCTACTTTGGCAAGCTGTTCGTCCAGTTTCTTTTCTGCGGCTGTGGCGGCAACGGCACCGCCGGCTTTCTGCAGCAGGTTGTCCGATTCGAATTCAATGGCGGAGCCGGTATACGACCAAGTGCCGGTCATATCCGCTGTTGACTTGCCGGTCACGGCATTTACCGCCTTCTCTATATTTTCTTTGTTGAACAAATCCTTGATGGATTGTGCGTGACTATTGCCGGTCAGCAGTAGTGCGGCAACAAACAGTTGCCAAAAAACTAATCTTTTCATTTTACTTATGTCTATTGTTTGCTATTCAGGCTTTTGTTGATACTTTCGATATAGTCCAGCAGCTCTTTCCGTCCCATGCGGTTTTCAGAAGAGGTGATGAAGTAGGGAGGCAGCTCTTCCCACTGTTCCTTCAACTGTTCCAGGTATTCGTTGATGTGGGTGTTCAGTCTGCCGCCTTTCAGTTTGTCGGCCTTTGTGAAGACGATGGCAAAGGGTACGCCGTTCTCGCCCAGCCATTCCGTAAACTTGAGGTCGATGGCTTGGGGAGCCAGCCGGCTATCTATAAGAACAAACAGACAAGTCATCTGTTCGCGTTGCAGTATATAACTTTCTATAATACGTTTGATTTGTTCCTGACCTTTCTGTCCCCGTTTGGCGTAGCCATATCCCGGAAGGTCTACAATGTACCAGCTCTTGTTGATTAGGAAATGGTTGATAAGCATGGTCTTTCCCGGTGTGGCAGAGGTCATGGCGAGTCCTTTCCTTCCGGTCAGCATATTGATAAGACTGGATTTTCCTACGTTGGAGCGTCCGATGAAAGCATATTCGGGAAATGTACCGGCGGGGCATTTCCGCACGTCTGTGTTACTGATGACGAATTCGGCGTTTGTAATATCCATTTTGTTGCCTTTTTGGGGTTTTACGTGTGGCAAAGGTAGCACTAATTTCATAAGTTTGCACTATCTTTGCCCAGAAAGCGAAGATAGGCTGCACCTCAGCATAAAAAATGAACGAGTTCATTTTATTCTGCATTCGGTTTGCACTATCTTTGTGGCCAATAGGAAAATTTTAAGTATGAATGGACAGTTTCCCTCGACATTATTGGAGAAGGCGGTAAATGAGTTTGCCAAGTTGCCCGGAGTGGGACGTAAGACGGCTATGAGGCTGGTTCTTCACCTGCTCCGCCAGGATACGGCAGTGGTGGAAGCGTTCGGCAATGCCATTGTGACGCTGAAGCATGAAGTGAAATATTGCAAGGTATGCCATAATATATCAGATACGGAGACGTGCCGCATCTGTTCCAGTCCGCAACGGGACGCTTCCGTGGTCTGTGTGGTAGAGAATATCCGTGATGTGATGGCTGTGGAAGCCACACAACAGTTCCGTGGTTTGTATCACGTGTTGGGAGGCGTTATCTCGCCGATGGATGGCATTGGTCCCGGAGACTTGCAGATAGAAAGCCTTGTGCAGCGGGTAGCCGCCGGTGGCATCAATGAAGTGATTCTTGCCCTGAGTACGACGATGGAGGGAGATACGACAAACTTTTATATCTACCGCAAGCTGGAAAAACTGGGTGTGAAGCTCTCCGTCATAGCCCGTGGCATTTCCATCGGCGACGAATTGGAGTATACGGATGAAGTGACTCTGGGACGCAGTATCGTGAACCGCACTCCATTTTCCGGAACTGCCTGATCGTGTTGGGCTTCTATCAATTATTCATTATCCACTATCAATTCACTAAATGGAAGAACAAATAAAGAAGACTGCATTGCGTGTCCGAACAACTTTTGCTTATTTCTGGATGCTCCCCATCCTACTCGTCCTGCTTGGAGAAACCGGAGGCGAATGGGTAGGTATGTATGCCGGAGATGTACGTGCTATCTATATGGCTGAGACGATAACCATTCTGCTGGCTGCCTCTTGCGTGCCCGTATCCCTGAAACTCTTTTCATGGGTATTAATCCGGAAAATAGATGTAGTGACGCTTCCCGAAGCCCTCCGCCTTTATGCGTTGTGGAGTGGCGTGCGGCTGGCATTGCTTGCCATACCAGTGCTTGCAGGTTTTTTCACCTATTATATAATGTTGAGCAGTACGGGTGTACTGTGTGCACTGATAGGACTGACGGCTTCTCTGTTCTGCCTGCCGGGTGATGGACGCCTGCGTAAAGAACTGCATATCAATAAAGAAGAAGAAATGTAACCGACTGGAAGATATGAATAAATCTTATTTCTGTAGTGAAAGGGTGCGTCTACGTGCTATGGAGCCGGAAGACTTGGAAGTGATGTATGCTATGGAGAATGATTCCCGGACTTGGGATGTGACGAACTTCACCGTGCCCTATTCCAGATTTGTCTTGAAACAATATATTGAGAATTCCGAATGCGATATGTTTGCCGACCGCCAGCTGCGTATGATGATTGTACGTGTAGAGGATGATGCGGTGATAGGCACCATTGATATTACAGAGTTTTCTCCCATGCATGCCCGGGGAGAGGTGGGCATTGCTATACGGAAGGAGTATCAGGGCAATGGTTATGCCAAGGAAGCGTTGCGTTTGCTGTGCGACTATGTTTTCAGTTTCCTATATCTGAAGCAGTTGATAGTCCATATTTCGGTGGATAATGAGGCAAGTATCCGCCTTTTTGAATCCTGCGGTTTTGTGCGTTGCGGGCTTTTGAGGGAGTGGTGGCGCGTAGGAGGGTGCTATAAGGATGTCGTATTGTTGCAACTTCTCCGCAACACTAATTGAACGTTGGAATCTGGGGGAAACGCGACCATATTTCATATTTTGCTCCCAGCTTGCACAATGCCTTCTTCCAGAGTGTGCCGCTGGCTGCCTCGTCCATTAGCGAGCTGATGTTTTCTTTGCCTACCAGCCAAGTGTTTTCTTCAATTTCCCGGTCCAGCTGTTCGTACTCCCAGCCGGAGTATCCCAAAAAAAATCTGATTCTGCCTTTAACGGAATTTCCCTGCATGATGTAGTTTTTAATGGCTTCAAAGTCACCGTTCAGGTAGAAGCCTTTGCCGATGGGCAATGCTCCGGTAATGCCCTTGAGCGTGTGCAAATAGAACAACGTATCTGTACTGAGCGGTCCTCCTTTATAGATAGGTATGTTTTCCGGGCAGTTGAAGTCTTTCAGCACATCATTCAAGAATAGGGGGAGAGGTTTGTTCATAACCAGTCCCATTGTGCCGTCATGTGTATGGTCCACCAGTAGAATGACGGATCGCCCAAACATGTGGTCACACAAAAAGGGTTCGGAAATCAAGACCTTTCCCCGGGCAGGAACCACATGGTTTGTTTCTATCTTGAATAGATCTATATTGCTATACATGCCCCTAATATACATAATATTCCACAATAAACAAAAGTTCTTCGCTGTTTTTCATTTTAAAAGTTTCTTTTCTCAGATTTTATGGTTTTTTTATTCGAAGAAAATGCTTAAATTTGCAAGTAATTGGCAATTTAATACAATGAAGTATACTACACTATATATGTTAATTTTAGGGCTGTTTTCTATAGGATGGACGGATTGCCCGGAGGGATTTTGGGAGCGTATGCAACGTCCGGGGCATTCCGAAATACAGCTTTCCAAAGTGACGGTAAGTGGCTGTGTGCTGGATGAAGGTGGGTTTCCGCTGGCCGGTGCCACTATTCAGGAGAAAGAAACGGCCAATGGTGCGATAGCGGATTCGGAAGGAAAATTCACGCTGGTGGTTGCCGATAATGCAGTGCTCCGTGTTTCATTTATCGGCTACATTTCCCAGGATATTGAGGTGGAAGGACGTTCGACCTTTCATATCACACTAAGAGAAAATATGATAGAGCTGGATAATGTCATTGTTACCGCTTTGGGTATCGAAAAGAAAGAAAATTCTCTTTCTTATGCCACAGATTTAATAAAAAACGAGGAATTGACTCGAGTAAAAATGCCCAACTTAATCACTTCGTTGACCGGCAAGTCAGCTGGTGTGCGTGTTAACCAGGTTTCTTCCGGTCTGGGAGCTTCAGCCAAAGTCAGTATCCGTGGAGTCCGTTCGGTGGCGAGTGACAACCAACCTCTGTACGTGATAGACGGTGTTCCCATTCTGAACTCCACCTCCGAGCAAGCATACTCTGCCATAGGCGGGACGGCCAATGCTGGCAACCGTGACGGAGGGGACGGCATTTCCAATCTGAATCCTGAAGATATAGAGAGCATCAGTATCCTGAAAGGAGCTCCCGCGGCAGCTTTGTATGGTAGCCAGGCTGCCAATGGGGTGATACTGATTACTACAAAGAAGGGGCAGTCGTACGGGCAGCGCGGTGTTTCTTTCTCGACGAGCCTGATGTTCGACAATGCTTTTGCGCTACCCAAGATGCAGAACCGCTATGGAGTAAGTGACGGTGTAGACAGTTGGGGAGAACGGGCAAACCTTCCCGAATACGATAATCTGAGAGACTTCTTCTCTACTGGTGTCACCTCCATAACTTCCATCTCCTTGAGTCACGGCAATGAGAAGTTGCAGAACTATTTCTCCTATGCCAATACTACGGGGCATGGCATCATTGGGAAACATAACCTTTCGAAGCACAACCTCACTTTCAGAGAGACTTCCGTTCTATTGAATTCCCGTCTGAAGTTAGATGGCAGTATGAACCTGATGCGCCAGGTGGTGAAGAACAAGCCTACCGTGGGTGGTTTCTACATGAATCCTTTGGTGGGGCTCTACCGTTTTCCACGGGGTGAGGATATTGCTTATTATAAGGAGAACTTCGAGGTTTATGATGAGGGTAGAAACTTGAACATACAGAATTGGCATACCTCCTACGAGGATTTTGAGCAGAATCCCTACTGGATTACCAATCGCATATTGAGCAAGGAGAACCGCATGCATGTCATAGTCTCCTTATCCGCCAATCTGAAGATAAACGATTGGTTAAGCCTGCAGACCCGTGGCAATGTAGACTATATTAACGACAAGGTGCGCCAGCAGTTCTATGCCTCTACCGCTCCGGCGTTAGCGGGAGCCAATGGGCGTTATATTGAGATGGACTATCAGGAAACCCAATATTACGGAGACGCCATACTGATGATGAAAAAGCAGTGGGATGCATTCTCTCTCAACGCGGTGCTCGGTGCCAGTATCAATGATAAGACAGTGAACTCCACCCGCTATGACTCTAAAACAGCTTCGCTGAAATATGCCAATGTGTTCAATCTGGCCAATATCATCATGAATGGTTCTGCCGGGCTGGACCAGAAGATTGATGCGCGGCGCCAATTGCAGTCCTTGTTTGCGACGGCACAACTGGGCTACAACGAGTTTGTCTATCTTGATTTGTCGGCCCGTAATGACTGGTCCTCCACGCTGGCTTATACATCTCATGAGAAAAGCGGGTTCTTCTATCCCTCCGTGGGATTTTCGCTGATATTCAATAAGCTGATGACTTTACCCCGATGGGTGTCACTGGCAAAGATAAGGGGGGCATACAGCATGGTGGGCAATGATATTCCCATGTTCATCACAAATCCTTCCTCGCATATCACGGCAGGCGGAGAGTTCTTGGCAAGTGATGCCGCGCCGTTCAAGGATATGGAACCGGAGATGACGCACTCCTTTGAGGCGGGTATAGAAGCGCGTTTTTTGAAGAATCGCATTGGCTTGAATGCCACTTTCTATAAGACGAATACCCGGAACCAGTTCTTCAAGCTTCCTACTCTGTCGGGCGATAAATATGCCTACCGTTATGTCAATGCGGGTAATATACAGAATGTGGGGTGGGAGGTTTCACTGGATGCCGTTCCTTTGCTGACGAACCATTTCAAGTGGAAAACAGAGGTGAACTTTTCCACCAACCGCAACAAGATAATTTCACTGCACGAAGCGCTGAAGGAGTTTCTTTACGGTCCTACCAGCTTCTCGTCCAGTTATGCCATGAAATTGGTGAAAGGGGGCTCTATCGGTGACATCTACGGAAAAGCTTTTGTACGTGACGATGCGGGCGATATCGTTTACGGCACGGAAGGAGACAATACCGGGATGCCTTTGGTGGAAGGTGATGGCAATACGGTGAAAGTGGGCAATGCCAATCCAAAACTGATGCTTGGCTGGAATCATATGCTGTCTTACAAGAATTTTTCTTTCTATTTTCTGGTGGATTGTCGCTTTGGAGGCGATATTTTGTCTCAGACGCAGGCGGATATGGATATGTATGGCGTTTCTGAAGTCACGGCCCGGGCCAGGGACAAAGGTTATGTAATGCTTGAAGGTAACCGGATAGATAATGTGAAAGGATTTTATAAGAATGTTGTAGGCGGACGGGCCGGGGTGACGGAATATTATATGTATGATGCCACGAACATCAGGCTGCGTGAGCTGTCCGTGGGCTACCAACTGCCTGCTGCCTGGATGGAAAAGACCAAAGTCCTCAAGCGGGCACAACTGTCCTTTTCGGGACGCAACTTGTTCTTCTTCTACAAAAAGGCGCCTTTCGACCCTGACCTGGTACTCTCTACGGGCAACGATAACCAGGGAATTGAAGTCTACGGTATGCCTACCACGCGTAGTTGGGGATTTTCTTTGAAGTGTGAATTTTAAGAGGGGGAGGGAGACTTGATATGAAGAGGATTATAGTACTGATTGGCATGGTTTTCGTGTTTCTGGCTTGTACGCGGGACTTTAAGGAAATCAATACGGACAAGTCCGGCGTGACGGACGAGGACTTGCAGGCCGACTATAACGAACATGGCATCCGTCTTGGAATCATCCAGCAAGGCATCTATTTCAATTACGACTACGGAAAGGGGAAGAACTGGCCTTTTCAATTGACCCAGAATTTGAATGCCGACATGTTCAGCGGTTACATGCACGATGCCAAGCCTCTGAATGGAGGTTCGCACAATTCGGACTACAACTTGCAGGATGGATGGAACAGCGCCATGTGGGGACATACCTATGAGTATGTTTTCCCGCAGATATATCAGTCGGAGAATGCCACACGTGACCGTATGCCTGCCTTTTTCGGCATTACCAAGATACTGAAGGTGGAAGTGATGCACCGTGTCACGGACTATTACGGCCCTATTGTGTATAGTCATTTTGCCGATCCCGAAGCCCGTTATATGCCTGACACGCAGAAAGAGGTCTATAATGCCTTTTTCTGTGAACTCGATACGGCTGTTGCTGTACTTTCCGATTATATTGTCGAGCATCCGAGAGCTTCGGAGTTTGCGCGTTTCGATATGTTGTTGGACGGTGATTATGACTCTTGGATAAAGTTTGCCAACTCGTTGAGGATGCGGCTTGCCATGCGCATCGCGGTAGCCAGTCCGGAGAAGGCAAAAACGGAATTCCGTAAGGCGATGGATAATGAATACGGAGTCATTCGGGAGGCGGACGAGTCGGTGGCGGTTTCCACAGCGAGTGGATATACCAATCCGTTGGGCGAGATAAACCTTGTTTGGAATGAAGCTTATATGGGAGCGCCGATGGAGTCCATACTGAACGGATATGAAGATCCCCGTCGTGAAATCTATTTTGCCACTTGCCAGAATGAACAATTTGCAGGCGAGTATCGCGGCATTCGTCAGGGTACATGCTTTGCACATAACTATTATAATACACTCTCAAAATTGAAAGTTACCCAGCAGACTGATGCAGTGTTGATGCCGGCAGCAGAAGTCTGGTTCCTGCGTGCCGAGGCTGCCCTACGGGGATGGACTGATGAGTCGGCGAAAATCTGCTATGAAGAAGGGGTAATGGCTTCTTTCCGTCAGTATGGCATCTTGCAGTCCGACGCTTATCTGGAGAGCAACTTGTTGCCTGCCGATTTTGTGGATACCTACGATATGGAGAATGATATTACCGCCCGTTGTCAGGTTTCGCCACGCTGGCTGGAGTCAGCGGATAGGGATACGAAACTGGAGAAGATTATTACCCAAAAATGGATTGCCATGTTTCCCGAAGGGTGTGAAGCTTGGGCTGAACAGCGCCGGACGGGGTATCCCCGGCTATTCCCCGTACGCTTTAATCACAGTAAAGACGGGTGCATAGATACTGAGACAATGATTCGCCGTCTGAACTTTCCCGGCGGACTGAAGACGGAGAATGCCGAGCAGTATGCCGCTTTGGTAGAGGTACTGGGTGGAGATGACAATGCCGGTACCCGATTGTGGTGGGATACCGGCATCAACTGGTAGAAACACCTTATTTATATAGGGATATTTTTTATTGGATGGGGTGATTCTCGGCAAAAATTGCCATACGTTCGTCCAACTGGTCGTACTGATGGTCTTGGATAAAGGAAGTGCAGGCACGTAATCCTTCCTGATGGCTTCCGGTGGTCACCAGCGAAATGGCGCTTACACCGTAGTACATTAGTTCCCGCGCAAGTTCTCCGCTACTCATGCCCGGGTAACCGATGGTGAAGTAGAAACCGTCGGCAACGGGATCACCCAAATCATTGTCGTATACCAAGTGGAAACCGTGGCGCAAGAAGATTTCTTTCAGGCGGCGGGCACGTTCACCGTATACTTTCACTTCATCAAGGAAGTTGTATTGACCTTCATTGGCTGCTTTAAGCATGGCGGCAAGAGCATACTGCGCAGAGTGGCTGGTGCCGGAAGAGAGCGCATAGAGTACGCGGTGGATGAATACTGTGCCGAAGGTGCCGCCGCCGTAGCGTTGTGTCAACCCGGGATAGGCCCGATGATACAGTTTGTCCGAAATGCAGCTGACACCGATACGTTGACCGGCATAGCTGAAAGCTTTGGAACCGGAAATGAGCAGCACGTAAAGGTCCGTATAGTGTGCCACAGAAGGTTGGTAAGGCGCTTGGAACGGTTTGCTCAAGTCTTGGCGGAAGTCCATGGCAAAGTAGGCGAGGTCTTCCAGCACAATGACGTCATATTTGGTTGCCAGTTCGCCGATGATGCGCAATTCTTCTTCTTTTAGGCAAATCCAGCTGGGATTGTTGGGATTGGAATAGACGATGGCAGAGATATTTCCTTTGCTGAGGTAACTTTCCAACTTCGCTTTCAACTTGTTGCCACGGTAGTCATATACGTCAAAGGTTTCATATTTCTGTCCCATCACGACCAACTGCTGCTTCTGTACCGGGAAACCGGGATCGATGAAGAGAATGGTATCCTTTTTCTCATCGCACTGGCTGCATGTGAGGAATGAAGCAAAAGTTCCTTGCATGGAACCGGTAACTGGTACGCAACCTTCGGGGGCTACATCTACATTGATAAAGGCTTTGATGAAACGGGATGCTTCCTGCTTCAAGGCGGGGAGTCCGTTGATGTCCGGGTAGAGGCTGGCAATACCATTCTGCAATGCCTCCACCTCTGCCTTTACGCCGACGGCTGAGGGGGGGAGTCCGGGTACACCCATTTCCATTTTTATGAATTCCACACCCGATGCCGCTTCGGCATTGGCTGCAATGGCTTTGACTTCACGGATAGTTGCTTTGGCAAAGTCTGTGATATGAAAATCTGCGATAGTTTCATCTATCAACTTACGTTCAATAGGAGTATTTCTCATGATTTCAATATTAATTTAGTTTTGCAAAGGTAACATAAATCTCTTATAATCAAGCTATGTTAAAAAAAAGATGATTTTTTTTCTTTCAAGCTATTGCAGATATAAGAATTTTGTCTACCTTTGCAACCGCAATCGAGAGAGATAGCAACGAAAGAATGAAATAATGGTGCGTTAGTTCAGTTGGTTAGAATACATGCCTGTCACGCATGGGGTCACGGGTTCGAGTCCCGTACGCACCGCGAAAGCAAATATCAAATTAAAGCAAAGCTCTGAAATTCAAGGATTTCAGAGCTTTTTTTCTGTATCGGCAAGAATAACGATTAAAAAATCATGCATGGGATTATTCGTGGGATTTCTGCTAGTCTTACTATACTCATCTGATGAACTTGAACTTTCTTGCGGTATAATCGGGAATTCGGGTACAAATATCCGTAAATCATATACACCTTCGCTTGTGCTATCGCGGTACCTTTGTCATCAGAAGTTTAACAAGAAAAATAGAGTAATATAGCGTATGGCAAAAATAATTTTAGGAGTTCTGTCACTGCTTGTCATAATGTCGTGCAGTATCCCAGTGAAGGAGAACACCGTTCAACCCAATATAATGGAAACGAACAAGAAAAATCTCGGAAATCTGTTGGCTCTCTATCCCAAGCCGATGACGGTTGTCGGGGCGGAGGTTGAAGGGAAAGTAAACTGGCTAGTGGTAGGCCATACGGGTGTTATTGGACATGACCGGATACTCATCAGCATGAGTAAAAGCCATTACACTAATCAAGGGATAAAGGCCTCAAAACAACTTTCCGTCAATCTAGTGAGTCGTGAAATATTGCCGAAAGCTGACTATGTGGGAAGTGTAAGCGGTGCGACGGTCGATAAGTCGGAGGTGTTTGCCTACCATATTGGCGAAAACGGTACCCCTGTTATAGACGCATCACCCCTCACCATGGAGTGTGAGGTGGTAGACATCTATGAAACTGAAGGTTTCGACAATTTCATTTGTGCGATAGTCAATACATACGCTGCTCCTGAAGTGCTTGATAATAACGGGAAACTTGACTATACGAAGCTGAAACCCGTATTGTTTGAATTTCCGACCTATTCCTACCTTGCCACGGGAGAGATTATCGGCAAATGCCTGAATCTGGATAAGCAGCCGGGTATGTGCGCTAAAGAGCCGATGAGTGCTGACGGTATCGTGCGGTTGTCGAAAATCGAAGTTTATCCGCAGTATCTCGACGAATATATGAAATACGCAACCGAAGTAGGCGAAATCTCTCTGCGCATCGAATCGGGCGTGCTGACTATGTATGCGGTCGGCGAGAAGGAGAATCCCTGCAAGGTGACTATTCTCGAAACCTATGCGAGCCGTGCGGCTTATGAAAAACATATTGCATCAGAACACTTTCAGAAATACAAGCAAGGAACGTTGCACATGGTCAAATCATTGGTCTTGTCTGACCAGACGCCACTTAATCCGGCTAACAAGCTCAATAACTTCATGCAATAAATAGAACGACTATGAACAAGATTTTTTTAATTTCAGTATTCAGCATTTTAACACTCAATATTATGGCACAAGAAAAGATAGTACAGACAGCAGGACGTACCCAGTTGGGTGAGTTTGCTCCTAAATTTGCGGAACTAAACGACGATGTCCTCTTTGGCGAGGTCTGGAGCCGCACCGACAAACTCGGTCTGCGTGACCGTAGTTTGGTAACTATAACTTCTCTTATCAGTCAAGGAATCACGGATAATTCGCTCGTGTTCCACCTTCAGTCGGCAAAAAAGAACGGCATCACCCGTACGGAGATTGCTGAAATCATCACCCATATCGGTTTCTATGCCGGTTGGCCCAAAGCGTGGGCAGCGTTTAATCTGGCCAAAGGCGTATGGGCAGAGGACACTGCCGGTGAAGATACCAAAGCCGCGTTCCAGCGTGAAATGATTTTCCCCATTGGAGAACCGAACACAGCATACGCACAGTACTTCATAGGTAACAGCTATCTTGCTCCCGTTTCACGTGAGCAGGTTTCCGTCTCTAACGTCACTTTCGAGCCTCGTTGCCGCAATAACTGGCACATACACCGTGCTACTAAAGGCGGTGGACAGATGCTTATCGGTGTTGCCGGTCGTGGGTGGTATCAAGAAGAGGGCAAGCCGGCAGTAGAGATTCTACCCGGTACGGTTATCCATATCCCTGCAAATGTGAAGCATTGGCACGGTGCTGCTTCTGATGGTTGGTTTGCCCATCTTGCTTTCGAAGTTCCCGGTGAGGATACTTCTAATGAATGGCTAGAACCGGTGACGGATGAAGAATACGATAAACTTAAATAGGAGAAACTATGACTACGAACGAATTCAAAGAATATGTAAAGACGCGTCAAGCGCTTAATACGGAGGAGATACACCGTTTTATGGACGAAATGAGCAGTGAAGCCAGGCGTATCACTTTCCGGCTGAACACCGCATACTATACGCCGGACGAAGTACGTGAGTTGCTATCCGAATTGTTCGGTTATGAAGTTCCGTCATCGTTCCGAGTATTTCCGCCGTTTTATGCCGATTTCGGGAAGAATATAACAGTGGGCGAAGGCGTATTTATTAATGCCTGCTGTCATTTTCAAGACCATGGTGGTGTGATAATCGGCGACGGATGCCAAATTGGGCATAATGTAGTCTTTGCAACGCTCAATCATGGTTTGCCTCCGGCTGAACGCCAAACTACCTATCCGGCACCAATTGTACTGGGCAAGAATGTCTGGGTAGGTTCTAATGCAACAATTCTTCAAGGAGTGACAATTGGTGACAATGCTGTGGTGGGAGCTGGAGCGGTCGTGACGAAAGATGTGGAAGCAAATACAATAGTAGGTGGTGTCCCCGCAAAATTGATAAAGAGAATAGAATAATAAAATTGAAAACAAGGTGAAAATAATATCAAATACAGCATTTGGCGGAGAAAGACCTTTGTTCGAATCGCATGACTTACGTTTGGAGAATGTAGTTATCCGTGCTGGAGAATCAGCCATCAAGGAATGCAGCAACATCGAAGCTGTTGATTGTCGGTTCGAAGGAAATTATCCCTTCTGGCATGTTCACGGATTTGTTATCGACCGTTGTTTTTTCGATGTCGGCGGGCGTTCGGCACTGTGGTATTCCGACCATCTGAAAATGACTGATACGCGTATCGATGCACCCAAAATGTTTCGCGAGATGCACGACATCGAAATAGAGAATGTAGAGATAAACGATGCCGATGAGGTGTTCTGGCGTTGTAAAAAACTGAATATCAAAAATCTGAAACTGCATGGAGGAACTTATCCGTTCATGTTCAGCAGCGACATCCGCATAGACGGATTGGAAAGCGACAGCAAGTACGTTTTCCAGTATGTGAAGAATGTGGAGTTGCGCAATGCCAAAATCACTACGAAGGATGCCTTCTGGGAGGTGGAGAATGTGACAATCTACGATTCTGAACTCAGCGGCGAATATCTCGGCTGGCATTCGCACAATCTCCGGTTGGTGAATTGCCATATAACCGGTGAGCAACCGCTCTGCTATGCCCACGACCTCGTACTGGAGAATTGCACCTTTGGTCCCGACTGCGACCGGGCTTTTGAATATAGTTCGGTGCAGGCAACCATCAAAGGAACAATAGGCGGGGTGAAGAATCCACGGACAGGCTGTATCACTGCCGAAAGCTATGGGGAAATCATTCTCGACGAAAATATAAAGGCGCCTGCCGATTGTGAGTTGAGGCTTTGGGATGGTAACTGGATTTATAAATTATGAAATACGATTTCGATACAATCATCTCGCGTCGCGGGACGAATTCTTATAAATGGGATATTCCCGAAGAGGAGAATGTACTGCCCATGTGGGTGGCGGATATGGATTTTCGTACAGCACCCGCTATTATCGATGCCTTACAAAAGCGGGTGGCGCACGGTATTTTCGGTTATACAAAAGTACCCGAAGCCTATTATGATGCGGTTGTCCGGTGGTTCGATGACCGGCATCGCTGGCAGGTTGATTCCCGGTGGATTATCTATACGAGTGGTCTCGTGCCGGCTCTGTCAGCCATTATCAAAGCCTTGGCCATGCCGGGTGATAAAGTCATCGTTCAGACTCCTGCCTATAATTGTTTCTATTCATCTATCCGTAATGACGGATGCGAGTTGTTTGCCAATAATCTCATTTATCAGGATGGCCGCTACGTAATCGACTTTGCCGATCTTGAAAGGAAAGCTTCCGATCCGAAAGCAAAAATCCTGCTGCTGTGCAATCCTCACAATCCGGTCGGACGGGTCTGGACTCCGGAAGAACTGCAGCATATAGGTGATATTTGTTTACGGAATGAGGTGTTTGTCGTGGCGGATGAGATTCATTGTGAACTGACTTACGAAGGATATGACTACACACCCTTTGCCTCCTTGTCTGAACGCTTTTTGCAAAATTCCGTTACTTGCGTTTCGCCGAGCAAGGCGTTCAACCTTGCCGGGTTGCAAATCGCCAATATCATCGCAGCCGATGAAGAGGTGCGCCGCCGTATTGACAGAGCCATCAATATCAACGAGGTATGCGACGTCAATCCGTTCGGCGTAATCGCCACAATGGCAGCTTATAACGAAGGTGGGGAATGGCTCGATGCCTTGCGGAAATATCTGCGGGGGAATTACGAATACCTCTGCCGCTTTTTCAAGGAACGGTTACCACAATATCCCGTGTTGCCACTCGAAGGAACTTATTTGGTTTGGATAGACTGCAGTGCCTCTGGTATCAACTCAGATGCTGTCGCCTTGCGTTTGCAAGAACAACAGCACTTGATGGTCAATTCCGGTACGATGTACGGTCCCGGTGGAGAGGGCTTTATCCGGCTGAATATCGCTTGCCCCCGGGCTCTGCTTGCTGATGGACTGGAACGGATGGCCCGTTTATTCTATCGTGAAGTCTTCTGATTTAAATCCGCTGTAATACCTACCGGCGAAGGCGGTGAACTTCAGGACACAATAATCGGGATCAGTCACTCCTTCGGGGTAGTACATAGTGTCGCCTTCCTGCCATATCATTTCCTTACTGGTGCTGTCCGTCAGTATCTCCATCGTGCCGCGCAGCATTACGCCCTTGAAGAAGCGTGTGTTGCAGACGTAAAGGCATGCCCGGTTATTTTTGAGAAATTGCGAAACGCGCATCGACGAGGTGTTCGTTGATAGGTAAATGTGTTTGATCCCTTCCCTTTTGCGGGTTTGCAACATGGCCTTGATGTTGGGAAAGCCTTCGGCATCCATCGAACCGACAAAGATGGTTTTTTCCTTGTCAATCATGTTTCCTACTGTTTTTTCTGCATTTCTCATTGTTTGTTTTTTTATGGGTTATTGTTTCAAGGGCAAAGATAGCCGGTAAGTGGAACTTTTGTACAATAAAAAAGAAGGAGGATATGTCACTTTTCACGGTTTCTCCATTTTCCGGTAGGCGAGGGGAGTATACCCTATACATTGTCGGAAACTACGTACAAAGTAGGAGACGGTTGAGAAATGAAGTTCAGAGGCTATTTCTGAAATGGGGAGGTCGGTGTAGGTGAGCAGACGCTGGGCTTCGTCTGTAATCTTGTTGAGTATGTACTGCTTGGCATTGATGTTTATGGCCGAAGAGAGGATTTCGTTCAGATAGTTGGGAGTGATGCATAGTTTATCGGCATAGAATTGTACAGAATGCTGCTCCCGGAAGTGCTCCCCAACCAATTCGAAGAATCGGCTGAGGTGGAAGCTGCTGATATCTTTATGTGGCTCCTTACCCGTCTCCGGAGGGATAGAGGTGCGGTAGGCACGGTTGAGTAGCATGAGGACTTCGTAAAGTAAGGCGCGTAATATGCCCGTATCGTGTGGGTGGAAAGAGTCGATTTCGACCTTTATGTCGTGCAGAAGTTGGAGTATCCGTGCATAGAGCCCGTTCGGCAGTTGGAGTTTGTCTGCCGTTTTTCCCATTCGGAAGAACGGGAGGTGCTGCACGAATAGTGGGTCTTTGAAGAAAGAGGTCAAAAAGGTATCCTCAAAAATTAGAGCATGACCGTTGCCGATACGGTCTGTGTCCCAACTGCGCACCTCACCTGGTTTGGAGAAGAATACATCACCGGGAGCTGCCAAGTGTGTCCGGTTACCGATAGTGAATTCTCCTTCTCCTTCTGTGATGAAGGTGATGTCATAGTAGGTCAGAATATGTACTTTTCCCTGGGTCAAGAATTTCCGGGTATACTGCAAATCAACGACATCTATCAGAAGTTCGCTTCCGTACTTAGTTTTGTAGAAATTGTATCGTGGGATGGCATTTTTCATGGCTTAACATTGTATGATGGCAGTAAAGTTAGAGAAAAAGCTGCTCCGTACAATAGCGAATAGGAAAATGTTGGGTAAAGACCGGGAGTTTTGTTTATCTTTGCACCCGCAATTATCAATCGCCTTGCAACGATTGTCTGGAATTATCATATTATGAAACAGAAACGAATACCATTGGTGGGCAGACAATACCTTGTGCCCTTCATTTTGATTACCTCTCTTTTCTTTTTGTGGGGATTTGCCCATGCCATTCTGAATGTACTGAACAAGCACTTTCAAGAGATACTGGATATCACGAAGACACATTCGGCCTTTATACAGATGACGATGTATATGGGATACTTCATTATGGCCATTCCTGCAGGACTTTTCATCAGTCGCTTCGGATACCGCCGGGGTGTGGTATTCGGTCTGTTGCTCTACGGCATCGGTTCGCTGCTCTTTATCCCCGGGCAGCATTATCTGTCTTTTAATCTTTTCTTGTTTGCATTGTTCGTGATAGGCTGCGGACTGACATTTCTTGAAACTGCCGCCAATCCTTATGCCACAGAATTGGGCGCAAAGGAAACTGCTGCCAGCCGACTGAATTTCGCACAATCCTTCAATGGTCTGGGATGTATCTGTGCGCCGGTACTGGCTGGACTGCTACTCTTCTCGAAGGATGGGCAGACGGGCTCGGGTAATGTCGCATTGCCCTATATCTGCATGGGGGTAATTGTGTTGCTGGTAGCGCTGGTCTTTTCAAGAATCAAGTTGCCCGAGATTGAACATAGTGTGGAGGTGGACGAAGCTGGTAATAAGGTCGGATTGTGGTCACACCGGCTTTTCATTTTCGGGCTGATAGCCTTGTTTGCCTATGAGGTCGGCGAGATTTCCATCAACAGCTTCTTCATCAATTACGTGGTGGAGCAGAATTGGATGAATGCCCGCGAAGCTTCCGTAGTGCTTTCTTTCGGTGGACTGGGATTATTTATGTTGGGACGTTTTGCCGGTAGCTGGATTATGGGACGTGTGCGTGCCGAGAAAATGTTGCTGGTGTGTGCTACGGGGACAGTAGTGACTACTTCGTTGGTACTGCTGGATGTAGGGATGATATCGCTTGCAGCTCTGTTGTGCGGATATGCGTTTGAGGCTATTATGTTTCCCACGATTTTTGCCCTTTCCTTGCGCGGGCTGGGCAACCATACCAAGAGGGCTTCCTCTTTCCTGATGATGTCTCCCGTGGGAGGCGTGGTAGGTCCGCTGTTGATGGGACTGGTGGCAGACCATACGACGATGGTGTGGGCGTTCATTGTACCGCTGGTTGCCTATTGCGTGGTATGGGCATATGCTCGCAAGATGGTGTCCGTCTCTACCGCTTCCTCAATATAGAAGGAATCCTGCGATTCCGGCAAGGATTATCAGTAAGATAGGGTGGAGGTGCCACTTCCACGTCACGCCGAAAGCGGCTGCAAAGATAAGTATGCTTTTGTAATCTATGAAATTTTCCTTGTTCATCAGCAATAGGGCAGCAGCAGCTATCAATGATACGGACATGGGCAGTAGTCCAGACATTGCCGCCTTGATGTATTTGTTGTCTTTGCATTTCACGAAGAAGTAAGAGATGAGCAATACCAGGATGAACGAGGGAAGGCATACTGCAACGGTGGCCACGACAGCTCCCCACACGCTTTGAGTAACTGCATAGCCCACATAGGTGGCACTGTTGATGCCTATCGGACCGGGCGTCATCTGCGAGATGGCCACCACGTCCGTGAATTGTTGCAGGGTGAGCCAGTGATGGTGGTCCACCACCTCGTATTGGATGAGGGACAACATGGCGTAACCGCCTCCAAAACCGAACATTCCGATTTTCAGATATACCAATATCAGCTGCCAATAAATCATATCTGTATTTTTCTCAGTTTATCTTTTAACCATAATGTATAGAGCATTCCTCCTGCAATTCCTGCAAGGACAATGTATACGGGGGATAGCCCGAATTGCCAGATGAGTATGGTGGCGATGGCTGGAAGCACCAGTTGCCAATACTTCAGCTTCAGCGCCCGTGCAGCCGAAATGCAGGGTATCACAATCAATGCGACTACTGCCGGACGGATGCCATTAAAGATGCGTATCATTACCTGGTTGTCCTGAAAATGAGCGAAGGACATGGCTATCAGCATCATGATGACAAAAGAGGGGAGGATTGTGGCAAGTGCACACACCAGGCTGCCTTTTACTTTATGCAGCTTGTAGCCGACGAATATGGATATATTGACAGCAAAAACACCGGGAAGTGACTGGGTCAGTGCAAATATTTCCATGAAATCTTCTTTACTCATCCATCTCTTTTTTACGATTTCCCGTTCAATGAGAGGTATCATAGCGTATCCACCACCGATAGTGAACATTCCTATCTTGGCAAAGGTCATAAAAAGCAGTAAATATTTCATTATTTCTCTTCGGGTGACGTTCTTTTGCAAAGAAACCCAAATTAATCAACATATACAAATTAGGGGTATAATATTTATTTATTGATATTTTATATTGTAGGGCTATATTCTTAAATCTATTTAAAAGGAGGATATTCCGTCGTAAATAAGCTTTATCTTTAACACGTAATTACAAATAATATAAAATGTAGGTATGATACAGATAGTGCAATTACATGGTACGGATAAGAAGCTGTATGAGCTTGTAGCCCCTTTGGTTATGAGTCCGGAAGTACTGAAACAGAACTACAATTATCCTTTCAGGACAGCGGAAGAGTACGAGTGGTTTGTTGCTTTGGATAATAAACATGTTGTAGGTTTTGTGCCAGTGGAGCACAAGAAGTATGAATGTGTCATCAACAACTATTATATTAAGGAAAGGAATGTTGACACTCTGAAATTGCTTCTGGAAAAGGTACTTGAGAAGCAGGGCAAGGAGAGTAGCCTGACGGCTGTTAGCTTTGTCGAAGATAGGGATGTCTTCAGCGAGCTGGGCTTTTTGGAAGACAAGGTATGGACCCGTTATGTGAAAATGAAGAAAAACAAATAATTATGGCTGCACCCAAAAATGTGTATGAACTGGCGCAAGAACGTCTTGATGTGATTTTTAGGGAGTTTGACACGATATGCGTCTCTTTTTCGGGAGGGAAAGATAGTGGAGTGTTGCTGAATTTATGCATAGACTATATCCGCCGGAACCGGTTGAACCGTAAACTGTGTGTATTCCATATGGACTATGAAATACAGTACAGCATGACCATTGATTATGTGGACCGGGTATTGGAGGCGAATAAGGATATATTGGAGGTGTACCGTGTTTGCGTTCCTTTCCGTGTAACGACTTGTACGTCGATGTACCAGAGCTACTGGCGTCCGTGGCAGGAGGATTTGGAGGACATTTGGGTGAGGAAAATGCCGAAAGGCTGCCTCACTAAAGAGACGTTTCCTTTCTACACTCCCGAAATGTGGGATTATGAGTTCCAGATGCACTTTGCCAAATGGCTGCATGAGAAGAAGGACGGAGTGCGTGCCTGCTTTCTCATAGGCATCCGTACGCAAGAGAGTTTTAACCGCTGGCGCAGCATTCATCTGAACCGGAAGTATCAGATGTACCACAATTACCGCTGGACCTCGAAGATAGGCAATGACATTTTCAATGCTTATCCCATTTATGATTGGAAGACGACGGATATCTGGACAGCCAATGGTAAATTCGGCTTTGACTATAACCATTTGTATGACCTATATTATAAAGCCGGGGTCAATATCGAACGCCAGCGTGTGGCAAGCCCTTTTCTCTGTGAGGCACAAGAGAGCTTGAAGCTGTATCGCGTCATCGACCCGAATACTTGGGGAAGAATGATAGGGCGGGTCAACGGGGTGAACTTTACCGGTATTTATGGAGGGACGCGTGCTATGGGGTGGCAAACGGTCCGACTGCCCGAAGGGTATACGTGGAAGGGCTTTATGCAGTTCCTGCTTTCCACCTTGCCGGAAGAGACCCGGAGGAACTACTTGAAAAAGCTTACCGTTAGCATTGAATTTTGGCGTACAAAGGGGGGGTGTCTGGCTGACGAGACCATCCAGAAGCTGAGGGATGCAGGAGTGTCCATCGAAGTGATAAATACCACGAATTACAAGACGAACAAGAAACCGGTGCGCATGGACTATCTGGATGATATTGACATCGCGGAATTCCGGGAAATCCCCACTTATAAGCGGATGTGCATATGCATCCTGAAGAACGACCATGCCTGCAAGTACATGGGGTTTGCCTTGAACAAGGAAGAGGCATACAAAAGAGACAAGATAATGGAACAATTCAAAAATATGATGTTATGAGCGTAGATAAAAGTCCGGTATATAATGTAAAGGCAATTCCAATAGAGAAGATACAAGCAAACGATTACAATCCGAATGTAGTGGCACCGCCCGAAATGAAGCTTTTGGAGCTTTCCATTTGGGAAGATGGTTTCACCATGCCTTGTGTCTGTTACTATGATGAGGAAGCGGATAATTACATCCTGGTGGACGGCTACCACCGTTATCAGGTGTTGAAGACATCCAAGAGGATTTATCAGCGCGAAAACGGGTTGCTTCCCGTGGTAGTGATTGACAAGGAACTTTCCAACCGTATGGCATCCACTATCCGTCACAATCGTGCCCGTGGCACGCACAACATCGAGTTGATGTGCCATATTGTTGCGGAATTGGACAGAGCCGGCATGTCGGATGAATGGATAATGAAGAATATCGGAATGGATCGCGACGAAGTATTGCGTTTAAAGCAAATTTCGGGTTTGGCAGACTTATTTGCGAACAAGGACTTCAGCATTCCGGATAAGAAAGAAGAGTATATGTTGGATAAATAAATGAATGTTTCAGGGGTGGATTTTTTAATCTGCCTCTTTATATTCATTAATAAGTGAAATATTTCGTTGCAAACTTGCATAATTTAGTCAAATCGCCTACATTTGTCAGCATCAAAACAAACAGAATAGGTCTTATGTGCTTTAAGGCACTATAAAAAACATTACATGAAGAAAATTTTGGTTAGTGGTGGTGCTGGTTTTATAGGTTCTCACCTTTGTACCCGATTGATAAACGATGGGCATCAGGTGATTTGTCTGGATAATCTTTTCACCGGTTCGGAAGGAAATATCACTCATCTGAAGAGCAATCCCCGCTTTGAGTTTGTACTGCATGATGTGGAAACCCCTTATGATGCAGATGTGGACGAAATCTATAATCTTGCTTGTCCCGCTTCTCCCATCCACTACCAATATGACGCCATTAAAACTATCAAGACTTCTGTATTGGGCGCCATCAATATGCTGGAACTGGCCAAAAAGACGAATGCCAAGATATTGCAGGCCTCTACCAGCGAAGTGTACGGTGACCCCGTTATTCATCCCCAAGTGGAAAGTTATTGGGGAAATGTAAATCCAATCGGCCTCCGTTCTTGTTATGATGAAGGGAAGCGTTGTGCCGAGACATTGTTTATGGACTATCACCGCCAGAATGGAGTGCGGATCAAGATTATCCGTATATTCAATACGTACGGTCCTCGGATGCTGCCGAATGACGGACGGGTGGTTTCCAATTTCGTGGTTCAGGCATTGCAGAACCAGGATATTACGATATACGGTTCGGGCAATCAGACACGGAGTTTCCAGTATGTAGATGACTGTATAGAAGGTATGGTACGGATGATGAATACGGAGGACGATTTTATCGGTCCGGTAAACTTGGGAAATCCGAATGAATTCTCCATATTGGAACTGGCGGAAAAGGTCATCAGGTTGACGAATTCCAAATCGAAACTGATTTTCAAACCATTGCCTCATGATGATCCCAAACAGCGTCAGCCGGACATCACTCTGGCAAAGGAAAAGTTGGGCTGGGAACCGACTATAGAGTTGGAAGAGGGTTTACAGTATATAATAGAGTATTTTAAGGAATATCGTTCCTAACTAAATAGTGATTTTGATAACGGGAAAAACAATATAGAAAGATGAACATGGAAATAAATCCTTCCGAATACAAGATCCTCATCGTTGACGATGTGATGTCAAATGTTTTATTGTTGAAAGTGCTTTTGACAAACGAGAAATTCGCAATTGCTACTGCGAGTAACGGGCGGCAGGCATTGGAGCAGGTGGAAAAGGAAAATCCTGACTTGGTTTTGCTTGATGTAATGATGCCGGACATGAGTGGTTTTGAAGTAGCCCAACATTTAAAGTCAAATCCGCAGACTGCTGAAATTCCGATCATCTTTCTGACCGCACTGAATAGTACGGCAGATATTGTGAAAGGCTTTCAGGTAGGAGCGAATGACTTCATCTCTAAACCTTTCAATAAGGAGGAACTGATTATCCGTGTTACCCACCAAATATCTTTGGTAGCTGCCAAGCGGCTGATTTTGAGTAAGACGGAAGAACTGCAACGTACCATTGCCGGGCGTGACAAGCTCTATTCGGTGATTGCCCATGACCTGCGTTCTCCGATGGGATCCATCAAGATGGTGCTGAATATGCTGATATTGAACTTGCCATTTGAGAAAATAGGTGCTGAAATGTACGAGCTTCTGACGATGGCTAATCAGACAACGGAGGATGTGTTCTCATTGCTGGATAACTTGCTGAAATGGACAAAGAGTCAAATCGGTAAGTTGAATGTGGTTTATCAGGATGTGGATCTCGTCGAAGTGACAGACGGTGTCATTGAGATTTTTAGTATGGTGGCAAGTCTGAAAAAGATAAGAATCCGCGAGATGAAACCGGAGAGAATGATGGTTAACGCTGATATTGACATGCTGAAGACGGTAGTCCGCAACTTGTTGAGCAATGCCATCAAGTTCAGCAAGGAGAATTCCGAAATATTGGTGAAGATGGAGGAAGTGAATGGTATGGCAGTTGTTAGTGTTCAAGATCATGGCTGTGGCATCAGCGAGGAAGGGCAGAAGAAATTGTTGCATGCTGATACGCATTTCAGCACGTTCGGTACGAACAACGAAGAAGGCTCGGGACTGGGCTTGTTGCTGTGCAAGGATTTTGTCGTGAAGAATGGCGGTAAACTGTGGTTTACTTCCAAGGAGGGCGAAGGCTCCATATTCAGCTTCTCTATTCCGGTGAAGTAATGATAACGAAGAAAATAGAACGGATGGTCCGTTGAAGTAAAACAGACCATCCGTCAGACTCAAATAGACCGTCTGTTTCTTATGAACGGATGGTCTGTTTTTTTATCTCTTACACAGACTGCGGAAATCGCAATATTCACATTTCCGGGTATCCTCTGTTTGGCTGAATGTTTCTTCTTGGCTGAATATCTCCTGCAGGAGTCCGTGCAGCCGTTTGCGGAACTCGTCTTCGAAGAAAGCGAAGTTGTTGACCGGTACCTTGGGTTGTCGTGGCGCTCCCATTTCGATGATCGGGGAGTAGCTTTCGGAAGCTGCCCGGTGGATGTAGAGCAGGGAAGGGGCTACCTTCAGCGATTGCTTGCGGCAGAGGATGGCGGCGTACAAAAACGTCTGGAAAATATAGTTGGGACGGTTGTCGGCGGGAGTAAACAGTTGTTCTATATTTTCTGGAGTCTTGGGAGTACCGCCTGTCTTGTAGTCCACAATACGTAGCGTGTCTCCTTTGCTGTCCAGGCGGTCGATGGTACCGCCTATCTGTAAGGCAAGCTTTCCTTGCGGAGTATCTATTTCCATCGTTTCTCTGACGTCCTGTTCCATGCCCTCCATACGGAACGGGGCATATTGCAGGTCATTGCGCAGGAGCTGGCGCAGGTAAGAGGCGATGACTTTGGAATGGATGAGCTGCGTACCGTTATACTCCGGTTGCTCCGTAAGGGGCACATGGAAGAACTTTTCTTTGAAAGCATTGTCCACATAGGCTTGCAGGCGAACATCGTCTTTCAGTAATTGTTCCAGGTCATCTTTACGTATCTCCCGTCTGTTGGCTATCAGTTCGTTGTACACCAGTTCGGCAGAACGGTGGAAGATGGTGCCGAAGAGGGCGGAGTCTATCTCGGCGCTTACTTCATCGGGAGCTTTCAGGCCAGCTACGTATCGGTAGTAGAATTTCAGCCGGCAGTCCAGATAGGCATTGAGGGCAGAGGGGGAGAAGAACGCTTGGGGACGTCGGTGGATGTCGTAGGCATCGAACATCTGTTGCAACATCTCCGGTGTCTTGTGAATCTCAATTTCCCGGGCTTGCTGGGGGGATTGTCCGGCTTCAAGGTACTCAAGGGAGATGTTGTGTGGCGATTCTACCAGGAATTGCAGCATGAAGCGGGACATTTCCCCGCGGTTCAGTCCGTCCGAAGAGGTGTTATATAATAAGGTGACGTTTTCTGCCCGCTGGATGAGGCGGTAGAAGTAGTAGGCATAGACGGCATTTTTGTGCTCTATGGTGGTCATGCCGAAGGCTTTCCTTAGGTTGTAGGGGATGAAGGAGGACTCGCCTCCGGCTTTGGGCAATTGCCCTTCGTTGAGGGAGAGCATGATGAGATTGCGGAAGTCGAGGTTACGCGTTTCCAGCACACCCATTACTTGCATGCCGATGGCGGGCTCTCCGTGGAAGGGGATGTTGGCAGAGGTAAGCAGCCGGTTCAGCAGTCGCTTCAGCGTGTCTGTGTGCAGGCTACTCAGTTCCCCGGTCTCTATCAGATTGAGCAGGCGATTGACGAGAGTGTAACTTTTGAACAGAGACTCACGGTACAGCTGGTTGAAGATGTCTTCCACGTCTTTTTCCTGGCGGTAGAGGACGGCTACTTCGCGAAGCAGTTCGGTGAGGTAGCTGCATAGGGCGGCGATGCCGTTCTGTGGTGTAAAGACTTGTTCAAGGAATGCGTCCTGCTTCAGCTCCGAGGGAAGAGGATAGAAGCGATTGTCCTGCGTAAGCCGTCTTTCCAGTACTTCGGCATGGGAGGAAAGCTGCCGGGTATAAGGATGTTTCAGCAGGGTGAGTACGGTCTCGTAAGTATATCGTCCGGTACCTGTGTGGTAGCCGGTAGTCTGTAGTTCTACAAGGGCGTTGATGAAGCTGTATACCGGAGTTTGGGCAAGGGGGAATCCCATTGTGATGTTGACGTTCTTTACCTCTGCCGGAATGGAGTGGAGGACGGGAAGCAGTAGGGATTCGTTGCAGAGGACGACGGCAGTATCCTTTAATGAAGATTCTTCATTTCTCTGTTTTTCGTTCTCCCTAATCCATTGAGGCAAGTAACGGGCTTGTGCATTTTCCGTAGAAGCGGAGATAAAACGTACATTCTTGGGTTTCCGCAGTACATCAAAGGATTTTTCGGGGAGCTGGTTGGGGAACAGCTTTAGGTTGCGGAGGATGAATTCGCCTGCTTCGTGGGTATAGGGTGGTTTTTGTTCGCGTGGGAGGCGGGTGTAGAATACGTCATAGTCCCAATAGAACATCGCTTTTCCGGCATTCTGCAAGAGCTGAAAGAAACGGGTTTCTACTCTATTCAGCACGTTGAAGCCGACAAATACATAGCGGTCGTAGCGTAGTCGGTCGGTGTTGAGTTGCTCCATGACATTGCGGTACATCATGCCTTCGTAGGCGATGCCAAGTTCCGTGAGGTTTCGGCGGTAGTGGCGGTAGATGTCGCCCAACTTATCCCAGAGGGAGATGAATTTTGCTTTCAGCTCCGTGCGCTTTTCTATGGAGAAATTTTGGAAGAATTGGCGGATGGCTTCTTCCTGCTCTTGGTCAAGGAAGTCGTAGCCGTCCATGATGTTCTTCAGTTCCTGCAGATTGCTGAAGAGCTTGTCGGCATCTACGAGGTTTTTGTCCACGTCGTCGAAGTCGCTGATGAGCAGTTCTCCCCAGAAGTAGAAGTCATCCAGAGTCTCTTCACTGTGGGTCTCTTCGCGGAACACCTTATACAGTTCGCATACCAGGCGGATGGGGTCACCGGACTTTAGTGGCGAGAGTTGCCGGAATAGTTCGCTGATGCTGACGTAGGCGGGCGACCACAAGGGGCGGTCCGTTTCGGCTGCCAGGTATTCGTTGAAGAACAGACTGGCACGTTTGTTGGGGAAAACGATGGCGGTGCGCGAGAGGTCGTTTCCTATTTTGGCGTAAAGGTCGTGGGCGACCAGTTGGAGAAATGTTTTCATAATTCAGTTGATAATTGATAGTTGATAGTGGATGGAGAGTGAGTTTATACCGGTTCTATGTTGTTCTCCTCTACATACCACAAGTAGCCCCGTATATTTTCTGCGGCATACCCCATGCGGACCAGCAGTTGCATGTATCTCTGTACTTGCTTGTTGTACTTCTTATTCGGCTTTCCGAACTTGAAGTCTACCACTACGATTTCTTCACCACGCATCATCACACGGTCCGGGCGGCGTGTCCGCAGTTCGCCGTTTTCCTGCCAGATGATGTCGCATTCATTGAACAGCCGCCACGTCCCCGAATACCAGTCCTTGACTTGGGGCAGGGAGAAGGCGCGTTCGGTGAGGTCGCGTATTTCTTCTTCCGTCTCACTTCGTCCAATTATTCCTTCAAAGACGAGCTGGCTGATGGCATTGTCAATATCTTCTTCGGTTTCGATAGCAGAGAATAAGGTATGCAGCAAACGTCCCCGGTTGATGAAACGCTGGCTGGATTCTGCTTCGTCCACTCCTGCTATGAAGTCTGCCGAACGGTTGGATTGCCGGAACTCGATGTCGTGGAGCATACTCTCCATGTGGACGGGCAGTTTGACCGGCTTTTGCGAAAGTCTGTTGACCGGTTGCTGTTCATAAACCTCAGGTTTACGTTCGCAGTATAGAGGTTTCTGTTCGTAGCATAGAGGTTTGGCTTCGTCATCAGTAGGGTTGTCTGCGTCATGCTGTGAGACGAGGATGGAGGAGAGACAAATCTTGCCGTTCTCGTATATGGCAGCTTCTTCGTCCCAACTGCCTGCTCCGTCTTTGGCTATGCGGGGCAAGGTGTTGGCAAGGAGTTCGGACATGGTTCCCTTCTGTTCCTTCCGGCTCCAGAGGATGAGGTTCTTGCCGGCACGGGTAAAGGCTACGTACAGCAGATTCAGATTGTCCACCCATAGCTGAAGCCGTTCGTGCAGATAGTCCTGCCGGTATATGGATTCCGCCATGGTGGTGGAATAGTTCACCGGCACTAAGCTGATGGCATTATAGGGCTCTTCCGGTGGGATGCACCACACCAGCTGGTTGTTGGTTTCGTTCTCCAGCTTCCAGTCGCAGAAGGGAATCAGTACGGTATGGAATTCCAGTCCTTTGGACTTGTGGATGGAGAGGATACGTATACCGTCCATCTCACCGCTGGGGATGGTCTTGCTGCAAAGGGTTTCGTCCCAGTAGCGGATGAAGCTGTCCAGCTCGGAAGAATTGCTTTGCAGATACTCCGTCACAGCATCGAAAAAGGAGAAGAGGTAGGCATCCTGCTTTTCAATGCAGCTCATGGTGAAGATGCTGAACAGTTCTTCCAGTAACTCATACAAAGGCATCAGGCGCAGCGTTTCCCGTCGGGAGGTAAAGGCTTCGGGAAGGGGAGTGGCTGTTGTGAATTCCGGTTGCTCGTCATTTGTCATTTGTAATTTGTAATTCTCCATCAGTGCAGCCTCCGCAATCTTGTTCTCCGGATTCGACAGGCAGCGCAGGGCATCCATCAGCATGCAGATGGCAAGGGAGGCATCCAGACGGAAAGCTTCGTCGGACACGACAGAGAGATGCAGCTCTTTGTCGAAATAGTCGGCTATCGGTGGGATATTCTTGTTCTTGCGGACAAGGATAGTGATGTCATTCAGTGTTACGCCCTCTTCCAGCAGCCGCTGTACTTCTTCTCCTAAGGCGAGAAGGGTCTGCTCTGTATAGTTGTGTTCATCGTCCGGTTCAAGGAAGGCAGCTTTTACGTAGCCGTACTCCGTGTTCTTGGGCGATTCCTGCACTACGTCGGCATAAGCGCGTTTCAGGGGTAGGCAATCCTCTTTCAGTTCGTTCAGGTGTAGCGCATTGAGGTAGTCTATGGCAGCGGTAAATACTTGGTTGTTGAAACGGATAATGTTGGTTTCGCTACGTCGGTTTGTTTTTAGGGTTTCCACACGGACGGGGAAGTTGTTTAATGGAGAACTTGATTCTCTATTCTCCATTTTCAATTCTTCATTGCCTAAACTATTCAGTATTCCCCAGTCCCCGTTCCGCCAGCGGTAGATGGACTGCTTCACATCTCCCACAATCAGACTGTCGGCTCCTTGCGAAAGTCCTTCGAGCAGCAGCAGGCGGAAGTTGTCCCATTGCATGCGGCTGGTGTCCTGGAACTCGTCAATCATGACGTTGCGTATGTTGGCGCCGATTTTCTCGAAGACGAACGAAGAGTCACCCTCGCGCACCAGTTTGTGCAGTAGGGCGTTGGTATCCGAGAGCAGAAAGCGGTTGTGCTCCCGGTTTAGCGTGCGTACCTCTTCGTCGATATGATTGAGAAGTTGCAGTTTGTTGAGGTGCTGGAGCGAGAGGCGGCAACTGTTTAGGGTACGGTTGCGTTGCGGACGCATTCTTTCGGCTTCCTGCAGTAGAGGCATCAGACTGGTTTCTGCCAGACGGATGATGTCGTCCTTTCGTGAGGATGTTTTCGTTGCCCAGTTTTTTGCATCTGTCAGGCTGTTTTGCAGGGTGGCGTTCAGCACATCCTTGTCAGAAAGTCTGCCATCGCGCAGCTTGCGGAAGTAACTGCCGATACCTCGGGCACCTCCTTTCAAGTCTTCGGGAGTAAGGGCATGCCCTTCCAGTTCGCCCTCAAACTGGTCGTAGAAGCTTTTCATCTGTTCCAGAGCCTCGGTTTCCATATCGCGCAGCACATCCCGGTAGAGTTTCAGCGTATTCGGAGTACGCAGGCATTGCCGTAGTTTTTCACCGCGTTCTATGTAGCTTTCATCGAAGATATTTCGTCCGAAACTTTTCACCTCGTTCGATACGTTCCAGCGTTTGTCGTCGCGGATACGCTCGTCGATGTAGTCCAGTAGCCACGCCAGCACGGGAGAAGTGGGGGTAAGTTTTTCGATGAGGCTGTCTACGGCATCACTCAGCACTTCACTGTTGTTCAGCTCTATGCTTAGGTTAGGACTCAGTTCCAGTTCGCGGGCAAGGTTGCGCATCACGGATTGGAAGAAGGAGTCGATGGTTTCCACTCGGAAACGGCTGTAGTCGTGCAGCATGTATTGCAGTGCCATGCCGGCCCGTTGGCGGATGTCTTCGTCCGTCAACAGCCGATTGTTTCCGTTTCCCGCCTTTTCATCTTTTATCCTTAACCCTTCATCCTTAATCCTTTCCAAATACGCTTTCGATGCGGGTTCTCCCTTCCAGATGCCGTAAAGCTGTGTCAGTATGCGCTCCTTCATCTCTGCCGTGGCCTTGTTAGTGAAGGTTACGGCAAGTATCTGCCGGTAGGCGCGTGGATTGATTATCAAATGCTTGATGTATTCCACAGCCAGCGTAAAGGTCTTGCCGGAGCCGGCGGAGGCTTTGTATACTAATAATTCCATGTAAGTTGCTGCATTGAGTATATATCTGCAAACGTACATAAAAATAATGAAAAAATGAATGCTTCCCTGCTTTCTCTTAATAGAAATAAGTGGGGAAGCATCCGTTATCAAGAGGCTATACGTATGGTCTATACTACATTACCGGTGTCTGGAATAGGAATACAAATCCCTTGCTGTCTTTCAAATCTTTTACGGCATCTCCTGCATAGATTTCTCCGTTCGTCAGCGAAAGCTTCTTGATGCTTGCATTCGGACTGAAATCAATTTTATTCAGGTCGAGCCAGAACAAGTTGGGAGTCATGGTAGATTCAAAATAATATACTTTGTTTTTCTGGTCGGATACAGAACGCCAACGGGTGGAGGAGATATGAGGCTTGTCCGGTGTGGTGATACCGAACGGTACAGAAACATTGCGCATTACGCTCAATACACTGGGTACGGCAATCTTTGCATCTGCTGTTTGCGGAATGGCATTGATGTAGAATGATGCGCGTACAAAGCGGTCGCTGGAGCGGTTGGTTCCCGGTAACATATTCAGTCCGCCTACCTCTTTCCAATAGTCGTTGATACCCAGCTGGAGTTCATATTTGGGAGAGTTGGTCATTACTTGATATTGCTTTCCTTCATGTATCTCAAGGTTTCCGTCTATGTATTCCAAGACAGCCGTGTTTCCGGTTTCATCAGTGATGGCCAGATGCAGGGTGGAAGCGGCACCGTTGGGCAGGTCCGGTGCATCAATGCGGAAGGATTCTTTTTTCAGTTCATCTACAGCTTCGCGTACGGTTGCAAAATTGTCGAGTACGTATTGCGTCCAGATACTGATGCCCATAATCGGGCGGTTGTCTCCCGGTCGATGGTAAACGGACTCTGGAAGGAAGAGCAGGCTGGCAACCAGACCTTTCTCGTTCATACCGTCGCAGGTTCCTATGTCATAACCGGTGGCAATGACACTGCCGTACCTGGAAGTCCAGTTCACCGTATTTCCTTTGTTGTAACCTGCCCTCTGCATGCCTCGTGGGAATACATAGATGTTACTCATAAGGTCTTCTTTCCAGTCCATCGTACGTCCCGTAATGACTGTATTGTCAGGACCGATGTAGGTGGCGCGGGTACACGCTTCTGTTTGTTGTACACTCATGGCGGCTATGGCAGCCAGTGCAACAGCTATTGTCTTTATTGGTTTATTCATCTCGCTTTTGTTTTTATGATTAATACTCTGTTTCATAGAGTAACAAAAGGAGAGGAGTATAGTTTGAGGAAAAGAGGTGAAATTCCTTACTCGTCTTTTTCTTTCAGCAATTCTTCCATTTTCAGTACTTCGTCACGGTACTGGGCGGCTTCGATAAAGTCGAGCTTCTTGGCGGCTTCCTGCATAAGCTTCTTGGTACGTTCGATACTCTTTTCCAGTTGCTTGCGGCTCATGTACTGCACTATCGGGTCGGCAGCCAGCGTAGATGTACTTTCTTGTTCCACATAGGGACGGGGGGCACTGGAAGTGAACTTCTCGCCGCTGAGGACGGCTTCGCCGGCAGCCTCGTTGGTGGCAAACACATTGAGGTTCTTCGCTTTCTTGATTTGCTGGGGCGTGATGCCGTGCTCTTCGTTGTACTTCAACTGTTTCTCGCGACGGCGGTTGGTTTCGTCGATGGTCAGTTGCATGCTGTCCGTTATCTTGTCGGCATACATGATGACCATGCCGTTCACGTTACGGGCGGCACGCCCGGCAGTCTGTGTCAGTGAGCGATGGGAACGGAGGAAACCTTCCTTGTCTGCATCGAGGATGGCAACGAGAGAGACTTCGGGCAGGTCGAGGCCTTCACGCAGCAGATTGACGCCGACAAGTACATCGTAAACGCCTTCGCGCAAGTCACCCATAATCTTTACACGCTCCAAAGTATCTACGTCGCTGTGGATGTAATTACACTTCACGTTGTTGTTCAGCAGATATTCCGTCAGTTCTTCCGCCATTCGTTTGGTGAGGGTGGTGACGAGGGTACGCTCGTTCTTCTCGATGCGCAGCTGTATCTCTTCCATTAGGTCATCTATCTGGTTGTGGCTGGGACGTACCTGGATGATAGGGTCCAAGAGTCCGGTCGGGCGGATGACCTGCTCTACTACGATGCCTTCGGATTTCATCAGCTCGTAATCTGCCGGTGTGGCGCTGACATAAATCACTTGCTTGGCCATCTCCTCGAATTCATCGAACTTCAGCGGGCGGTTATCCATGGCAGCCGGCAAGCGGAACCCGTACTCCACCAGGTTTATCTTGCGGGCACGGTCACCTCCATACATGGCACGTATCTGCGGAACGCTGACATGGCTTTCGTCAATGACTATCAGGAAATCTTCGGGGAAGAAGTCCAGCAGGCAGTAGGGGCGGGTACCGGCAGCACGTCCGTCAAAGTAGCGCGAATAATTCTCAATGCCGGAGCAATGCCCCAATTCGCGTATCATTTCCATATCGTAGGTCACCCGTTCCTGCAAGCGTTTGGCTTCGAATGGGCGGCCTTCGTTTTCAAACCATTGTACCTGCTTGTGAAGGTCGTCCTCTATTTCGTGGATGGCACGTAATGTGGCTTCTTTGGTGGTCATGAAGAGGTTGGCGGGATAAATCTTATAAGCGTCGAACTTGGCAACAGTTACGCCGCTCAGAGGGTCTACCTCTTCAATGCTATCCACCTCGTCTCCCCAAAAGGTGACGCGCAGCAGGTTGTCGGCGTAAGCCAGATAAATGTCCACCGTATCGCCTTTCACGCGGAAGTTGCCACGGTTCAGGTCAATGTCGTTGCGTACATAAAGACTGTCCACCAAGCGTCGCAGGAAGACATTGCGACTGAAATTCTTGCCTTGCTGCACTTCGATGACGTTGTTATAGAAGTCTGCCGGGTTCCCCATGCCGTAGATGCACGAAACGGAGGATACCACCACTACGTCTTTTCTGCCCGAAAGCAGGGCCGAGGTGGCGGCAAGGCGCAACTTGTCTATCTCGTCGTTGATGGCAAGGTCTTTTTCTATATAAGTGTCCGAAGAGGGCAGATAGGCTTCGGGCTGGTAATAGTCGTAGTAGGACACATAGTATTCCACAGCATTGTTCGGGAAGAATCCTTTGAACTCGCTGTACAACTGGGCGGCCAGCGTCTTGTTGTGGCTCAATATCAGCGTTGGTTTGTTGATGTTGGCAATGACGTTGGCTATGGTGAATGTCTTTCCGGACCCGGTGACACCAAGTAATGTCTGTGCGGGAAGCCCCTCGCGCACGCCTTCGGTCAGCTGTGCGATGGCCTCCGGTTGGTCACCGGTGGGCTGGTAAGCGGATGTCAGTTCGAATTTGTTCATTTTCTCTTCTTAGAAGCGGCAATATTCGGTAAAATCTTTGAGATAAACAAAATTTTTTTGTTTACTTTGCAGCTATATTGATAATAACCATTAATAATTGTAATACAACGAAAAACATGATTTGGAATGAAAGCATCGAATGCATGGACCGCGAAAGCCTTCGTAAAATCCAGAGCATTCGTCTCAAAAAGACTGTGGAACGTGTGTATCATGACACTCCTTTTTACCGTAAGAAAATGCAGGAACTGGGAATTACTCCCGATGACATAAACAGTATAGATGATATTGTAAAACTGCCTTTTACCACCAAGTATGACTTGCGGGACAATTATCCCTTTGGCCTCTGTGCCGTACCTATGAGCCAGATTGTGCGTATTCATGCCTCTTCCGGCACTACTGGAAAGCCCACTGTAGTAGGCTATACCCGGAAAGACCTTTCAGTATGGTCCGAATGCCTTTCACGGGCCTTTACCGCCTATGGTGCCGGTAGTTCGGATATTTTCCAGGTGTCCTACGGTTACGGACTTTTCACCGGCGGACTGGGTGCGCATGCCGGTGCCGAGAATATCGGAGCTTCTGTCATCCCGATGTCCAGCGGTAATACAGAGAAGCAGATTACACTGATGCATGATTTCGGTTCTACCGTGCTTTGCTGCACACCCTCATACGCCCTCTATCTGGCAGATGCCATCAAGGACTCCGGCCTTCCCCGAGAAGATTTCAAGTTGAAAATAGGAGCCTTTGGCGCCGAGCCATGGACCGAAAATATGCGTCGGGATATTGAAATAAAGCTGGGAATCAAGGCTTTTGATATTTATGGACTTAGCGAGATTGCCGGTCCCGGTGTAGGTTACGAGTGCGAGTGCCAGCACGGCACTCACCTCAACGAAGACCATTATTTCCCCGAGATTGTAGATCCGAAGACCCTCGAGCCGGTTGCTCCTGGCCAGACCGGCGAATTGGTGTTCACTCACCTTACCAAAGAGGGTATGCCGCTGTTGCGCTATCGTACCAAGGACCTCACGGCCTTGCACTACGATAAGTGCTCCTGTGGACGCACACTGGTCCGTATGGACCGCATTTTGGGACGTAGCGATGACATGCTGATTATCCGTGGTGTCAATGTATTCCCCACCCAGATCGAGTCTGTCATTCTCGAAATGCCGGAGTTCGAACCTCACTACCTCTTACTGGTAGATCGCAAGAACAATACCGATACCATGGAGTTGCAGGTTGAAGTTCGTCCCGAATACTATTCCGACGAAATCAACAAGATGCTGGCTTTGAAGAAGAAGCTCGTAGCCCGCCTGCAGAGCGTACTCGGTCTCGGTGTAGATGTCCGTCTGGTAGAACCACGCAGTATTGAGCGCAGCGTAGGCAAAGCCAAGCGCGTCATCGACAACCGCAAATTGTAATTGCCAAATTGTAAATTGTAAATTGTCAAATAGTAAATGAACCTATGGTAGCAAAACAACTTTCCATTTTTCTGGAGAACAAGTCCGGCCGCCTCACAGAGGTGACTGAAGTTCTTGCAAAAGAAGGTGTCAACCTTTCTGCTCTATGTATTGCAGAGAATGCCGATTTCGGTATCCTTCGTGGTATTGTTTCTGAACCGGATAAAGCATATAAAGCTTTGAAAGATAATCACTTCGCTGTGAATGTAACGGATGTGGTAGGCATCAGTTGTCCCAATATTCCCGGCTCATTGGCGAAAGTGCTCCGCTTCCTCTCCGATGAAGGTGTCTTCATCGAGTACATGTATTCCTTTGCCAACGGTGAAACGGCCAATGTCATCATCCGTCCTAACGACATGGATAACTGCATCCGTGTATTGACAGAAAAAAAGGTTGATTTGCTGGCGGCAAGCGATTTGTATAAGCTGTAAAATGTAAAAATAGTGATTAGCGATTAGTGGTTGGTGGTTGCGCTATTACTCCGCATGGCACTAATCGCTAATCCCTAATTCCTAACCATTAATCCTTATTTCCTGCCCGTTCGTCTGGTTTTTGAAAAATTAAGGCTCGTATCGTTGCTTTATTCGATGCGAACCCCTATCTTTGCGCATTATTTGAACAAAAGTAATGAAGAAGAATATCCTAATAACTCTGCTTGCAGCATTGCTGCTCTCCTCGTGTGGAGAATACAACAAATTGCTGAAAAGCACAGATTACGAATACAAGTACGAAGCGGCAAAAAATTACTTCGCAAAAGGTCAGTATAACCGTGCTGCCACTTTGCTCAACGAATTGATTGCTATTCTCAAAGGTACTGATAAGGCAGAGGAATCCCTCTATATGCTGGGCATGAGTTACTATAACCAGAAGGATTATCAGACTGCTGCGCAGACTTTCATTCAATACTACAACGTTTATCCCCGTGGTACATTCACAGAACTGGCACGTTTCCACGCCGGTAAAGCTTTGTATCTGGATACTCCGGAGCCGCGTTTGGACCAATCCGGCACGTATAGCGCCATCCAGCAGTTGCAGATGTTTATGGAATACTTCCCGCAAAGTTCCAAGAAAGAGGAGGCGCAGAACATGATATTTGCCTTGCAGGACAAGCTGGTGATGAAGGAGTATCTGTCTGCAAAACTTTATTATAATATGGGTAATTATCTGGGTAACAACTATCAGGCTTGCGTTATCACTGCGCAGAATGCTTTGAAGGATTATCCCTATACCAACCTGCGTGAAGATTTATCCATTCTTATCTTGCGTGCCAAGTATGAGTTGGCTGTATACAGTGTGGAAGACAAAAGGGCAGAACGTTACCGCGAAGCTGTGGATGAATGTTATGCCTTTAAAAATGAGTTCCCCGAAAGTAAGTATATGAAGGAAGTCGACCGAATCTTTAAGGAAGCACAGAAAATGCTGGGAGAAGGAAGTGAAGAGCAATAATATAATAATACAATAGATAAATTTATGGATTACAGAAAGACAAATGCTCCTACTACTACGGTGACCCGTGATATGATGGAGTTGTGTGAGGATACCGGTAATGTATACGAAAGCGTAGCGATTATCGGAAAACGTGCCAACCAGATTAGTGTGGAAATCAAGAATGACCTTTCCAAAAAGCTTGCTGAGTTTGCCTCTTACAATGATAATTTGGAAGAAGTGTTCGAAAACCGGGAACAGATTGAGATTTCCCGCTATTACGAAAAACTGCCGAAGCCGACATTGATTGCAACACAAGAGTATGTGGAGGGTAAGATTTACTATCGTAACCCGGCTAAGGAAAAAGAAAAATTACAGTAATGATACAACGTATTCAATCTGTTTATTTGTTGTTGGTAACTATCCTGTTGGTTGTGGCAATTTGCATGCCTGTAGGACAGTTCATCGGAGCGGACGGAGTGACGGCGCATGTTTTCAAACCTCTGGGAGTGGCTTTGGCCGACGGAGGATTTCAGTCTACTTGGGGCTTGTTCGGGATATTGTTGCTCAGTGCACTTGTTGCCTTCTGTACGATATTCCTTTTCCGTAACCGTATGTTGCAAATACGCATGACGATTTTCAGCAGCATTCTGCTGATAGGCTACTACATAGCCTTCTGTGTATTTATGTTTATTTTGAAGGGTGATTTGGATGCAATGACTTTCCAGTTAGGATGGGCGCTTTGCCTTCCGGTGGTAGCCATCATCCTTAACTATCTGGCCTTCCGTGCCATCTACAAAGATGAGGTGATGGTGAAGGCGGCAGACCGTTTAAGAAGATAAGAAGGTTTATCTACTTGATAATAACAAAAGGCAGACCACGTATTTCATTCGGAATACGTGGTCTGCCTTTTTTATCGTTTCCGCTTGAGGTTAAGCCGTTCCATTATACTGTTCCCATTAGAGGAAATTGTCGTTCCTACGTGTGGAAACGGGTGTCTCCTATAAGCATTACTTCTTCAAGTCGAAGAGATAAGTTATCTTGGCCGTAATGACTCCGTGTGCGGAGCGTGAGAAAAAGTCTTTCTTGGTGCTGCCATAGAAATCGGATAAAGCATAGTAGTATCTTCCTTCTACGATGAAATTGCCTGCCTTGGTGCGCAGCTCTATGCCTGCTCCGCCTGCAATGCCGTAGTCGAATTTGTTGTCTATGGCCTTGCCGTGCTGTTCCACGGTGATGTTGGTGTAGGATTCTGCTACAGTGCCGTCCCAGTCGCCGTCTATTTTTTCGCTGTCGCCAAGCAGGAAACCTATCTGCGGACCGGCATGGATGAAGAATTGCAAACCGCGGTCCTTGCCGAATGCCAGATGTGCCAGGAACGGTATTTCCACATAGTTCATGGTGCGGGTGTAGCTCAGTGTGGGATAGTCCTCGTAATACTCGTCCCAACCGTGTTGTGAGAAGTTCAGCTCGATTTGTGCACCGCAAATCATACTGAAGTATTTTTCGGAAATGTATCGGGCTGTTACACCGCCGTTGATACCCATCAGATTCTTCTGCTTGACAGAGGGAGAGAAGCTTACGCTATTCAGATTGATGCCTCCATTGACGCCCACAGCGAAGTTGTGGCGTTGCTCGCCCACCTGCGCATGCAGGGGCAATATACATGCACACACCAGCAGGGCGAATATGATGATTGTTCTCAGGTTCATGTTATAAGTTATAAGTTACAAGCTACAAGTTAATAGTTATATAGTGGATTATCAGATTATTAATCCTTAATCCCTAATCAAAGTCCAACTTCACCAGCTCAAAGTTCTTGGTGAAGTGCACGAAGAACACCTTCTTGTTGATGAAGCCTCCCCAGTTGTTTACCCGTTGGAACTTGAAGCCGGTCTGGATGGGAATCAAATCCAGTCCCTGCATGTTCTTCTCGAAAGAAGAGCCATAGCGCGCAAGTCCTTTCAGGAAGAAATAACCGGTATCGAAGCCCAGCATTCCGAATTTGGGATAGCGCTCGTCCATCTCCTTGCCATACCATCTGCGGTAGTTTTTGGTAAAGTTGATGGCGGCAGGCAGCAGGTTGTTGGTATAGAAAGAGGAATAGAAATAGGTGTCCAGTTCAAAGAAGGCTTCCAAGTGGTCTTTGGTGTAGGTCTGCCATTCCGGATAGCCGAACAGATGGATACGGCTTTCGGGTTGTTCGCGCACCAATAAGGTCAATTGGGGAAGTATCTTAATCAATGTCAGGTTACTGCCGGATGTGGGGATAAAGATATTCTCACGGTCCGTGCGTAATACTGTTTTCAGGGATTCTACGGTGACATCCTCTTTCAAGCTCTTCATCGGGATGGAACGGTTGCGCAGTTCATCTTTCAGTCCCTTGATGAATTCTGCCTTGTCCTTGGTGCCCTGGCTGGCTTCAATGAAGATGACGTTGGCATTGGGGAACTGGCGCACAAAGTGGTCGTACACCTCGGAGTACAGATAGGATTGGGGGGTATTTATCTGATAGACCGCCGGATTCTGGAATACCGTGTTGTCTTTCGATGTGAATGGTATCACCAGGCGTGTGTCTTGTTTCTTGGCAAACTCGGCCAGAGGTTTGATGTGCTGTTGGTACAGAGGCCCGAAGATGATGTCCATGTCTTTCATCTCGCTTTTGCCCAGGATGGAGTTCAGCGAGGCACTTTCGGGACCAGAATTGTAAGTGTACAAGTCAATGGAAGTGCCAGTACGTTTCAAGCTGTCTACGGCCATCAGCAGGCCTTCGTAGTATTCCACCATACGGGAAGACTCGCTCTTTGATACCCCGTCCAGGAAGGGAAGGATGACGGCAGCCTTGATGGTGCTGAAGCGTTCTGTCTTTTTCCGGTTTTCACGGAACAGCTCGCTGTCGGTAGGTATTGCCTGCGACTGGATATTTTGCTCCGTCTGTGCTTTGGGATAGGGAATGCAGAGGAAGGTTCCCTTCTTTATTTTGTTTTCGCCTTTTAATTCCGGGTTGGCGGCTATCAGTTCGGCTTCGCTGATGCCGTATTCACGGCTGATGCTGAATACGGTTTCTTTCCGCTTCACTTTATGCATGTCACGGCATCGTGACTCTACGGGGCCGAGAATATTGTTGTTGGCAACCACAGTGCTGCTTTGTGTCTCAACCGGGACCATGGTTTGGGGCTCGGTTGTGGAAGGGATACGGATTACTTGTCCGATACGGAAATTCTCGGCGCTCAGTCCCGGGTTGGCGTCACAGATGGCTTTGGCAGATACATTGTATTTCACGGTCAGTCGGTAAAGGGTCTCACCGGTTTCGATGGTATGGTATGTTTCTTTTTGTATGTTGGCAGCGCTGCGTGGAATACGCAATGTGCGTCCGATGAATATTTTCTCGTCACTGCCGGGGTTCAGTTTGATGATGTCCGACTGGCTGACGCCGTACATGCTGGCGATGGAGTAGAGACTTTGTCCTTTTTCGATAGTATGCAGAAAATAAGATTGATTCTCTTGTGCTATTGCACCGATACTGCATGCACTGGCAAGCAGCAGGGAGCAGATAATGCGGTTAATCGTTTTCATTCAGTAATCGTTGGTTTATGTTTACAATTTCCCAAAGTAGCTGCAAAGGTACGAATATTGTGGCATTCAAACCAAAGGATTGCGTTAAGAAATAATATTGTGCATTTCAAAACTGAAAAATAGCGCTTTTCGGCTGATATTCGGGGGGAAACAGTTATTTTTGCAGTTAAAACGATAGGATAAATCAACATGCAAGAAGAAACAGAATATATCAATGTATATGGTGCGCGCGTGCACAACCTCAAGAATATCGATGCCGAGATTCCCCGTAACAGCCTGACTGTGATTACAGGCCTGAGCGGAAGCGGCAAGTCCTCTTTGGCATTCGATACTATTTTTGCCGAAGGGCAGCGCCGCTATATCGAGACCTTTTCAGCCTATGCCCGTAACTTCCTGGGAAATTTGGAACGTCCGGACGTGGATAAGATAACGGGACTGAGTCCGGTTATCTCCATCGAGCAGAAAACCACGAATAAGAATCCACGTTCCACGGTGGGTACAACGACAGAGGTTTATGATTACCTTCGTTTGTTGTATGCCCGTGCGGGAGAGGCTTATTCTTATCTCTCCGGCGAGAAGATGGTGAAGTATACCGAGGAACAGATACTTGATCTTATCCTGAAGGATTACAAAGGAAAACGCATTTATATCCTTGCTCCGCTGGTGCGCAGCCGTAAGGGGCATTACAAGGAGCTCTTCGAGCAGGTGCGTAAGAAAGGCTATCTCTACGTACGTGTGGATGGTGAGGTGTGCGAAGCCTTGCCAGGCATGAAGCTGGACCGCTATAAGAACCATGATGTGGAGGTGGTGATAGACAAGCTGGTGGTGACGGACAAGGATGACACACGCCTGAAGAACAGCGTGGCCACTGCCATGCGTCAAGGTGACGGATTGCTGATGATACTCGATGCGCAGACGGATAGCGTGCGTCATTACAGCAAACGGCTGATGTGTCCCGTGACGGGGTTGTCCTATCGGGAACCGGCGCCGCACAACTTTTCCTTCAATTCGCCGCAAGGTGCATGCCCTAAGTGTAAGGGATTGGGGGTGGTCAGCCAGATTGATATTGACAAGGTGATTCCCGACCGTGAGCTCTCCATTGCCGGAGGTGCCATCACACCGTTGGGGAAAGCCAAGAACAGCATGATCTTCTGGCAGATTACTGCCTTGCTGGAGAAATATGAAGCAACGCTGAAAACACCGGTCAAAGACTTACCGGAGGATGCCATCGACGAGATTCTCTACGGCTCGGACGAGCGTATCAAGATAAAGAGTTCACTGATAGGCACCTCTTCCGATTATTTTGTGACGTTTGAGGGGGTTGTAAAGTATATCCAGATGTTGCAGGAGAAGGATGCTTCTGCCACGGCACAGAAGTGGGCGGACCAGTTTGCCAAGACTGCCGTTTGTCCGGAGTGTCATGGCGCCAAGTTGAATAAGGAAGCGCTTTCGTTCCGCATTCACGACAAGAACATCTACGAATTGTCTACGATGGACATCAATGAACTGTATGACTGGCTATCTGCCGTAGACCCGCATCTCAGCAGCAAGCAGCAGCAGATTGCCGGTGAAATCCTGAAGGAAATCCGTACGCGGCTCAAGTTTCTGCTCGATGTCGGTCTGGATTATCTGTCGCTGAACCGCAGTTCCGTCAGCCTTTCCGGTGGAGAGAGCCAGCGTATCCGCCTGGCTACGCAGATAGGCTCTCAGCTGGTGAATGTGCTCTATATATTGGACGAGCCGAGTATCGGCCTGCACCAGCGTGACAACCAGCGCTTGATACACTCTTTGAAGGAACTGCGTGACATTGGCAACTCCGTCATTGTGGTGGAGCATGACAAGGATATGATGCTCGCCGCCGATTATGTCATTGATATGGGGCCGAAAGCCGGTAGGCTGGGAGGGGATGTTGTCTTTGCCGGTACTCCCCGTGAAATGCTACGGACGCATACGCTGACTTCCCAATACTTGAATGGTGAGCGTGCCATTGAGGTGCCTGCCAAGCGTCGCGAGGGCAATGGACACAGTCTGTGGCTGCGTGGCGCCAAGGGTAATAATCTGAAGGATGTGGATGTGGAGTTCCCGCTGGGCAAGCTGATTTGCGTTACCGGTGTTTCCGGCAGTGGCAAGTCCACGCTTATCAACGAGACGTTGCAGCCTATTCTTTCGCAGAAGTTCTATCGTTCACTGCAGGATCCTTTGGACTATGATAGTATTGAAGGGCTGGAATATATAGACAAGGTGGTGAATGTGGACCAGTCTCCTTTGGGACGAACGCCGCGTTCCAATCCTGCCACTTATACCGGTGTGTTTTCCGATATCCGCAATCTGTTTGTCGGCTTGCCCGAAGCGAAGATACGTGGATATAAGGCGGGACGCTTCTCCTTCAACGTCAGTGGCGGACGCTGCGAAGCTTGCCAAGGCAATGGGTACAAGTGCATTGAGATGAATTTCCTGCCGGATGTGTATGTGCCTTGCGAGGTATGTCACGGCAAGCGTTACAACCGAGAGACGCTGGAAGTGCGTTTTAAGGGAAAATCCATTGCCGATGTGCTGGATATGACCATCAACCGTGCGGTGGAGTTTTTCGAGAATGTGCCTCAGATATTGAACAAAATTAAGGTTATCCAGGAAGTGGGATTGGGTTATATCAAGTTGGGCCAGTCTTCCACCACGCTCTCCGGAGGTGAGAGCCAGCGCGTGAAGTTGGCTACGGAACTTTCCAAACGTGATACGGGCAAGACTCTGTATATCCTTGACGAACCTACTACCGGACTTCATTTCGAAGATATCCGCGTTTTGATGAACGTGTTGAACAAACTTGTAGACAAAGGGAATACCGTCATCGTCATAGAGCATAATCTCGATGTCATCAAGATGGCGGACTATATCATCGATATGGGGCCAGAAGGCGGTAAGGGAGGGGGAGAACTCCTTTCCTGCGGAACCCCGGAAGAGGTTGCTAAAAGCAAGAAAGGCTATACGCCTAAGTTCCTGCGTGAAGAATTGAATATCAAGTGATAATTATCTCATCATAGAGAATATTATGAAAATCAATAAGACGAATGCAGCAAGGCTTCTCGACAAGGCCAAGATTGCGTATGAGCTCATTCCCTACGAGGTGGATGAGAACGACTTAAGTGCAGTGCATGTAGCTGCCAGTTTGGGTGAGGACATCAATTGCGTGTTCAAGACGCTGATTCTTCACGGTGATAAATCCGGTTATTTTGTCTGTGTCATCCCGGGTGAGCACGAAGTGGATTTGAAGCTGGCGGCAAAAGCGTCAGGAAACAAAAAATGTGACCTTATCCCGGTTAAGGAACTTTTACCTCTGACTGGCTATATCCGGGGTGGGTGTTCACCCATCGGCATGAAGAAACCTTTCCCTACCTATATCCATGAAACGTGCCTGCGGTTTCCGTATATCTATATCAGTGCCGGACAACGCGGTTTGCAGCTTAAGTTGGATCCGAAGGATTTGGTAAGGGAAGTGCATGCAGAGGTTTGTATTCTTTTTAATGAATAAATCTTCTATTTCTGCCGAGATATTTTAATTTTATAAGGAAATCTTCAATAGAATTTATATATTTGCAGGAATTATTCAAGAAATCAATCCAATTACTAATTCTAAAAACTAATTTTTATGTTCAACAAACACCCTAAAGGTCTGATTGCCGCATCTTTTGCTAATTTGGGCGAGCGTTTCGGCTTTTATACCATGATGGCCATTCTTGTACTTTTTCTGCAAGCCAAGTTCGGACTGGATGGAAAAGAGGCAGGTTTGATCTACTCAACATTTTATTTTTCTATTTACATTCTAGCATTGATAGGTGGTATTATTGCCGACAGAACCCGTAATTACAAAGGTACCATCTTTGCCGGTATTGTTTTGATGGCGGTAGGTTACTTGATGCTGGCCATCCCGTCTCCTACACCGGTTGCCAATAAGACCTTGTTTCTGGTGATTACTTGTGCAGCCTTGTTTGTCATTGCTTTCGGAAATGGTCTTTTCAAGGGAAATCTTCAAGCGCTCGTAGGGCAGATGTACGACAATCCTCAGTACTCCAGCATGCGCGATTCCGGTTTCTCCTTATTCTATATGTTCATCAATGTAGGTGCCATCTTTGCCCCGTTTGCCGCAGTAGGCGTGCGTAACTGGTGGTTGTCCACATTCGGCTACAATTATGATGCCGACCTGCCTGCCCTTTGCCACGGACATCTGGCAGGAACGCTGACTCCCGAGGCTGTGGACACTTATAGCGCATTGGCAGCCAAAGCCACTATTTCCGGAACACCCGTAACGGATATGACGGTATTTGCCAATGAATATCTGAACGTGTTCACCACTGGTTTCCATTATGCATTCGGTGTAGCTATCTTGGCTATGGTTCTCTCTTTGGTAATTTTCGTCATCAACAGAAAGAAATTCCCCGATCCCAGCAAGAAGGTTGCTGCAAAAGCGGGCGATGCCACTGCAGTGGAGATGAATGCACAAGAGGTAAGACAGCGCATGTATGCATTGTTTGCCGTATTCGGTGTGGTAATTTTCTTCTGGTTCTCGTTCCATCAGAATGGATTGACACTGACTTATTTTGCCAAGGAATATACAGATTTGAATTTGTTCGGCATGGCTATTTCAGCTGAGCTGTTCCAGTCTTTGAACCCGATTTTCGTTGTGTCTCTCACTCCGGTCATCATGGCTGTCTTTGCAGCACAGCGTGCCAAGGGTAAAGAGCCTTCCACTCCGCGGAAGATTGCCATCGGTATGGGTATTGCTGCCACTGGCTTCCTTATAATGGCTATCGGTTCTTATGTAAGCAACTTGCCGATGCACAAGGATATTATCGCTTTGGGTACCTCTCCGGTGAAGGTGACTCCGCTGTTGCTGATGGTTACCTATCTGATATTGACTGTTGCCGAGTTGTACATTTCTCCGTTGGGCATTTCATTCGTATCCAAGGTGGCTCCTCCCAAATATCAGGGTATCATGCAGGGCGGTTGGCTCGGTGCTACTGCCATTGGTAATCAGTTGCTCGTTATCGGTGCTATCCTTTACGAAAGTATTCCTATCTGGATGACGTGGACGGTATTTGTAGTAGCGTGCTGCATTTCGATGTTCACCATGCTGTTCATGCTGAAATGGCTTGAAAAGGTGGCGAAGTAATCGGAAACGAAAGATAAAACTAAAGGCTGCGCAATGTTCGTAATGAACTGCGCAGCCTTTAGTTTTTGGAGGGCTTTTAATGCCGGGGCTCAGATTTCCAGTCCCATGATGTAGTCATTCATGTAATATCCGTTTCCTATCGGGAAATCCCCTTCACGGAGTTTCCGCATTCCCATATGTTCGTAAAACTGCAGTGCCTTGTTGTTACGGTTCACATTCAATTCCATCAGACAAGGGCCGGGATGCACTTCCTTGATGTACTTGATGGCTTCGCGAAAGAGGAAACTGCCGCAATGTGCACCCTGGTAATAGGGGAGCACATAAATCTTTTGCAGGTGGAATAAATTTTCTCCTTGCTGCTGTACGGACACATAGCCCGCCGCTTCACATTCTTCGTAGGCCAGGAAGTAGACGTGACCTTCCTCTTCCATTTGCTTGCGGATATTGTCCAATGAATACATCCATTCCATCATGTAGTCGGTCTGTTCGGGAGTAAGGATATCCTTATACGTGACAGGGAATATCTGCTGCGCAAGTTTCTGAATCAGTGCGCAGTCTGCTGTCGTTGCTTTTCTTATGGTAAACATATCGGTTGTATTTATACTGTTTGGGGTGTAAAGTTAAGCCTTTTTTGTGAAACAATCGTTATCTTTGCAGACCGTTACCGAACTAACTAATTTTGATTTTAAAAATTATGGCATTTACGAGCAACATTATGATTGTCCGCCACAGATTACTGAAGGAACTGGTAAAGCTGTGGAATAACAACGAACTTGTGGATAAAATAGACCGGCTGCCCATCGAGCTGAGTCCGAAGAGGTCCAAGCACGCGGGACGCTGCTGTGTGCACAAAGAGCGCGCGGTGTGGAAGTACAAGTCATTGCCGCTTCTGGGACTCGATATGGAGGACGAGACGGATGAGCTGACCCCCTTGTCGGAGTACGCTGCCCGTGCACTGGACAGAGCGGAAAATGGCAGGCCGAAAGACAATATCATGTGTGTGATTGACGAAGCTTGTTCGGCATGTGTGCAGATTAACTACGAGATTACGAATCTCTGCCGCGGATGTACGGCACGCAGTTGCCAGGTGAATTGTCCCAAGAAGGCAGTGCATGTCAAGGAGAGCGGTCAGGCATGGATTGACCATGATGCATGTATCAGTTGCGGCATCTGCCATAAGAGTTGTCCCTACCATGCCATTGTTTATATTCCCGTACCTTGTGAGGAAGCTTGTCCCGTGAAAGCCATCAGTAAGGATGAGAAGGGGATAGAGCATATTGACGAAAGCAAATGTATCTATTGCGGAAAGTGTCTCAATGCATGTCCATTCGGAGCAATTTTCGAAATATCGCAGGTGTTCGACGTGTTGCACAGAATCCGCAAGGGTGAGCAGGTGGTGGCTATCGTGGCTCCGTCCATCCTGGGGCAGTTCAAGACGACTATTGAACAAGTATATGGCGCATTGAAACAAGTCGGTTTTACGGATGTCATTGAGGTGGCTCAGGGTGCGATGGATACCGTCAGCAACGAGGCGCACGAGCTGATTGAGAAGCTGGAGGAGGGTCAGAAGTTTATGACGACTTCCTGTTGTCCGTCTTATATAGAGTTGGTGAACAAGCATATTCCTGCCATGAAGCCTTACGTGTCGGGCACCGGTTCGCCAATGTATTATGCTGCCCGCATTGCTAAAGAGAAGTATCCGGATGCGAAGGTGGTCTTCATAGGTCCTTGCGTTGCCAAGCGCAAAGAGGCGCAGCGCGACGAGGCGGTGGACTTTATCATGACTTTCGAGGAGGTGGCTTCCGTGCTTGCCGGGCTGGATATTCAGATGGAGCAGGCAAAGCCCTATTCCATGAGTTTCACTTCCGTGCGCGAGGCGCATGGTTTTGCGCAGGCAGGAGGCGTGATGGGTGCCGTGAAAGCCTATCTGAAGGAAGAGGCAGATAAAATCAATGCCGTACAAGTGGCTAATCTGGATAAGAAGGCTATCGGTGCGTTGCGTGCTTACGCCAAGTCGGGCAAGGCTCCGGGGCAATTTATTGAAGTGATGGCTTGCGAGGGTGGTTGTATTACCGGGCCATGTTCGCATAATGAAATAACTGCCGGAAAGCGCCAGCTGACGCAGGAGTTGGCAAAGAGAAAAGAGACGTATTAGCCCTTTGTCCGTTTATATGAAGCATTTGATTGACAAATTGCGGAGCAATCGCAGGCTGGATGCCGAAGAGTATAAAGCCTTGCTTCTTTGTCGGGACACAGAACTTGCAGCCTACCTGCAGGAGCTTGCCCGGGAAGAAGCGCTTGCCTGCTTTGGCAATAAAATCTTCATTCGCGGACTGATTGAGATAACCAACCGTTGCCGCAATAACTGCTACTATTGCGGCATACGGAAGGAGAACCGGAACATAGTCCGTTATGAGCTGGCGCAGGAGGAGATTCTTTCGTGTTGCCATGAAGGCTATCGGTTGGGTTTCCGTACCTTTGTGCTGCAAGGGGGCGAAGCGCCGGCGGTGAAGGATGAGGGGATGGTGGAGACAGTTGCCGCCATCCGGCAATCCTTCCCGGATTGTGCCATTACCTTATCCTTGGGCGAGAAATCGCGGGAAGCCTACGAACGTTTCTTCCTGGCAGGTGCCAACCGCTATCTGTTGCGGCACGAAACCTGCAACGAAGGGCATTATCACCGGCTTCATCCTGCGGAGATGTCCCTTTCCCATCGGTTGCAATGCTTGGACTGGCTGAAAGAGATAGGCTATCAAGTGGGAACCGGAATCATGGTGGGCAGTCCTTACCAGACGGTGGACCATTTGGTAGAAGACATTCTCTTCATCGAACGGTTTCAGCCGGAGATGATAGGCATGGGACCTTTTCTTCCGCATCACGATACTCCGTTTTCCTCTTTTCCGCCGGGAGATATGGAGTTGACGTTGAAGTTGCTTTCTATCTTCCGGTTGATGCATCCCGCGGCACTGATACCTGCTACCACTGCCCTGGCCACACTTGCTCCGGACGGACGGGAACGGGGAATATTGGCTGGCGCCAATGTCGTGATGCCTAATCTTTCGCCTTCTCATCAGCGGGCGAAGTACTCCCTCTATGATAACAAAGCTTCTGCGGGTGCCGAAGCGGCAGAAGGTTTGCTAAAATTGGAGGAACAACTGAAAGGGATAGGCTACGAGGTATCAAAAGAGAGAGGAGATTATGAGAATGGAGAATTGACCGTTGATAATTGATAATTTTCAAATCTTCATTCTTTATTTTAATTACCAATTATCAATTTACGAAGTGTATAACATAAAGTCAAGACAAGCGGAAGAATTCATCAATCACCAGGAGATATTGGATACATTGGAGTATGCGCAGGCAAACCGCAACAACCGTCCGCTCATCGAAAGTTTGATTGACAAGGCTGCTTTGTGCCAGGGGCTTTCCCATCGGGAGGCGGCCCTGCTGCTGGAATGTGACGAGCCGGAACTGGTGCAGCGCATCTATCATCTGGCACGTGAAATCAAACGGAAATTCTATGGCAACCGCATTGTGATGTTTGCCCCGCTTTACCTTTCCAACTATTGCGTGAACGGTTGCGTCTATTGCCCGTATCATGCCAAGAACCGTACCATCCCCCGCAAGAAACTCTCGCAAGAGGAGATACGCCGCGAGGTTATCGCCTTGCAGGACATGGGGCATAAACGCCTGGCGCTGGAAGCCGGAGAAGACCCTCGAAACAACCCTATCGACTATATCTTAGAGTCTATCCGCACCATCTACAGCATTCATCACAAGAATGGGGCCATCCGCCGGGTGAATGTCAACATAGCCGCCACTACAGTGGAGAACTACCGGCTGCTGAAGGAGGCTGGCATCGGCACTTATATCCTTTTTCAGGAGACTTACAGCAAAGAGCATTACGAAGCCTTGCATCCCACGGGACCGAAAAGTAATTATGCCTACCACACCGAAGCGATGGACCGTGCTATGGAGGGTGGCATCGACGACGTAGGTATCGGCGTATTGTTCGGTCTGAACACCTATCGTTATGACTTCGTAGGACTGCTGATGCATGCCGAACATCTGGAAGCTACCTTTGGCGTGGGTCCGCATACCATCAGCGTGCCGCGTATCTGTCCGGCAGATGATATTTCGACCGAGGATTTTCCCGATGCCATCTCGGATGAGATGTTCTGCCGTATTGTGGCGGTTACCCGCATTGCGGTGCCTTATACGGGAATGATTATTTCCACCCGTGAGTCGGAAGCCGTACGCCGTCGGGTGCTCGAACTGGGCGTTTCGCAGATAAGCGGCGGTTCGCGCACCAGCGTGGGAGGCTATGCCGTGCCGGAAGCCAAAGAGGAAGATTCCTCCCAATTCGATGTGAGCGACCGGCGCACGCTGGATGAAGTGGTGAGTTGGCTGCTCGACCTGGGGCATATCCCCAGCTTCTGCACCGCCTGCTATCGCGAGGGACGTACCGGAGACCGCTTCATGTCGCTCGTCAAGCGCGGACAGATAGCAAACTGCTGCCAGCCCAATGCACTGATGACATTAAAAGAATATCTGGAGGACTATGCCTCCTCCGAAACCAAGGAGAAGGGCATACAGCTGATTCGTGAGGAGATGGAGCATATCCCGAACCCCAAGATACGGGCGATAGCCGAACGTAATCTTCAGGAGATAGGGGAGGGGAAAAGAGACTTTAGATTTTAGATTTCGGATTTATGAATAATACACCTCGTTCCAACCGCCTGCACATTGCCGTCTTTGGACGACGGAACAGCGGAAAGTCCAGCCTTGTCAATGCCTTGACCGGGCAAGACACGGCATTGGTATCCGCAACGCCCGGCACTACTACCGATCCCGTAACCAAAGCCATGGAAGTATATCCTTTGGGCCCGTGCCTCTTTATCGATACCCCCGGTTTTGATGACGACGAAGGCGAACTGGGCGGTATGCGCGTGGAGCGTACCTTAAAGACGGTGGAGAAAGCGGACATCGCCCTCTTGCTTTATGAAGCTGACGGAACGCTGGAACAGCAATGGCTAAAGCTACTGGCTGCGCGCGAAATCCCCGTGATACTGATACTGAATAAAGCCGATTCCCGTCAAGACACCGCTTCCGTGGTGCTTCGGATTGAAAAGGAATGCGGGCAGGCTCCCGTTGTGGTCAGTGCCAAAGAGGGTACCGGCATTCAAGGCATTTTCGATGCTATTCTCGAAAAGCTTCCCGAGAATTTTGGTGAGCAGACTATCACGGGCAATTGGGTAAGTGAAGGAGATGTCGTCCTGCTGGTGATGCCCCAGGATATACAAGCCCCCAAAGGTCGTCTCATTCTTCCGCAAGTGCAGACCATCCGCGAACTGTTGGATAAAAAGTGCTTAGTGATGAGCTGCACCACCGACAAGCTGCAAGCCTCCCTGCAAGCCCTTGCCCGTCCGCCTAAGCTGATAATCACCGATTCACAAGTATTCCCCATCGTCTATCAACAAAAGCCTGCCGAAAGTAGTCTTACTTCCTTCTCGGTTCTTTTTGCCGGCTACAAAGGAGATATCAATGCCTTCGTGGAGGGAGCTGCCGCTATCCATAGCCTGACCCCCCAATCGCGTGTACTGATAGCCGAAGCTTGCACCCACGCCCCGCTGACCGAGGACATCGGTACCGTCAAAATTCCCCGCCTGCTACGAAAGCGCATCGGCGAGGAATTGCAGATAGACTTTGTATCTGGAAATGACTTTCCCAGAGACTTGTCCCGATATGATTTAATTATCCATTGCGGCGCTTGCATGTTCAACCGGAAGTACGTTCTCAATCGTATAGCCCATGCCCGCGCACAGCACATCCCCATAACCAACTACGGAGTAGCAATTGCGAGTCTGACCGGTATATTGGATAAAATTGTTATCTATCGGTAAATATCCCTTTCCCTCTCTGTTCACGTTACTGATGTTATAGAGTAGCGTGAACTACTTTTCTTGTTAATAATGTTTAATACATGGTACTTTGTAATGCAAGGTACTGATATAATACATATATTTGTGCCATACAAGGAACAACAATAGAATGAATAAGGACACTCATTACTCTATTGCGCAGCAAAATAGTAAATCGTAAATTGTCAAATAGTAAATACCATTATGGATGTAAACAATGTAAAGTCGCAAATGCGCAAGGGCATGCTTGAATATTGCATCATGCTGCTGCTTCACAAAGAGCCGGCTTATGCTTCGGATATCATTCAGAAGTTGAAAGAAGCCAGACTGATTGTGGTGGAAGGTACACTTTATCCGTTGCTCACCCGTTTGAAGAACGACGACCTTTTGGGGTATGAATGGATTGAGTCTACACAAGGTCCTCCCCGTAAATATTACCGGTTGACGGAAAAAGGAGAAGTCTTTCTCGGTGAACTGGAAACATCCTGGAAAGAGTTGAACGATACGGTGAATCACATCAGCAATTCTTGAAATGCCCACAGAGAATATGCTGCATTCGCCGAATGGTAAATAGTAAATCGTAAATAGTCAAATTGTAAATAAATAGTGTGTTATGAAAAAGACATTAACTGTAAATTTAGGTGGAACCGTTTTCAATATTGATGATGACGCATACCGTCTTTTGGATAATTATCTGAGTAATCTCAAGATGCACTTCCGCAAGGAAGTCGGTGCCGACGAGATTGTAGATGATATTGAACGCCGTATTTCCGAACTCTTTGCCGAGAAATTGTCGGCCGGTTCGCAAGTAATCACGATAGCCGATGTGGAAGAGGTGATTGCCCGCATGGGAAAGCCGGAAGATATGGAGGCGGAAGGAGAGAGTGCTAGTGCCGATTCCGGCAGCACGAGTGCCGGGGGCGGCTATGGTGCCGGTGCTTGGAACAGCAATACCGCTTATGGCACTACACGCCGTCGTCTATACCGCAATCCGGATGACAAAATGCTGGGTGGTGTCATCAGTGGAATGGCTGCCTACCTGGGATGGGATGTAACTTTACTTCGACTGTTACTGCTTGTCATCTTGATTTGTGGGGTAGGGACATTGATACCGGTCTATATCGTGTGTTGGCTGGTTATACCGGAAGCCCGCACAGCGGCCGAGAAGTTGAGTATGCGTGGCGAGGCCGTTACGGTGGAGAATATCGGAAAGACGGTGACGGACGGTTTTGAGAAGGTTGCCAATGGGGTGAATGATTATATGAGGTCGGACAAACCCCGTACTTTCTTGCAGAAGTTGGGAGATGCATTGGTGATGATTGTCGGCTGGTTCTTGAAAATCTGTCTGGTGATATTTGCCATTATCTGCAGTCCGGTATTGTTTGTATTTGGAGTGGTATTTGTGGCGTTGTTGTTTGCTGCGATAGCGGTGGCTGTTGGTGGCGGTGCGGCTCTCATTTCCTTTTTCCCGATGGCTGATGTGGTACTGCCTACTTCTCCGTTGTCTGCCATTGTGATGTACATTGCAGGAATCTTGCTGGTAGGAATTCCTTTGGTCAGTCTTGTATGGGCCATCTTCAGTCAGATATTCAAATGGCAGCCGATGAATTCCGGTTTGAAGTGGACGCTGGTTATTCTTTGGATTGTAAGTGCGGCTTGCTTCGGAATCTGTTTTGCAGTGCAAGGGGCTACTTTCCCGGAATTGGGTATCTTTAACTTCTGAGAATAGTAATTTCTTTTTTAATTGATATCGTGTTTGTAGGAATCTGATTTCTATAAACACGATATTTTTTATTTCAATGTAATTATTTGTTATACAGTGGAATATTTCGTTTGGAAAAGGTGTTTTTTAAACGTTCGTTTAATGAACGCAAAGATAACGTGTATTTTTGAATCTCGCAAAATGTTTAATAAAAATATTCTATAAATTTCTTTTTAGTGAGTATAATACTTTGTCAGTAAGCCTATTGCATTGTATTTCTCTAACTTCTTCCTTTTACTAATTTTTAAGTAATCTTCCCTCTTTAGTTTTCTTAAATATTGACGTTCAAAAAACGAACGTCTATTGAACGCTTTTTGCTTGCAATAGATTCGTTTACAGCATTTTACCTGACAGGTAATGAATGACTGCAAAAAATCTGTTGACAAGAAGGGCATAAAGCTTGTCGTATTCTACATAAAGTGTCCGCAAGTAATTGAATTTCAAGTGTATGCAAGAGGTTCAAAGCCCCAGGAGAACACCCTTGTCTGAACAAAAGCATAAAAATGGGAATAGAGAAAGAGGTCGAAATCTGGTATGCTATGCGTGCCACCTACCGCAGAGAACCAGATGCCATGCATCTGCTCAAGAAAGAAAATTTGGGCTGTTTCATTCCTATGCAATACAAGATATGTATAAAAAAAGGGAAAAAAGTCCGTGCTCTGGTTCCGGTCGTTCATAATCTGCTTTTTGTCCATGCCCGTCCTTCCGATGTGCAGCGTGTAAAATCTCAAGTCACTTATCTGCAATATATCACCGATACCCGCAGTGGGCAGAAGATTATTGTCCCAGACGGTCAGATGCAGCGTTTCATTGCCGTATCCGGCACTTACGATGATCATCTTCTTTATTTTCAACCGGATGAATTGAACTTGTCCAAAGGCACCAAAGTCCGGATTACCGGCGGTGAATTTGAGGGGCAAGAGGGTGTGTTTCTGAAGGTGAAAGGCGCACGTGACCGTCGCGTGGTTATCGAAATACAAGGTGTCATAGCTGTTGCCATGGCCACTATCCATCCCGATCTTATAGAAGTAATCGGCTGAACTTTAATTTTTAATTCTTAATTCTATAATTGCTTATGTCTCTTTCCGAAGAAGCAATCACTCTTCAGCGTGCTGCGCACGAACTGATGTATTTGGGTATGGACGGCAGTCCCGTCTATAGCGATGACTTGTCACGGCGGAACGGTGAGGTCTACCGTCTTACCATGGCTTTATACCGGTCGGGTGTAAAAGGCACTACCATCGAAGAGCAGGCAAATGTCTGTCTTGCCCTTCTTATGGGTTACAGCGCCTCTTTTGTGGACCATGGCGAAAAGCAGCAGCATGTCCAGGAAGTGCTGGACTGTTGTTGGGATGTGCTCGACGCCCTTCCCGCTTCCTTACTGAAGCTCCGTCTGCTTACCGCCTGCTACGGTGAAGTGTTCGACGAGTCTTTGGCCGACGAAGGCCGTTCCATCATCGCCTCCTGGGATTCCTTATCACTTACTCCCGAACAGCAGGAAGCGGTTGATGAATTTCAGAATGTGACAGACAATCCCTATCCATGGGAATATATCGATGAATAAAACTTTTCATATAATGCTTAACAATAAATCCGTATTGATTACCGGAGGAACGGGTTCCTTCGGAAAGAAGTTTGTGGAAACCATTCTCCGTGATTATCCGCAAGTAAAGAAAATTATTATTTACTCCCGCGATGAGCTGAAGCAATTTGAGCTGAAACAGAAATATCCCGGTCATAAGTATCCGCAACTGCGTTTCTTTATCGGTGATGTCCGTGACCTCGAACGCCTGACGCGGGCTTGCGAAGGAGTGGACGTGATTATCCATGCAGCCGCCATCAAGCAGGTGGATACCGCTGAATACAATCCCGAAGAGTGCATCAAAACCAATGTACACGGTGCGCAGAATGTGATAAAGGCTGCTCTTGCCACCGGTGTACAGCATGTGGTGGCCCTTTCTACTGACAAGGCTTGTGCCCCCATTAATCTTTATGGCGCCACCAAGCTCACTTCCGACAAGCTGTTTACTGCCGCCAACAATATCAGCGGTTCCAAGGACATCAGGTTCTCCGTAGTCCGTTATGGCAATGTGATGGGTTCCCGCGGTTCCGTAATCCCTTTCTTTATCAACAAGCGTGACAACGGGGCGAAGGAACTTCCCATAACCGATATGCGCATGACCCGTTTCAACATTTCACTGGAAGCCGGTGTCGCTTTGGTCATGTATGCCATCGGACATCACCTGGGTGGTGAAATCTTTATTCCTAAGATTCCTTCCTATCATATCCAGGACGTGGCTACCGCCATTGCACCCAATCTGCCGCAGGTGGAAGTGGGCATCCGTCCGGGAGAGAAACTGCACGAGGAGATGATTACTGTAACCGATGCTCTTGATACAATCGATTTGGGCAGATATTATGTCATTCTTCCTTCCGTATCTTTCAAGCACAGTCGCGAAGAGTTCATCAGACATCACAATGCAGTACCCGTTCCCGACGGTTTCCACTACAGCAGTGACAACAATACGGAGTGGGAGACAGTAGAGACTATGCGCGAGAATATAAAGAAATACGTTGACCCTAATTTCGAGGTGAAATGATAAGCAAGCCTATTCCATACGGTCGTCAGCATATCACAGATGAGGACATCCGGGCAGTCATCGATACCCTGAAAAGCGATTACCTGACACAAGGTCCCAAAATCAGGGAATTTGAAACGAAATTTGCCGAATATGTAGGTGCACAATATGCCGTAGCGGTGAACAATGCTACTTCGGGGCTTCATCTTGCAGCTACCGCACTGAATGTAAAGCCGGGTGACAAGGTGATTGTCACTCCCATGACCTTTGCTGCCAGTGCCAACTGCATTCGCTATTGTGGCGGCGAGGTGGTATTCTGTGATATTGACAAGGATACTTACCTCATGGATATCCGTAAACTCGAAGCCATGCTTAAAGCTTCTCCTCGCGGTACTTACAAAGGTATTGTTCCGGTTGATTTTGCAGGCTATCCTTTGGATCTGGAAGAGTTCAGAAAGCTTGCCGACGAGTACGGCTTGTGGATTATCGAGGATGCCTGTCATGCTCCCGGTGGCTATTTCATGAACAGTAAAGGCAAGAAACAACATTGTGGCAACGGTTGTTTTGCCGACTGTGCCGTATTCTCTTTCCATCCCGTGAAACATATCGCTACGGGTGAGGGAGGCATGGTGACCACCAACAGCAAGGAGCTCTATGACAAGCTTTGTCTTTACCGTACGCATGGCATTACGAAAGACCCTGCTTTATTGCACGAGCATCATGGTGGCTGGTATTACGAGATGCAGGAGTTAGGCTACAATTACCGTCTGACTGATTTTCAGGCTGCCTTGGGTATTTCTCAGCTGGAGCGTGCGAAAGCAGGTCTTGACCGCCGCCATGAAATCGTGAGACGCTATAATGAAGCGTTTTCCGGAATAGATGGTATCAAGACTCCGTTCAATGCTGCCGATGTCTATCATGCTTATCACCTTTATATCATTCAAGTAGCTGACCGCTTGGGCCTTTATAATTATCTGCACGAGAACAATGTCTATGCGCAGGTTCATTATGCTCCGCTTCATCTGATGCCTTACTATCAGCAGTGGGGAAATAGGAAAGGCGATTTACCTATAGTAGAAGAGTATTACGAACATTGTCTGAGTCTTCCGATGTATCCCACGCTGACGGACGAGGAACAGGAGTATGTGATTAAAAAGGTTATAGAATTTGTAGCGAAATGAATTGCGTAAACAAGCTTGTTCTCGGTACCGTACAGTTCGGACTTGACTATGGAATAAATAATCAGTTTGGGCAGGTACACCAAGATGAGGTCGGGCAGATATTGAGGTGGGCAAAGAAAAGCGGAATTAATACGTTTGATACCTCCTCTGCCTATGGAAGTAGTGAGAGCGTTTTAGGAAGGTCTCTTTCTGAAAATAATCTTCAGTTTCAGATTATTTCCAAATATCCCCAGTCTAAAGAAAATGTTGCTACCGTATTCGCTTCTTCTATAGAGAAGCTCCATCAACAGAAGTTATATGGTTATCTTGTTCATCATTTTGAGTTCTATCAATCCCATCCTCAATTATGGGAAGAGATGAAGCAACTCAAAGCAGAGGGAAAAGTAGAAAAAATTGGTTTTTCGCTTTATGATATCAATCAACTGCAATATTTGTTAGATAATAGAGTAGAGTTTGATATTTTACAATTTCCTTATAATCTCTTCGATCGGCAGTTCGATGTTTATCTTTCTCAACTTAAGCAGTCTGGGGTAGAGATACATACTCGTTCTGTATTTTTGCAGGGACTTTTTTTTAAGGATCTGGGTAGCCTTAGTGGGCAGATGGAACCATTGAAACCTTATTTATTGCAGATTAGATCCTATTGTGCAGTGCATTCTATCACCATTGAACAATGTGCATTAAGTTTTGTGCTTCGAAACCCCTTTATTGATGGTGTATTGATAGGGGTTGATAATATAAGTCAGTTGCAGAACAATATCAATGTGGCCATCTGTACGAAAGAGGTTGAGGAGTTGGCTAAACAGATAACTGTGAAAGAAACTTATTTGTTGAATCCTTCTAATTGGTTATAATATGAATGTTTTAGACTTTTTCTCTTTGGAGAATAAAGTAGCCATTGTCACTGGCGGCTACGGTTATTTGGGAAAAGCTTTTGTACAGTCTCTTAATGAAGCAGGGGCAAAAGTTGTTGTGGCCGGTAGAGATGAACAAAAGTTTAAATTGGCTTTTCCCATTGTTTCCAATATCTATTTCTGCCCTTTGGATATTTCGAACACAGAGAGCATCAAAAAATGCTTTGCTGATGTGAATAAAACATATGGTAGTATTGATATTTTGGTGAATAATGCAGTATATCTGTCCGGTCAATATCCTGAAGAAGTTAGTGACAAGGATTTGGCTTATTCATTTGATGGTATTATAGGTAGTGTTTACAAGTGTATACGCGAAGTAATTCCTTATATGAGAGAACAAAAGTCTGGAAATATTGTGAACATCGCTTCTATGTACGGTGTGGTGGTTCCTGACTTTAAGGTTTACGACGGTGATTGCAACCCAAATTTTAATCCTCCTCAATACGGAGCCTCCAAAGCCGGAGTCATTCAACTGACCAAATTCTTTGGTGAATATCTAATAGGTGATAATATTCGTGTAAATGCCATTTCTCCAGGACCTTTTCCTTCGCCTTCTGTACAAAAGAATGAAGAGTTTGTAAGTCGTTTGGCAGGTAAAAATCCTTCCCGGCGCATTGGCAATCCTGAGGATTTAAAAGGTGCATTGCTTTTTTTGGCATCAGATGCATCCAAATATGTAGTGGGACAGAATATTCAAGTAGATGGAGGGTGGACAATATGGTGAATACACTTTGTATTGTGCAAGCGCGTTTGACTTCATCAAGACTGCCAGAGAAGGTATTGATGGAGTTGGGAAACAGTGGGCTTTCAATTCTCGAACATGTTAATATGCGTCTCAATAAGTCCTTGAAAATAGATAAGGTTGTATTTGCTATACCAGACACACCTTTGAATGATAAACTGGCCGATTTTTTGGAAAATAAGAAGATAGAATATTGTCGAGGTAGTGAAAATGATGTTTTAGGGCGCTTCTATCATTGTGCAGAGAAATATAACCCTGAATTGATTGTCAGGGCCACTTGCGATAATCCGTGTGTTGATTGGCATTTGGCTGATGAAATGATAGAAAACTGGGGTGATGCGGATTATATGTATTGTAAAGAAACTCCATTGGGTACTTCTGTAGAGGTATTTACAAAGCATGCTTTAAATGAAGCTTATCACCATGCTAAAACCCCTGAAGAAAGAGAGCATGTTTGCCCTTACATAGCTCGTAATGAAAAAAATATTTGCAAACAATATCCTTATAATAAGCTTAGTTATCGTTTGACTGTTGATGAGGAAGCCGATTTTTTGCTGATGAATGAAATCTATAAGCAGCTTTACAAGAATGCTCCTATTGAGAATAAGATGATTTATGAATACTTGGAGAAACATCAAGAACTATTGGGGATTAATAGTAAGGTAAAACAAAAGTTTCTCTGATTAGGAGCCGATTTTTCATGATTCCGGCCAGTTTTTATTTTAGTTTCGATATTTATCTTTGTGTGTAGTAAAAACAAAGAGACATGAAGGCAACATCTGAATACATCACTCTTTTGCGTAAGTACATGGCCGAAAATGCTTCTAAATATGGCATTATGCGTATGGGAATATTCGGTTCTGTAGCGCGTGATGAACAAACTGTTGAGAGTGATGTGGATGTTTATGTTGAATTGCAAACGCCCAGCATGTTTAGTTTAGTTCACATCAAAGAAGAGCTTCAATACTTGTTTGGCTGCGCGGTGGATATCGTAAGATTGCGTGAAGATATGGACGGAATATTGAGACTGAACATTATGGAGGAAGGTATTTATGCATAAAGAAGAAGCACTTTTCTTTTGATGTTTTCTTCATTTGTTTTTTTGTAGCAAAAGAAACTGTATATGGACGAAAAAGAATGCTTGAGTAGGTTGTCACCCTTTTTGTTTTGGGACATTGATATGTCTCAAGCTTCTATGGATGCCTGCCCCTCAACAAGTGGTTCAGCGAGTACTTGAGTATGGCAATCTTGATGATTGGCGTTTGATACGTGCGTATTATGGTTTGCATCGCATTGTAGAGTTATGTAAGCAGATGCGGACACTTGATCCGGTTTGTCTTTCTTATATTTGCCTCTTGTCCGGCACGTCAAAAGAAGAATATAGATGTTATCATACGGTACAGTCGAGGCCCACACTCTGGAACTCTTGTGCTTGATGTGGTGAAGAATTTCCAATAATTTCAATTTAATTCATTTCATTTTCTTGAAAAAAATCTATTTCCGTGCCGATGCAAGTGCTACCATCGGCTACGGTCACTTTATTCGTACTCTGGCTTTGGCCGATATGCTGAAGGACGATTTTGATTGTACCTTCTTTACTTGTCATCCTACCTCATATCAGGTAAGTGAGATGGAGAAAGTATGTCCTTTCATCCCCTTACAGGAAGAATCACATTATGATGAGTTCCTTTCCCTTTTGCAAGGTGACGAAATTGTGGTACTTGACAACTATTTCTTTACTACTGATTACCAGCGTGCCATTAAAGAAAAGGGATGCTGTCTGGTGTGTGTGGATGATATGCACGACAAGCATTATGTGGCTGATGTTGTGATAAACCATGGGTTAACGGATGAATCCTTGTTTGATGTAGAGCCCTATACCAAACTCTGTTTGGGGTTTGATTGGGCGTTGCTCCGTCATCCGTTTATCGAAGCTGTAAAAAAACAGCGTTGTCATACTATAGGGGGTATAGAAAAAGTTACTATTACATTTGGCGGTTGTGATGATTTTGATGCAACCGGTTACTATGCAAGTAATCTTCTTGAGAGCAAAAATATTAAATCAATAACCGCAGTTGTAGGTGATGCCTATAAACCAATCCACCCTATATCACAAGATAGACGCCTTACATATTGTTCAGGCCTTTCAGCTGAACAAATGGCTGATTTGTTTAGGCAGTCAGATCTCGTTATTTGTTCAGCAAGTACAGTGTGCATTGAGGCTTTGTTTTGTAATACAAAAGTTGCGGCAGGGTGGTTTGTAGATAATCAGATGGATTTCTATAATCTTGTCACTGCTAAAGGATGGGTAATCGGTTTGGGCAATGTGGAGCACCCCTATATAGATATGGATGCTCTTAATGCATCAACGGTTCCTTGCGCATCTATAGGGAAAGACATTCGTCAAAACTATTGCCAGCTATTTCATAACTTACAAGATGGTTATTACCTTAGGAATGTACGTTTTCAAGATTTAGATTTGTTGTTTCATTGGGCCAATGATTCTACTGTTCGTAACAATGCGTTTAATACAGATCCTATTGAATATGGTGGTCATTGTCAATGGTTTGCCAATTGTATGCAAAGAGATGATGTTCAAATCTTTATTCTAGTTAAGAATAGCGCTCTTGTTGGTCAAGTCCGATTCAATATTGAAGAGGGTAAAGCTGAGATTGATTATTCTATATCATCAGAAAGTCGTGGAAAAGGTTTGGGTAATGTTATTATTCGATTGGGCATAGAAGAGGCAAATCGGATGGGTATTAAAGAATTAATAGCAAAAGTTAAAGACAAGAATATACCGTCGCAAAGAGTGTTTTTGAATAATGGCTTTATGTGTAATGAAGATATATTGACATTTGAGGGAGTAAAGAGCTATAACTATTTGATGCGGGAACCGTATTGAAATTTTAAACTGTTTTTATGAATAAATATCTGTTAGATTTTCCGTTTTATACCAAGGATCCCGATACGAAAAGTGCATTGGATAGTGAAATCCTAAGATTAGTCCATGATTATGGAACCCCATTCTATTTGTTTCATGAAAAAGATTTTTGTGAAAACTTCCAATCATTATGTGACTCTTTCCGTGCTGTTTACGATAACTATATTCCTTCTTACTCTTATAAGACCAACTATACCCCCTACATATGTAATTTAGTTAAACAGATGGGGGGATATGCCGAGGTTGTGTCCGATATGGAATATACTTTAGCAAAAAGATTGGGCTATCCGGACAGTCAGATTATTTATAACGGACCTTGTAAAGGCCGTTGTATGGAGGAGCATATTCTTAATGGGGGCATATCTAATATAGACAGTGAGGATGAAGCTTTACGTGTCGTTGAAATATCCCGCATTCATTCAAACAAGATTATAAGGGTCGGTATCCGTGTTAACATGGATATTGGTGCTGGATACATTTCACGTTTTGGTCTGGAAAAAGACAGTGAATCTTTCCGACGTACGATTGATTGTCTAAAGGCATGCGGCAATGTCGTTTTGAGCGGTGTACACTGCCATATAAGTCGTGCACGGGGATTAGAGGCTTGGCAAAATAGAATTGACGGTTTATTGGATGTCATCTCTAACTATTTTGACGGAGCCGTAGACTACGTTGACGTTGGAAGTGGTATGTTCGGACAAATGGATCCTTCTCTCGCTATTCAGTTTGGGGATCATGTTCCGACTTATGATGATTACGCCCGCGTAGTGGCTGGAACTATGGCGCAGTTCTTTTCTGGTTCAGAAAAGAAACCTATTCTGTTTTCAGAACCGGGTACTACCCTCATATCAAAGTTTATATCACTGGCAACCCGTGTGGATAATATCAAGTCTATTAGAGGTAAACAATTTGTAACCGTGGACAGTTGCTATTACAATGCCGGTGAAATTTGCAAGTTCAAGGAAGTGCCTTATCGAGTGGTCCATTCTGCAGGTTCTGTCAATGCGAATTATAGTTCGGGAATCACAGATATTATGGGATACACTTGTTTGGAACAAGATTGTTTATATCATGACTTTAAGGAACCTGTTTCTGTAAGTGACATTTTGCTCTTTGGTAATGTGGGGGGCTATTCAATCGTATCAAAACCACCGTTTATCCAACCGGATTGCCAAATGTTGTGTTATTCGCAAGATGGCACGATTAAGGTAATCAAACGGGCAGAAACTTTTGATGATGTGTTCAACACTTTTATAACAGAGAAGCAATGAAAGACCTCACAGTATTAATTTCCGCCAGTGGCTCACCATCTATTCCCGGCATCATAGCTTGCTTCAAAAATAATGGAGAACGTAAAATTAGGGTAGTAGGTGTGGATATGTCTGATGAACCTTCTGCCAGGTATATGGTTGACGCTTTTTATCAAGTACCTGCAGCTACTCATCCTGATTATTGTAACATATTGCTCGATATTTGCAAGAAAGAACATGTAGATATCTATTTCCCGGGAGTTTCGGCGGAAGTGAGTGCATTGGTGAAACGATGGGACGATTTCAAGCGGATAGGGGTCACTTTGTCGGTTTCCAACAGCAATTCTGTAGATGTGGCAAATAACAAGCTTAAGACATACCAAATGCTTGCAGAGGCAGGGATACCGGTGCCTGAATATTATCCAGTCCATACAGTCAATGACTTTGTTGAAGGGTGTAAGTATATGGGTTATCCCCAAAAACCTGTATGCCTAAAAATAGTCAATGGTAGTGGAAGCCGTGGTGTAAGAATTATTGATGCGAACAAGTCCCGTTATCAGCTATTCGCCCATGAGAAGCCCAACAGTTTCTATACTTCTTACGATGATATGCTGAGCATTTTGAAAGAAGTGGATGTGCTGGATGAGCTTATGTTGGTGGAGTTCATGCCAGGTAATGAATACACAGTTGACCTTTTGGCTCATAAGGGTACTGTAATCTATCAGGTAGGCCGTGAAAATGTCGTTAGCCTTATGAGTATTGCACAGGAAAGCGTATTGGCTTATGACAGGCAAGCTTATAAAATATGTAGCGATGTGGTGCGCTTGATGCACATGGATGGTAATGTGGGTTTTGACTTTATGCGCAGTGCAGATGGAACGGCAGTTTTAATGGATATTAATCCTCGTTTGACGGCTACGGTATCTGTAATTGCAGCAGGTGGAGTAAATTTGCCTTATCTCCGCATTAAACAATTGTTAGGCGAACCATTGCCCCATGTCTCGCCTCAGTTTGGCACCCGTATGAAACGTAGATACTTGGAGTATTTTACTAACTCTGAAGGAGAACTCATCAAATTCTAAATATAGTATATTTGCATAGATATAGATATGGTAGAAATCAATTTTGATAAACTGGACAGAACGCTGGTTTTGGCAGAACTGTCTTGTAATCATTTGCAGAGCTTTGATATTGCTGTCCGTACCATCGAGGCAATGAAAAAGGCAGGTGCCGATGTTGTAAAAGTACAGAATGACAATCCAGACGGAGGTATTACCATTGATTGTGATAATGAATATTTTCAAATTGGTGGAGGCACTTTGTGGGACGGGAAGACATTGAACAAACTCTATAAGGAAACATACACGCCTTGGGAGTGGTTGCCCAAATTGCAGAAAGTTGCCCATGATTTGGATATGGAGTTCTTTTCAGCACCATCAGATTTGGAAGGAGTTGATTTTCTGGAAAAGATGAACGTTCCTGCTTATAAAGTTGCAAGTTTCGAGATTACAGATACAGCTCTTGTTCGCAGAATGGCCTCAAAAGGCAGGCCTATTCTTATTTCTACAGGAATTGCCGAGATGACTGACATACAAGAAGCCATTGATATTTGCCGTAGCGAGGGTAATAATCAGATTGCTCTTCTGAAGTGTACATCTTCTTATCCCACTCCTTTAGAAGAAGCTAATGTTTTGACAATTCCCGATATGACCAAGCGCTTTAAAGTTGTGGCGGGCCTTTCAGACCACTCTATGGGACACTCTGTTGCTGTTGCCGCTGTGGCATTAGGAGCAAAGATTGTGGAAAAGCACTTCATTTTAAGTAGGGCAATGGGAGGCCCTGATGCTGCTTTCTCAATGGAGCCGGATGAGTTCAAGACGATGGTAGATGAAATCCGTAATACAGAAAAGGCTTTAGGCACTGTACAATATGAACTAAACGAACATGCACGGTTCAATAGAGGTTTCGCTCGTTCTTTGTTTATTGTTGAGGATGTGAAAGCCGGCGAAACGCTTACGGCTAATAACTTACGCTCTATTCGGCCAGGGCAAGGATTGCATCCGCGATATTTGGATGAACTTCTAGGTAGAACTGTCAATCGTGATGTCAAACGTGGTACTCCAATGAAAATGGAGTACGTTCAGTAATATATTTATGTCTCTATTTACAAATAAACGTATCATGGTTGTTGCCGCCCATCCCGATGATGAACTGCTGGGCCTAGGCGCTACCATGCACAAACTAGTCAAGACACAAGGAGTACAGACCCGGGTCATCATTTTGGGAGAGGGGATTACTTCACGCTCAGATACCCGTGACACGGAACAGTGGAAGGAAGTCTTGGAAAGGCATCATCAGAATGTGGAGACGGCGCGGCAGTTGATAGGCTATCACAGCGTGCAGGCATATAATTTTTCCGACAACCGTTTTGACAGCCATGCACTGCTTGATATCGTAAAGGTAGTGGAGCATGAGAAGGAACAGTTTCGTCCGGACTTTATCTTTACCCACCATGGTGGCGACCTTAATATTGACCATCAGATGACTTTTCAAGCAGTGATGACTGCCACACGCCCTATGGAGGACGAACCGGTGAAGGCTATTTTTACATTCGAGACCCCATCAGCCAGTGAGTGGCAGGCTACTTGCGACCCACGCCATTTCACAGCCAATTTCTATATGGAGATTTCGGAGGATGATTTGAAAGCAAAATGTGCTGCCATGGCGGCCTATGAGTTTGAGAGCCGTGCTTTTCCGCATCCGCGCTCTTCGGAGGCATTGAAAGCCCTTGCCCGGTTTCGCGGCTATACCGTAGGCAAACACTTGGCCGAGGCATTTCAGATAGTGCGGATGATAGAATGAAGAAGGGAGCCTTTTAGAGCCCCCTATACTCCCTTTCCGCATCGAAGCACGGACACGCTTTCGTCGGATTCAAGTCATGGTGCCCCACAATCAGCGCCCGTGGAAAGATACGCTTCAACTCACGTAGCAGTGCCAGTAACGAAGCCTTCTGTTCCAATGTACGGGTATCGGCAGGAAAACTTGCAGCATCCAGTCCTCCTTCATAACAGATGCCGATAGAATGGCGGTTGTGATTGAGGCAATGCGCACCTATTTTTTCCAACGGGCGGCCGCGGTGTATTTCGCCGTTCCGGGTCAGATAGAAATGATAGCCGATGTCACGGAAGCCGCGGTGGTGGATGTGGTCGCGGCGGCAATCCTCAAAGCCCAGGGCCACGCCTTGAGGCGTGGCTGAGCAATGAATAATGAGCAGGGTAATCGTACGCATGGCTATTTGCAAGCGCCCAGACCTAAAGCTCCCGCTATGGCGGTAGCTACGGTGATGATTACTTTGAGGACAATGCCCCATACGGATTTTGACTTTTTGTCTTCACTCATGATGATTGGTAATTGATAATTAGTAATTTGTAATTATTCTCATCCTAACGGATTCTCGCCCTGATTGCCGTCACTTCCTCCGGAACCGCCGTCGGAACCACTGCCATCGGGAGCTTTTCCGCCTACGGTGTACAGGGAAGATTCCTTCAGCTGTCCATCCAGGTTGATTTGGGCATTACTCAGTTCGCCGGTGGCACGGGCGCGGAGCTTCAGCCCCTTCACGTTGTTGGCCAGCGAGAAGTCGGCAGCGGATTGCGCCCCTTTCTTGCTGACGATTCCTACGGAGAAGATGGCAAGGTCATCCAGTTTCACGTTCTTGCCGTCCAGAATCAATTCTTTGGTGCAGGAAACCATGTCTGCCAGTACCCCCTTGATGACACCACTCGAATAGGGGGTGTTGTGATTGGACATGTGCTTGGCCAATTTTTCGATGTCGAAGGTTTCTTCGATTACGGGGCGTGCATACCAGAGGCCTTTCAGTGGGCTGTCTTCGCCCGTCACTTGATACTTTTTGTAACGAATCATACAATTAAAATTTAGAAGTTAAAGGATAAAAACATTTGCTGTGTTGAACTCAACGATGCAAAGATAAGGCTGTGGATACGGGCGTTTGTCGGTTTTTGCAGGTTCTCGTCTGTTTGGGTCTGTTTTAGTCGGTTATTTACGCTTGTAAGTTTGATAATGTCATGATTTATAGTTACTTTTGATGAAATATAAATCGTAACTGTCAACTATGGATTCTTTTGTCATACGTACATACGGGCGTACCGAATTGGCCCAAATCTATTGTCCCAATCTTTGTCCGGAGGCTGCCTTCCGCAAACTGAAACACTGGATAGACCTTTGTCCCGATTTGCGTGACGGACTTTCCGCTTTGGGCGGTTCTTCCCGTTCCCGCTCTTATACGCCTGCCCAAGTGCGGCTGATAGTGGCTGCACTTGGAGAGCCTTAAACCTGAGGTTGGATGGCGTAAAGGTCAGGTTGGTACACTTGGTACAGAGGTTCATCCATCCTTTCGTCTCACACACATACGCGTGCGTGAAGCGAAGTGAATGTCAGACTTTGGGTTTCCGGTAGTTTCCCTTGCCATCTACATTTTCCACCAGCCCGTGTTTCTGCATACGTTTGAGCCAGGTGGAGGCGGTTTCCGATTTGATGCCCATCTCTCCGGCTTTCTGCAGGAAAGAGGCCCGTGTGAATTCTTCTTCCATGCTGTCTACCAGCGCATCCCGGTCGGCATTGCCGCGGCTTGTCACTTCGGTGTTGGGCAGGAAGGAGAGGATATGGGTGGTATGCCGGTAAAGGCTTTCGGCCAGTGAGAGTACGGCATGAAAGTCAGCGGAAGCAATGAGGAGATTCCATCGGCTGACAATGTGGTCTTTCAGATTGTCTGTGGCTGTGTGAGGGTCGGGCGACACGTAAGGCGAGGCGGTGATTTCCCCTTGTTCCATTGCGCGGAGCATGGCCACCACTTCCATGATGCGGCAGATGTTGATGGCCAGACGTGCCACGCTGCTTGACATCTCGTTTCCGTTGGCTAGTCCGGAGCGTACGAAAAGCCGGGAGAAGAGCCGGTTGAATTCATCTTTCTGTCCGTCCGTAAGGTGAAGGGTGAATATTCCGTTCATGACAATGGTTTTCAGTTTGTCCTTCCATTCCATGCCCAGAGCCTTGAAGGTATCTTCAAGATCGCTGTCATTGCGGTCGAACTGGTTTTGCCAATGATGTATGGCAGGCATGTAGTAGAATACCTGGCGAGAAAAGAGCCCGTTCTCAGCAGTGGGAATCAGTGGTTTCACTTGTGAGGGGGTGCCTGACAGAAGTACGGAAAGATAAGTTTTCTTTACCTCTCGGTATTCGTGGTCGGTGCGCCGGTTGTAGGACAGTCGGTCGTGGTCGAAGGCTTTGCGCATGGTGTCGCTCCAGTGTCCGTATTCCGAACCGATGGCGGTGGAGATGGTGTCGGCTTCGCTTTCGCATATCAGTCCGGTACCGTCGGAGTCCATCAGGTTTTGCAGGATGCCGGTTCCGGTGTTGTTGCCCGAGATGAGGAACATCTTGTTGAGAGGCATTACGGGAGTCTCCGTTTTTCCACGTTCCTTGCCCAGTGTGTCGTATTTTGCTTTTTCGCGGCGGTAACATGCCATGCTTTCGTCTACCTGCCCACGTATTTCATCGTGAATGGGCTCGGCAAGCAGGCGTACCAAGGAGAGCACTCCTTTGCCGGATGCAGGTAGGGCTACTACAAAGGTTTGCAGGCAGGGGGACATCATTTTTCCTCCGTAGGAACATCGGACGTGTTTTCCCATACTGGCACCCAATACGGTGATGGCACCCAGTAGCAGTACATCGTATTGGGCGAGGGAGGTTCCGCAGCTCATGATGCGATTCAGGGGATAAGGCCAGTGGAGGTGTTCGTCGAAAGTGGGTAATGGAGACAGTGGTTCAATGCCCGATGCGGACTCTTCCTCGCGTGCGCGTGTGTGTGAGGTAGAAGAGAGGGGTGAACTTTGTGTACCAAGTGTACCAATGGCGGGTGCGGCTTCATGCTGAATCTTCACGCCGCAAAGCTCGGCCAGATGAAAGGCGGTTCCTAGATGCACGTCGTTACGGCCGGTCTTCAGGGCATTGCTGAAGAGCTTGTCGGCTGCCCGTTGGTCGTACTTGGACGACAGGCTGCACAGACTTAAAAAATCATGCCGTCCTGCTTCTCCGCAGTCGGTGGCAATGGCAAATGCCAGTTGTATATATTCTTGATAGGTTGGAGCAATGTCTGCTCCTGCATTTCTGACTGCTTCGGCCAGAAGGTGCAATGAAGATAGTGGTTCCATCGGATTTGGTAATTTATAATTAGTAATTTGTAGTCGGTGATTTGCAATGACTCATCATTCGAAATTCACAACTTCTCTGAGCAGTGCCTTCGGGTCATGGCAGAGGAAACAGGCACGTACGAGGTCTTTCCCCGAAGTGTCCACTCCTTTTCCGGGTTGTGTGTTTTCGGTGTCATACATGCAGTGGACGTAGTTCATGGCCCATTGTATTCCTTCTGCAGGATTCTGTCCGTGAAGACAGGGAACAAACGCTTTTACGCCCCGTCCGGTGGGGCTGATGAACACCAGCGCAGGGCATAGATAGGGGTCATCGAATAGTTGTTGCCGTAAGTTTTCCGTTTCTTCTGCGGATTCAAGGTGGTCGATATCGACTACAACCAGGCCGGAGGATTCCGTGAGGCAGTCGCTTCGTCGTCGGGTGAATACGCCGCAGGGAGTGACGTAGGGTAGTGTCTGTTGTTTGAGGAATCGTGCGGTAGTTTCGTCTCCTTGTGCTGCGGCATTTCTTATGGCGAGTGTCAGTTCGGCAAGTCTCTGGTCGGAGGTGATAAGACGGTGTACTTCGTCAATGCTCATTGTCCTGAATGGGGTGAGTGTGGCACTTTTTACGGTTTTTCCGGTGTTTTCGTCTTTTATCGGTGATATGGGCGGCATGAAAAGTGACATTTTGAATAGATTTTCCATTTTGTTGTTTTAAAGATTTTGTGCGAAGTTAGGGCTCTTTTCTCATTAAATATTTTCTGTATATGGAAAATATTTTAAATGTGAGAAACCTAAAATAACGTTTAATAACATGTACTTTTTTAATTCTGATAACATAATACAAGACGACGATGAATGTAAACAGTGACCACCCTATACTGGGTGCTTTATTTGAGAAATGGCGTAAAGAGAAAGACTTGAATATTAATACTCTTGCCAAAGAAGCCCATATTTGTACAACTACGTATGGAAAAATAAAAAAGGGCTGGATGTGAGATTAAGTGCTTATCAGTCACTTTTTTATTACTACTCCATGGATTTGGAGGATGATGAAATCAGGCAGATGGTGAATGAGTGGCTGGAGGGATGGCTGAAGGTGAGAAAGAGAGAGTAAGAGAAGGTTTAATTTGCATATCAGCTGGGGATGCTAATTGTTGACGTCCCCAATGTAATATTTTTATAGATATTGTGCTTATGTAAGGAATAATTTATATTAAATTCAATGGCAACAAAACGTATAGATTACATAGATGCGATAAAAGGTTTTTCAGTACTTTGGGTGGTACTTTATCATTTCGATTTGACCGGAGTTGCGATAAATGCTCCTTTACGATTACCTCTTTTTTTCTTGGTATCCGGATTGTTTTTCAGACAACGGAGTTGTTTTAAGGACTTTTTTATCAAGAAAGTGAATACACTTTTAGTACCCTTTGTGTTCTTTTGGTTATTCGGAATAACTTTGCAACTTTTGGTGCAGTGTGTACGCTATCTGTTTGAAGGCCTATTTGAATTTTCTATTTTGGATAAATTTATAGGACTTGCCAAACTCTTTACTGTTATACCAATAGATGCTCTTGAACCCAATCCTTTAGGAGTAGGCGGTATTTGGTTTTTGATAGGCCTTTTTTGTTTTTTGGAAGAAATTCCATTGTAATATTCGGTGTCCATTTGGCAATGTTCCCTTTTGCACAGATACCCGTAGTCAAAGTATTACACATAGTCCCCAATAGTTGGGCGGCTGTGTTGTGTTTTGAGTTTCCTTTGATTATAGTGGTAAGTTACTTCCTTACTCTACTACTTGTGAAGTATTTTCCTATGTGTATAGGGAAAAAAGAACTTTGGCGAACGGCATGAGTGTGTTGTTGAATAGATTGCCAATAAATTGGATATAAAAGTAAGCGTCCAAAAATGCCGTTTTGTTTTCTATTCTAAAGATTTCGACCTTTGCTGCTGTCATCGACCTAAATAGAAGTATGTATTAGTAGCAGTGATTTTGAGCGTCTTTTCGTTCAGGTCGAAGGTTATCAGTTTTTGACGGTACTCTTCCCGGTGATAATATTCCATAAGCATTTGGCGATATGCCTGATGTCCCTTCAGGGAAGCAGGAGAGAACTTACCGGTTTAGGGCACTGAAAAGTGCCTTAATTAAGGGGGATACCTTAAATTGAGTGCTTACAAATATAAAACGAATGCTACCCATTACATTACAAAAGGAGGGATATGACCCTTTCATAGATTATCTCAAAGGAGTCTGTATCTTCTTGGTAGTGTTGGCACACTGTCTGCCACACACAGAATATATCTTGTTTCCTCTTTGGGGAGACCAAGCAGTGCCTTTGTTCCTATTGATACAGGTCTTTCATGCCTATAAGCATGGAGTGGACGAGGCTGTGAAAATGCCTAATTTGGTTAAGCTGTTTAATAGGATTTTCAAGCCTTTTCTTCTCTTACTGCTTTTTGAGGTATTTTTGCTGGTAGTGGTATTGCAAAGAGATCCTTTGCAGGTGATGAAGACTGTTATTATTGGTGGCGGTATAGGTCCTGGTTCCTACTATGTGTGGATATACATACAGTTTGCGTTGTTGTTGCCTATTATTGCATTGATAATCAAATTGTTAAATAAAGTTGTAGGGGGGGTAAAATATGCTTGCTGATGATTGCGTTAAGCTGCCTTTGGGAGTTGGTATGCATATATATCCACATACCTGAGATGCTTTACAGGCTTTTATTTTTCCGGTATTTCTTTTTGATTTATTTGGGATATATGTGGGTGGAGAAAGGTATTCTCTTGGATAATATTAGATTGCTGCTTTCTGTGGTCAGTATAGCGTTTATTTTGATGTTCGCTTATACCTCAATTAATTTCGAACCTTTATTTTTTCAGACAGACTGGAAGATATATCATTGGATATGCTACTTCTATGTAGCCTCTTTGTTCCTTTTCTTTCTGAAATTCTGTTATAATCGTTTGAGTACTAAACTAAAAGAGTTTATAGGTCTGATGGGGAAATATTCCTTCGAGATTTTTCTCCTTCAGATGTTTGTTTTCGCATTCTTTCCACATGGAATGTTGCTGGATTTTGTGGGCAATAAATACATCTGCGCTACACTGACGATAATACTTACCGTATCACTGAGCATATTGCCGGTGATAGTGTGGAAAAGGTGGAGAGGATTGCGTAGCACTGCTGCTGAATAAAAATAATGTTTTTAAATTGTTTATTAGGCAACAAGCTTCTGCTTAAAGGAGCTTTGTTCTCTTTTTTCTCTTTTTTTAATCAGGGTGCAAGCTTTTTGTTACTGATTATTCTGGCCAATTATATTGCTCCTTCAGATTATGGTACTTTGAGCTTATTCAACACCATCATTTCTTTTTTGGGGTTTGTTGTTTCTCTCTCAACGCATGGTTACATAACTATTTCTTTCTTTAAAAAGGATGAAAAGAAATTTAAGCAAGACTATACTCTCATCTTCCTAATCACTTTTGCGGTAGCTACGTTTTTCGCTTTTTTGCTTCTGTTGGGTAATACTTTTGTTGCGGAAGTGTTAGAATTGCCGATACATTATCTTTGGTTTGCATTAGTCATTTCTGTGATGAACTGCTATTTTCAAATTGTACTCGACTATTATCGCATCCGTGAGAAACTGACTTCTTTTGGTTTGGTGAGTTGCAGCTTTGCCGTTGTAAATTTCGCTGTAACTATGCTGTTTGTTGTTGCTTTGAAGCAGGGATGGGTGGGACGTATCTATGCACAGCTTGCTTGCGGAGTACTCTATGGACTTGTAGCTTTTTATGTGTGTTTTCGCTATCGCCTATTTATTTTCAAGGGACTTTCGTGGCTTCAGGTAAAGCCTATCTTGATGTGGGGCATTCCTTTAATTCCACACTTGGCTACGAGTTGGATTAAGCAAGGCGGTGACAGATATATCATCAATTACTATTATACCCTTGCCGAAGTTGGAATCTTCAGTTTTGCACTCAATCTTTCGAATATCATAGATATGATTGGGGCGGCATTTAATCAGACAAATTCTGTGTCAATCTATCAAATATTGTCTTCGGAAGCGAATGACAGGTGGTTGCGGCTGAAACGCCAAACAAGGGATATCTTTGTTATTTATACAATTGGGGCTGTCATCGTTTTTGTAGGTTGTTCAGTCATTATCCCTATTTTGTTGCCCAAGTATTCATCTTCCTTGCCTTATTTTTATTTATTAGGCATTTCCGGATATTTTCAGTGTATATATTTTCTTTATACCAACTATCTTTTCTACTATGATAGAACCAAGGATTTGATGTTCATAACATTCAGTTGCTCTGTTCTCCATTTAGGACTGTCAATGCTGTTTACCAGATACAGCCTTTACTATACCTGTCTGCTCTATGTTTTCCTTAAAGCCCTTATGGTGGCGATGGTGGTTTTTAGAGCTAAAGGATTAATTAATAAATACGTGAGGTGATTACGTCACAATATGAATAGAATAATAAATCTAAATAAGAATAAAGATGAAGAAATATAAAGATTTGAAAGCTGTATGTTTTGTTGATTCAACGTATACCATGCTCATTTATATGCTGGTATATGGAAAGGAACAATTTGACAAGACTTTCTTTTTTATATCAGATGCATTCTCGTCTGAATTTCAGAGTAAACTCAAGTATAAGGAATTTCTCTCTTATGTGAAAATGACCTCACAGCCGTTTGTGTTGAGAGTATTATGCCGCTTTTGGTTAAAATGTACAGCCTATATGAAATGGCCTTTTCTGTGTACGCTCCCGATTTTTGGTCAAGATCACCTGTGGTACACTCCGGCTCTGTTGCGCAAACGCTCTATGGTGGTTATTGAAGATGGTCTGGCAAACTATATAGAAAGCGCTTTAGTAAGACCGTCAACGATGAAGCACAAGTGGTTATACAGATTGCTGTTTGGCTCCAGCATGTGTTATGGTGAGTATGGTAATTCTAAATATGCTTCACAAGTTGTTCTTACCGGTGCTATGGGATCTATTCCTGCTTGTCTCAAAGAAAAAGCTATACTTGTCGATATCAGGAAGTTATGGGAAACGTGTGATTATAAAGATTATATTCTTGATATGTTCAGCTTTAATAAGGAGGAAATAGAAAAACTTCGCGAAAAGAAGGTGATTATACTGGCACAACCTTTCAATCAAGGTGTGGGTGACGAAGTGATGAGAGAGATATATCAAGGTATAATTAATCAATACAATGCAGAAGATGTAGTAATCAAGACACATCCCAGAGATACTATGGATTACAGAGGAATGTTTCCCGATGTAATGGTATATTCAAAAAAAATGCCGGCGGAGTTGTTTTCTTTGATAGGTTTGTACTTTACCGATGCATATACAATTAATAGTACTTCTATCTTTTCATTCCCGAAGGAATGTAAAAAACATCTTCTTGGGTTTAAATGTCATCCGGAATTATTGAATGTATATGGACAATTTGAAATTGAGGAGCTTAATCCGAACTGATTGGTTTGTGTGGGTGGCTTTTTTTTGCTGCCCTGTACTGGCCATGCCCATGGTGATAAATGGCTGCTATCGGCAAAAGAAGAATATGTATCTTCTTTTTTCATTGTTTATGGGTTTATGCGCCATGTTGCTTTATCCTCCCGTAGCAGATTTGTATAGGCATTGGGTAAACTTTCAAGACATAAAGCTGTTTGAGTGGAACGATTTCTTGTTCTTTTTGGGAGTGAACATAAAAGTGGATTTCCTATTACCATTGTTGGAATTTATTTTTATAAAATATGGTATCTCTTTTGGATTTTTGAGGTTCTTGCTTGTTGCGAGCACTACAATGCTCTTCTTAAATGCCTATAATAGCTATTGCAAAAGCATGAAGCCGAACGATAGAGACCGCTGTGTGTTTTTATGGTTCGTGATTTTTATAATTCCCTACGCTGCTGTTGCAGTAGGATTGAGAAGCTCTTTTGCAGCATCTTTAGTAAGTTATTACATTTTCAGACACTATGTGCTGAACGAAAAACGTTTTATTGACATAGGGCTGTTATTAATTGCCTTTTTCTTTCATTTTGGTGTCATGATGGTGATACCACTCATTCTGCTGGCAGAGGTTGGATTGTATGTAAGGCATAAGCCCATTTTCTATTTGGTTTTTGGAATTCTTTTTTTTGTTTCGCAATCGTTTGGATTATTGGTTTCCGTTCTTCCTTTAGGAGAATTAAATGATTATCTTGTTAGTTATACAGAGGGAGAATACGCTTCTACCGAATATCTTGAGGGGCATAATATATTTTTTTGGCTTCCTACGATAGGACATTACACTTGCAATATATTGTTTTTTGCTATTTTCTGCAAGAATGTTCCTATAACAAAACAGACATCTTTGGTGTATAATTTATTTCTGCTGACGGCATTTACTTCCGCATTTTTTGCCGTAAATGGTAGAGTGATGGCATATTTCTATTATTACGGCATCTTTTTCTTAATGAAATATGCGGGAATGTCTAAACTGAAAGTTCTTTTTAAAACCTATGTATTCCTTACTCTATTCGGATTCATGCTTGAATGGAGAAAACATACCATAACAAGGTGGTACTATTTATTCAGTCCATATCCCGTGGCTCTTTCCATGGACTATGACGATAACTGGGTGATGAATAATGTTAATCCCAACGGTGAACTTTATATTTATATTAAATGATTATGTTAAGAAATAGAGAACCTTTAGTTTCTATTGTCGTTCCGGTGTACAATGTTGAACGCTACATTGATAAATGTTTGGATTCATTATTTTCGCAATCTTACGAAAATATGCAATACATTTTTGTAAATGATTGTACTATAGACAATAGCATGAAGCATATCCAAGATAAAATGACTGATTATCCACATCGGAGGGAGCAAGTGATATTAATAAATCATGAAGTGAACAAGGGGCTGACTGCTGCCAGAAAAACAGGCTTGTCGCATGCCCAAGGTGAGTATATATGGCATATTGATAGCGATGACTATATCTCGACAGATGCAGTAGAATGTCTTGTAAACAAGGCTTTGGATGAAAATGCCGATATGGTGGTGTTTGACATAGACGAATTATATGACAACTTCACAAAACACATTACTTTATCCATGCCTGAAACAAAAGAGCAGTATCTGTATCAAATGATTATAAGAAAGACGAGGTTTGAACTCTGCTTCCGCTTTTGTAATAGAAAAGTGTATAACGGCATTGAATTGGATGAAAGCATCTGTTATAGTGAAGACTATGCTACCAGTCCACGACTGGTTTATAACTCCAATAAGGTGGCATATCTGAAGAAAACGTGCTATTATTATCTTAAAAATATAGCTACGTCTTATACCGCATCTGTGAGTGTAAAATCTATTAAAAGTCTGGAAAGAGCCGCTTTGCTGTTGGAGGATTTCTTTTTGAAGATAAATCTTGAGTATTATGCACCCGTATTATCCCTGGCAAAGGTTTATGTAAAAGTACATTCTATGAAATCATCATTCTACAATGAAGAAGCTTTCAAATACTCTATCTCTCTTTTTCCAAACATATCGGGGGGTGATAAAACTAAAATCGGAATGAAAGACAGATTATTGCTTTTTCTGCTGGATACAAAGATGATAGCATTGCTAAGGCTTTATATCAAGGTCGGATTACATGTTAGTTCAAGATGGTAATATTGTAATGAATAGTTTAGTATGATTTTATTTAGTATTATAATTCCAATCTATAATACAGGTAGGTATCTTAGACAATGCCTTGACAGTGTTCTGAACCAATCTTTTTCGGATTTTGAAGCCATTATGGTGAATGATGGGTCAACCGATGACTGCTTGACCATTTGTCAGGAGTATTTGGTAAGGGATAGCCGTTTCCGGTTGGTAAATAAAGCGAATGGTGGATTGGTGAGTGCAAGAATAGCAGGAGCTGATGAAGTGCGAGGAGATTACTGTATTTGTCTGGATTCGGACGATTGGATAGATTCCCGTTATCTTGAATTGATATCTGATAGCATAAAGCAATATAAAAATCCGGATATTGTTATGATGGGACATGTTTTTGCTTTGGAAACCAATCACAAGTATCGAAGGATTTCGTTAAGAACAGGCTATTATAATGAAGAACAATTGGTGAAGGAAATCTATCCTCTACTTATGAGAAGGAATGATGATGCTTGTCTGCCGGGACAATTGTGGGGTAAGGCATTTAAATCTGATATATACATACAACAACAACAACAACAGCAAGGTTTGTTTCTGAAGATTGGAGAGGACAAAGCCTGTACGATAGCATTTATGAACTTTGCTCGAAACGCAGTAGTGATGGATTATTGCGGTTATTATTATAGAATGAATCCGTCGTCTATGACAAAATGCAGAAAAGCTTTCCCTTGGAATACTCCGGAAGTTATAGGTAGGCATTTAGAAAAACAAATTGATATGTCTAAATATGACTTTAAAGAGCAGTTATATCGATTTGTTACGCATGAAGTGGCTACGGTAGCTGCATCTCAATTCTTTGAAAATAAAAAATATAGAGAGGTGTGCCGCGAGATTAATAAAGAACTGAAAAACCCTTACTATGATAATGCCATACGGCATGCTGTATATAGAAAAAATCTGATTGCAATAGGCATGACTTATGCTTTAAGATACCGCCTTTATTTTTTCCTATACCTCTATAATAAATTGTTTCAGACTTTTTAATGATTTTGTAAATTATATTATACGTCATTTTTGAACGTTATTTTTATGCGAATACTTCAAGTAATAACTCTCTGTGATCTTGGAGGAGCACAGTCGGTCGTTGTCAATCTGGCAAATAGGTTGGTTAAAGAACATGAGGTGATAGTGGCGGCGGGAGCTGGTGACGGAAAAATGTGGTTGTTGCTTCATCCGTCTGTGATATGTGAACGCATTCCATCGTTACGAAGAGCTTTGTCTCTACTCAATGAAATCAAGACAATTCGAGCTATGCGGAAACTTTATAAAAAGTATCACCCAGATATAATTCATTTGCATTCATCAAAAGCCGGATTATTAGGCCGAATAGCATTTCCTTCTGCAAAAATAGTATATACAGTTCATGGCTTTGATTCTATACGTATAGCCCATCGAAAATATTTATTCCTCGAAAAGATGCTGCAATTTAGGTGTAGAACTATTATTGGTGTAAGTAAATATGATGAAGATAATTTGTGTAATGAGGGGATAAATAACAATGTTTGTTTTGTATATAATGGTATTAGTCAACCATTGCGTTTACCGGAAAGTCCCTTTAATAAAATGCGAAGCTATTCAAAGATAATATTATGTATTGCCAGATTATCTCCCCCAAAAAATATAGACTTATTTCTGAAAGTTTCTGAATTATTACCTCAATATGCCTTTGTTTGGATTGGTAATCAGCATGAATTTCGTGGACAGTATTCTGAAAATGTGTTTTTCATGGGAAGTCTTCCCAATGCGGGCGCGTATAATGAATACGCTGATTTGTTTATTCTTCCCAGTAATTATGAAGGATTACCGATGACTATTATTGAAGCCATGGCTTTTGGAAAACCGGTGGTTGCTTCAAAAGTAGGAGGTATTAGCGAGATTGTATTAGATGATGAAAATGGTTATACAGTAGAGAATTCAGCGAAAGCTTTCTGTGAGAAAATCTGCTATATTTTAGAGAATAAAGATGTTTATACCCGTTTCTCAAAAAACGCTTTAAAAAGCTATCAAAAGAAGCTGACTGTTGATAATATGATAGATGGATATTTGAGGATTTATAATGGAATTGTGGATTAAACAAATAGATGAGTAAGCAGTCAAAAAATGGCTATTAATTGAAAGTAATAATTTTGCTGCCAACTAAATTTATAGAATTATGTATAGCAGTGAATATCTTGAAAGGTTTTATTTTCAGTACCAGAGCGAGGCTTGCCTCATGGAGAATCTCTCCAATCGTTTTGTGTTAGGAACAAAGTACCTTATAACATTTTCCAGAAATGGTTTAAGGATACTCGCAAAAAAGTGGTTGCAGTCTGGGTTGATGATGTCTCTGTGATTACCTATGAGGAAAAAAACAGGACTAGTGACCAACCTACCCCTGCATCAAAAAGCAGTAATGATACCTCTGCTCGTATTTGGCTTGAGATTCGTATCAGCAATAGGCTGCGTTTATCCCAAAAGAATTTAAGTTATCAGGATTTAGTTCGCATGGTAGAGAAACTGAAGAGATTATATTGAATGTAACTGGTCTGAATTATTTCTATTATGTCCGTGACTTTGCCGATATGCGTTGTCTCGAAATCGGAGAATAGTCCGTATGTTTTCATTTGACAACCGTTCATACAGCCTGTTCGAAAAGAAGTTTGTTGCTGGCTATCAGTTTATGAAAGTAGAGCGGAATGAGGCAGATACGGTTTATCGGATCGACTGGAAAGATGTAATTCTGATACTTGAGATTCCTATGGTTAAAATATTAAAAAATCAGACGAATAGGTTTGTTTACTTGAGGTTTCGAGATTGTTTTGCTGCCTTTATGTTTGTAAATCAAAGGTTTAAATATGACGGTACGGACGATACACTCCGTACAGATTCTCTGGACAAAAATAAATTTCGGAATAGGCCGGTTCTTCCCCAAAAGGAACGTGACCTGGGCAATCGTCCCGACGGGTATAAAACGATGGGAGTAGCCTTTCTTCTATGAGAATGACTCTCGCAGTCGTGAGGTACTAACAGACTTCTTGGGTGATTCGGAATTAAAGAGTATTATGTCTGACGGATACAATGCTTATGTATTTATCGGCAATGAGCTGAAATCAGCTATACATCAGGTTTGCATGTCTCATGCAAACAACAAGTTCATTAAAGCCGGTAATCAAGGCGGTGAACCGGTAGCCGGGCGTTTTTCAAACCTTTTAAAGAGATTCTTTTTGAAAGAACATGTTTATGATGAAGCCGGGCTTACTTCGGAAGCTGACCACTCAACGCAACAATTCCCTTCATTATGGCAGTGATTCCGGTGCTGGGATGGCTGTAACTTATCATAGTGTAATAGGAACTGTAAAGCTTCATGGCTGTTCTATCTGGAACTTCATTGGAACTTTTTTCAAAAATATTTTTAACGGGTGCAGGGATTATGTTAACATGGTTCCTGGCAAAATCACTTTGGCTACCAGCCAATGTTAAATTCAAAACTAATTAATTAACAAAACTCGTTTTAGGGCACTGAAAAGTGCTTTCATTAAGGGGTATGCCCTAAATTGAGTACTTACGGAAACTTTGTCACCATACTTAACAAAGTTTCTATGAGTCGTCCACATGTCGTATCATTAATATAAAGAAGCATTACATCGTAACTTTCTTGATTTGAAGGTTATTCTTTATGGGAGCGAGGCACGTGGTGATGTACGTTCGGATAGCGACATTGATTTGTTGTTATTAGTTGAGATGGGGAAGGAATTTTGTTATGACTCCGGAACAGCATTTTGATATTACTTTTCTTTTGAGTTAATTTTTTCTATTTAATTTTCATGAAACTTTTATTTACAGGGGCCTCCGGGTTCTTGGGTAACAACGTGCATCCTCTTTTGGAAGCTATATATGAGGTTACTACTGTAGGTCTGTTGCCACAGGATGACTATACCGTGAACATGGCACAGGAGATACCGGAGCTGCGTGAACGGTATGATATCGTTCTTCATGCAGCTGGAAAAGCACATGTGACACCCAAGACGAAAGCAGAGAAACAAGCTTTTTTTGATGTAAATCTGCAAGGTACAAAGAATCTTTGTGCAGCATTGGAAAGAAGAGGGGTTCCCCGAGCTTTTATCTTTATTTCTACAGTAGCCGTATATGGTTGCGAGTATGGAGAAGAGATAACAGAAGAGTATCCTTTGGGTGGGAAAACTCCGTATGCCATGAGCAAACGTCTGGCCGAAGAGTTTTTGCATAAATGGTGCTACAAACACAACGTTATTTTGGGTATTATTCGTCCTTCCTTAATTGCTGGGTGTAATCCTCCGGGAAATTTAGGAGCGATGATTCAAGGCATACGCAATGGAAGATATTTAGGTATTGCCGGAAGTCGTGCGCGGAAGAGTGTGTTGATGGTACAGGATATAGCAAGTCTGGTTCCTTTGTTGGCAGAAAAAGGAGGTGTCTATAATGTATGTGATAGTTACCATCCTTCTTTCAGAGAGTTGGAAGCGGTTATTTGCAAACAGCTGAATAAAAAAATGCCTTTCTCAATACCTTATTGGGCAGCTAAATGTATGGCTTTGGTAGGAGATTGCTTAGGAAAGAAAGCGCCTATCAATTCTTTGAAACTGAAGAAAATCACAGAATCGCTTACTTTCAGTAACGAAAAGGCGATGCGTGAATTGGGATGGAAGCCGACCCGTGTATTGGAAAACTTCAAGATAGAATGAATGTATATTTAGATGTCATATTGATAGGGCTGGGTATTGTATCTTTGGGATTTACATGTATTCAGCTTTGGTTTTACTGGATAATCAAAAACGGATGATGTATTATTGGATGGTCTTGGTTCTGCTGTTTTTGGCAGAACTTTTTTATTTTAGAGTGGCTGATAGGTGCAATATCATCGACAAGCCCAATGAGCGGAGTTCCCATACGAAAGTGACTTTACGCGGTGGTGGGATTATTTTCTATTTTGGTGCATTGGCCTATTTTCTGACAAGTAGTTTTGAATATCCCTGGTTCCTGCTTGCCTTGACACTGGTGACGTTCATCAGCTTCGTGGACGATATGAAATCCACCGGACAGATGACAAGGCTGCTTTTTCATTTCTCTGCTATGGCTATGATGTTTTATCAGTGGGGGCTGTTCTCCTTGTCCTGGTGGTGGATAGTCATAGCCTTGATAGTCTGTACGGGCATCATCAATGCCTACAACTTTATGGATGGCATTAACGGCATAACCGGTGGTTATTCTCTGGTTATTCTTGCTGCGTTGGCCTATATCAATAAGGAGGTGGTTACTTTTGTGGAAGCGGATTTCATCTATACCGTTATCTGTTCCGTTCTAGTCTTCTGTTTCTTCAATTTTCGTAAGAAAGCCAAATGCTTTGCGGGTGATGTGGGGTCGGTGAGCATTGCCTTCATCCTTCTTTTCCTGATAGGCAGGCTCATCATTGAAACGGAAGATTTCAGCTGGATAGTCCTTTTATCCGTTTATGGTGTGGATAGTGTACTGACTATCATTCACCGTCTGATGCTTCATGAGAATATCGGTTTGCCGCATCGCAAGCATCTGTATCAGATTATGGCGAATGAGCTGAAGATTCCTCATGTAATGGTTTCTTCTATTTACATGGCGGTGCAGGCAATCATAATCGTAGGATATATAATGTGTTTAGGTTACGGTTATTGGTATTTGACAGGTATAATTCTTTTGCTTTGTTTTTCTTATACCTGCTTTATGAAGAAGTATTTCGGATTGCACCAGTCTACGTGAGTAATACTGAAATGATGATTAGTAAAATAATGAAAGGCGATGGAGACTAAAATCTCCATCGCCTTTCGTCTTATTTTTGAAATATAAATCGTACCTTTGTCATATACCAATCAGGTTATAATAATAACATGGAACAGATGCGTAAACTGCCGATTGGCATACAGACTTTTGAGGAAATACGTAGGGATGGTTATCTCTATGTAGATAAGACGGCTATGGTTTATCAAATTGCAAATGTAGGTAAACCTTATTTCTTGAGCCGTCCCCGTCGTTTTGGCAAGAGTCTGCTTCTTTCTACCTTTGAAGCCTACTTTCAAGGACGCAAGGATCTGTTTCAAGGTTTGGCCATCGAACAGCTGGAAAAGGAATGGGAAGAATACCCGGTTTTGCACTTGGATTTGAATGCCCGGAAATATGAAACTGCTGCTGACCTGACGGCTATGCTTAATCAGTATCTGGAGAAATGGGAGCTGCTCTATGGTCAGGAGAAGAAAGACCGTAATCCGGAAGAGCGTTTTGCTTACGTGATAGAGCGGGCATGCATGCAGACAGGAAAGCAGGTTGTTGTGCTGATTGATGAGTATGACAAGCCATTGCTTCAAGCGGTCTTGGATGAGAACTTGCTGGATGAGTATCGGAAAACATTGAAAGCATTCTACGGTGTCTTGAAGAGCGCTGACCGTTATCTTCGTTTTGTTTTCCTGACCGGAGTGACCAAGTTTGCGCAAGTAAGTGTGTTCAGTGACTTGAACCAGCTGAATGATATCAGCATGAAGTCTCCTTACGCTGCTTTGTGTGGTATTACCAAAGAGGAGTTGGTGAAAACCTTTCTGCCGGAACTTGAGAGACTGGCTAAACGAAGAGGGATATCTTTACAAGAAGTGATTGATTTGATGGAACGTCAATATGATGGTTATCATTTTCATCCGGAAGGTGTAGGAATGTTCAATCCGTTCAGTGTATTGAATGCTTTTGATGCAGAAGAGATGGGATATTATTGGTTTCAGACCGGCACACCTACTTACTTGGTTGACTTGCTGAAGCAGAGTGATTACGATATACGTCTATTGATAGATGGAGTGGAAGTGCTGGCTTCCGCTTTCTCTGAATATCGTGCGGAAACAAATAATCCTCTTCCGATGATTTATCAAAGTGGTTATTTGACCATAAAAGGGTATGATGATGATGTGAAGCTATACACTTTAGGCTTTCCAAATGATGAGGTTCGTTACGGCTTTCTGAATTTTCTGGTTCCTTTTTATACTAAAGTTACTGATGATGAGACTGGTTTCCACATCGCTAAATTCATGCGTGAATTGAAGAGTGGGGATGTGGAGGCGTTTATGGAGCGTCTTAAGATATTCTTCTCCGGTATTCCGTACGAGTTGAGTGATGATACGGAACGTCATTATCAGGTTATTTTTCATGTAGTGTTTACTTTGCTGGGACAGTTCATCCGGTCCGAGGTTCGCAGCAGCCGCGGCCGTGCGGACGCGGTAGTTCATACCCCTACCGCTATTTATGTTTTTGAGTTCAAACTGGACGGTACAGCCGACGCAGCTCTGACGCAAATAGATGAGAAGGGGTATCTGATTCCTTATACCTTGGATGGCAGGAAATTAGTGAAAGTAGGTGTGAACTTCAGTAAAGAAACACGGAATATTGATGAATATATTGTCGTAGAGGAATAGGAACGAACAATCATATATATGGAAAAGGCGATGGAGATTCTATTCTCCATCGCCTTTTCCGTATTATAGTATTTCACCTTATTTCTTCATTCTCAGCACCCGTATTCCCGTCCACTTATTATTGTCTTTCAGCATTTGGGACAAGGGGACTTTGGAAACAACCACTTTCTTGTCGGTAGAAGAAGCGTGTACCAACAGGAGTTTGCCATCTGCATAGAAAGCGATTCCCATGTGGGCTACGTCCAGCCCCGGAGTGTTGGTGGTGATGGCTATGATATCGCCGTCTTTAATCCACGGGAGACCATCGGCGGGAAGTTTGGCTTTGGGAAGATAGTGAACTTCCTTGCCGGACAAGGATTGTTCAATCTTCTTCATTTTGGCTATGTTCTCCGAAGAATTTGCCAGCTGCTTGTAGAGTTGGGGGTGGGAAGACATGTAGGAGATGGATAACTGTTCGGTGTCGGGACTCATGGCGCCCGTTACATCCTGAAGGAAGCCGTTGCGTACGCCATTGTTTATCCAGTCGGCAATATAATGCAGGCGGGAAGTGTACCCGTCGATTTTACCGTCACGGTAACGAATTTTTTGCAGGTTATCGGCGAAAGCGCTTTCCGAGATGTCTCCGTCGGCCAATTTGGGGGTAAGCGTCTCTGCCAGTACATATTCCACCAGCGTAGTGCAGTCTACCTCATCGCAGTTGATGACGAGTTCCTCGGGACCATCTGCCTCCAGCGTATGGGCTACGTATGGCACATCCAGATACTTTATTCCATTGCTCAACATATCTTTCCCTCCCTGGGCAGAAACGGAAGTTACCAGGGCTGCGGCGCAGAGGGCGCTGAACATAAATTTAGTCATTGTTTTCATTTTTCTCTCTTTTGATTATTATTGTTCTTAAACGTAAAAAGGATGCAGCAAATTTACTACATCCTTTTTATAAAAGCTTAATCCGGAGGGATTAAATTCAATATTGCCGGATTAAATATTTATAATCTTCCTTTTTATCGAACGGAACAAGGGTAAAACCGTATTCGATGGCATTCTCCTTGCCCGGACGGATCAGATAGGGTTCATGGGCGGTTGCGCCCCAACTGTCGTCTCCACCGACACCCATCATGCGGTAGTCAATGAACAAATCGACCATCTTTTCCGGTAGAGGGTCGGTGAGGTGGCGGTGATGGGTCTTTTCGGTACGCGGAGCGCCGTTGTCAATCGTGTCGCCGCTGTCCATACTTTCCAGGGGATAGTTGGAGGCGTTCAGCTCAAAAGTACGGTCGGCGATGAGCAGCAAACCACGTTGCGTCTTATCGGTAAGAGCGCACCAATAGATATCCGTGCGATGGTTGTTCTCCTGCGGGCGGACGTAAGGCTCGTACATATCCTTGACCGGGATGGCGTACTCTCCGATGAACTGGGAGGTACGGCGGTCTCGGTAATTCTCTTTCGGACCGCGACCGTAGTAGGTCAAGTCTGTAAAGCTTTCCGGCAGCTGCATCCGCAGGCCTACACGCGGTATCATCGGAGCTTGGTCTCCTTCGGCCATGAACCGGTTGTCTACCTTGATGATTCCGCTGGCATATATCTTATAGGTGATGTCCCAACGGGCGTATGTCTGCGGAAAACGGTAGGTTACCTTTACTGTCGTGGCATTGCTGCCCGGAGTCACTTGGAAACTTTCGGCTTTTGGTTCCTGGTAGCTTGCCTCTTTCCAGGCTTTGAGGCGGACGGGGAGGTTGGCTCCATAATCATTGTCCGTCGGTGCACGCCAGAAGAATGGGCGGGGACCTTGACCGTTCAGTATGTACTCGTGCTTCTTGTACAAATAGGAGGTGAGTAGGCCGCTTTGCTTGTCGAAGGTGGCTTTGAAGTCGGGACCGGAGAACGCCACCAAATTTCCTTCTTCCTTAGAAGTGGCGGGCTTCTGTGCCGTAGCCTCTTTCTTGTAGAAGGTATGGACGTAGGTCTGTTCGCGTGCAATGACCGTGCCGGCCGGGAGGAAAGGTTCTGCCGTCTTGATGGCTGCATAGAACTCGATGCGTACATCTCCCGTTGTCTGTTTCTCTTTGGGTATGCCGTTCAGAAAGCCGGTGGTTACCGTCTTGCCCGGTGCAGCATGGATATTTTCAATCTTGCCACGGTAGACTTCCTTCCCGTGGTCGCGGATGATGTAGTAGAAGTCGTACTTGTCGAGATTGGTGAAAGAGAAATCATTGCGGATTTTCACGGTGGAAGTTTGCTTGTCGAAGTCGAGGAACTTGATGTTCTGGTAGACCTTCCCCATCTCTTCCGTCTGCGGTTTGACACTGCGGTCGGGGTATACCACGCCGTTGATGCAGAAATTGCCGTCGGAGGGAGTGCCGTTCTCGCCATAATCGCCGCCATAGGTCCAGTATTTACGGCCGTCGTCTGTCTTGGCGGCAAAGCCTTGGTCTACCCAGTCCCAGATACAGCCGCCCTGGAGGATGGGATATTTTTCGATGATATCCCAGTAGTCCTGGAAGTTGCCGAGACTGTTGCCCATGGCATGGGCATACTCGCAAAGAATGAGGGGACGCGTCATCTCCTTGTTCCGGGCATACTTCTCCAGATAGGAAGGGGGAGCATACATCGGGCAGTAGATGTCCGTATTCCATTCCAACAGTGCACGTTCATACTGGATGGGACGGCTGTCGAGTGTCTTCAAGGTGTTGTAAGTGACGTAGAAATTCAATCCGTTCCCGGCTTCGTTGCCCAGCGACCAGATGATGACTGACGGATGGTTCTTGTCCCGCTCGTACATATTCATGGTGCGGTCGAGATGGGCATTCATGAAGAGCGGATTGTTTCCCAGCGTACCGCCTACCCGCAAGTCGTAACCCATGCCGTGACTTTCGATATTGGCTTCGTCGATGACGTAGATACCATATTCATCGCAGAGTTCGTAGAAACGTTCCTGCTGGGGATAGTGGCAAGTGCGTACGGTATTGACATTGTATCTCTTCCAAAGCTCGAAATCTTTCTTCATCAGTTCTTCGGAGACATAGTGACCGGTATTCTCGTTGTGTTCGTGATAGTTCACGCCTTTCACGAGGATAGGTTGTCCGTTTACCAACAGTTGCTTGTCCTTGATTTCCACTGTACGGAAACCTACTTTGCAGCTTGTCGCTTCAATCACATCTCCGTTCGGGCGCTTCAAGCTGACGACGAGGGTATAGAGGTTGGGCGTTTCGGCTGTCCATTGCAGGGGTTCCTGGATGGTCTTCTTGGTGAATTCCACTTCCGTTTGGTCACCGCTGACCTGAGTAGAGGACTGGGCTATCTGCTGGTCGTTCTTGTCCAGCAGGCGGTAACCAACGACAAATGGGGCGTTTTGTCCGCTTTCATTGGTAAACTGCACCTTTACCTTGAGGATACCGTTCCGGTAGTTGTCGTCCAGAGGAGCTTCCACCTTGAAGTCTGTGAGATGGATTTGAGGCTGGGCATATAAGTAAATGTCCCGTTCGATACCACTGATGCGCCAGAAGTCCTGGCATTCCAGATAGTTGGCATCGGAAAAGCGGTGTATCTGAATGGCAATGACATTCTTCCCTTTCTTGGCAATGGCGCTGACGTTGAAACGCGCCGGAGTCTTTGCATCTTTACTCATGCCTACAAACTTGCCGTTAAGGTAGTAGAAGGCTGCCCCGCGTACACCGTCGGCACTCAGGAAAATCTCCTTATCGTCCCAGTCTCCCGGAAGGGTGAACTCGCGGCGATAGGTGCCGGTGGGATTCCATTCCTTGGGAACGTACGGAGGGTTGGGCTTGTCCCAATAAGGAGGATAGCCCGAAGAACAGAACTCATAGGGATGGTTCACGTAGATGGGCGTGCCGAATCCTTGCAACTCCCAGTTTCCGGGTACATTGATGTCCGGCCAGCGGCTGGCGTCCACACGGTCCATCATGAAGTCCGTGGGGCGGTCGGCGAAGGTTTCCACATAATGGAATTTCCATTTCCCGTTAAGGGACAAGCGGAAGGTTCCGTTCTTGCGGTCATTGATGACGGCATCGGCCTCCGTGACGTAGGAGGTGAACGTGCTGCGGGCAGGCTCCCGGTTGATGCTTGTCAGCTTGGGGTTGGTAATCTCTTCGTAGCGATTGTTCTCCTGAGCAGTCAGGGCAAAGGGAAAAGCTGCGAGGCAAGTGAGTAAAAAATACTTTTTATTCATAATTGCTTTTATTTCTTTGTGGTAGGTTCAGAGACCGGGAATACGAGCCCTTCACGCAACCACTTCTCCAGTTCTTCCGTCCATTGACGCTTGTAGGTGAAGTTGTCCCGGAATCCCCAGCCATGTCCGCCGGTAGGGTAGGCATGCAGGCTGGCAGGCACTTTGTGGTCACGCAAGGCGAGGAAATAGCCAATGCCGTTGATGGGTGGCACTGCGTCGTCGTCCGAAGAAAGCATGATAAAAGCCTGCGGAGTGCGTGGGGACACTTGTCTTTCGAGGGAGTATTTTTGTTCCAGCTCCTGAGATGGATTTTCTCCGATAAGGTTCTGGCGGGAACCTCCATGGGTAACGCCTTTCTGCATGGAAATCACCGGATAGAACAAGATCTGGAAGTCGGGACGGGTTTTGTCACTGCTGTATAGTGTGGCAAGCGAAGCTGCCAGATGGCCGCCGGCAGAAGCGCCCATGATGCCTACGCGCTGAGGATTGACACCCCATTCAGCGGCATGTTTGCGTACCATGCGGATGGCTTGTTCGGCATCGGAAAGGGGCACTTCATGGTGCCCGTTGGGCATACGGTATTTCAGTACTGCATAGGTGATGCCTTGTGTGTTGAACCAGGGAGCCATGTCGTGTCCCTCGTGCTTCATGGCCAGCCCTCCGTAGCCACCTCCCGGACACATGATGATGGCCATGCCGTTGGGGTGGGAGGCAGGATACACCGTAAGGGTAGGGGTGGTGACATCGGACACCCATTCGTTGTTATGGTTCTGTCCGGAATTGGTCAGTTCGTTGTTATTGGGGGCACCGTTGGGCCATAGGGGCAGCTCAACGGGCTTTTGTGCAGATAACATGGTCGTTGCAAATAGAAAAGATAAAAGTAGAATCTTTTTCATGTTCTTGGTATTTAGAGGTTATTTGGTTTTCATGGAAGCTTTGATGAGGTAGAATATCAGAATGGCATAAGCACCCAGCGCCAGCACTTCAGACCAAGTGTTTTGCAACCATGCATCGTTCACGAGGTTGATTCCTCCGAAGCGCATGGCGGCGCTTACCACGCCCATCAATGCACCGCCGGCAATGAAACCGGAGGCAAGCAGTGTGCCTTTTTCCCCGCGTTCGGCATTGAGAGCGGCATCCTTGCTGCGGCTGGTCACGTACCAGTTGACGGCACCGCCCACTACCAACGGGACATTCAGTTCCAATGGGATGAACATACCCAATGCAAATGCCAGTGCGGGAATCTTGCAGAAGTTGAGGATGACGGCCAGCACTGCACCGATGCCGTAGAGCAGCCAAGGAGCACCCACACCGTTCATCAGAGGTTCGATAACGGCTGCCATGGCATTGGCCTGCGGAGCGGCCAGTTGTCCGCTGGTGAAACCGTACGTCTTGTTCAGGATAATCATTACACCACCTACGGTAGCGGCAGAAACGATGGTTCCGAGGAACTTCCAGGTCTCCTGCTTGGCAGGCGTGCTACCCAGCCAGTAACCGATTTTCAAGTCTGTGATGAAGCCTCCCGCCATGGACAGTGCCGTACATACAACACCACCCATCACCAGTGCCGCAACCATTCCTCCGGGACCTTTCAACCCTACGGCTACCATGACTACGGATGCCAGAATCAATGTCATCAGCGTCATTCCGGATACGGGATTTGTGCCCACAATCGCAATGGCATTGGCTGCCACGGTAGTGAACAGGAAAGCGATACCTGCTACCAGCAGGATGGCTACAATGGTATGTGTCAGGTCACCTTGCATCACATCGAAGTAGAAGAACAGAACAACCAGCAGCAATGTGATGATGGAGCCGATGGCGATAATCTTCATGGAGATGTCCCGTTGCGTGCGCTTCACGCTGGCCTCTACATTGGATTTACCGCCCATTTCCTTGGCAGCCAGCCCTACGGCGCTCTTAATGATGCCCCAGGACTTGATAATGCCGATGATACCTGCCATGGCTATACCACCGATACCGATGCTCTTGGCATAGTATTTGAAAATATCTTCCGGAGCCATAGCGCCTACGGTTGCTGTGATTTCGGGGTTCCATTGGTTCAGTACGGAGTCTCCCCAAATCATGGACATACCGGGGATGATAATCCACCATACGGCCAGCGAACCGGCACAGATGATGGACGCGTATTTCAGTCCCACGATATAGCCCAGACCGAGCACAGCAGCACCCGTATTAACCTTGAATACCAGCTTGGCTTTCTCGGCCAGCATTTCGCCGAGGCCGCATACGCGGGTAGTGAAATTCTCGTTCCACCAGCCGAAGGTTGCCACGATGAAGTCGTATAGACCACCGATGATACCTGCCATGAGTAATGGTTTTGCCTGGCTGCCGCCCTTTTCACCGGAGACGAGCACTTGTGTGGTGGCTGTTGCTTCGGGGAAGGGATACTTGCCGTGCATGTCGCTCACGAAATATTTGCGGAAGGGGATAAGGAAGAGAATACCCAGCACACCTCCCAGCAGAGAGCTGATAAAGACTTGTGCAAAGGTAACAGTGATTTCTTTCGGATAGGTTTCCTGAAGGATATAAAGTGCCGGAAGGGTGAAGATGGCACCTGCCACGATGACGCCAGAACTGGCACCGATAGACTGGATAATGACGTTTTCGCCCAATGCGTTCTTGCGTTTGGCGGCACCCGATACGCCGACGGCAATGATGGCGATGGGGATGGCGGCTTCGAATACTTGCCCCACCTTCAGCCCCAGATAGGCGGCTGCGGCCGAAAATAGAATGGCCATCAGAATACCCCATGTCACCGACCAGGCATTTACTTCTGAATACTTCTTGTCCGGGCTCATCAGAGGGTTGTACACTTCTCCCGGTTTCAGTTCACGGAACGCATTTTCCGGCAAGCCGGTAATAGGTTCTTCTTCTTGTTTCATAGGTTTTGTAGTTTTATGTTTTTCTTTAATAGACTTCAAAGATAGTGCAAACCGAATGCTGGATAAAATGAGCAAGCTCATTATTATTCTGCTGAGGTGCAGCCTATCTTCGCATTTTAGGCAAAGAAAGCAAAAAAAAAGGAGATTTAAAAAAATCTCCTTAATTCTGTATGGTAAAATGCTTATTTGGCATCTTTAGCGGTCATGTCCCCTTCGATAAACAATCGCATGATTTCCGTTTTGGCATTGGTGCGCAGGGTGATGGATTTCTTGAAGTGTCCGGGGTATCTTCCGGTTCCATTATAGGTTACTTTCACTGTTCCTGTCTTTCCCGGTGCTATCGGTTCTTGTGAATATTCGGGAACGGTACATCCGCAGGAAGCTACAGCTTGATGGATGACAAGCGGAGCATCGCCTACGTTCGTAAACTTAAAGGTGTAGCTGACTACCGGACTGTTTTCGGAGAATGTGCCGAAGTTGTGGGTGGTCTGTTCGAATTTGATGTCTGCCTTTCCTTGTGCATAGGCATAACCGATGCTCATAACCAGCATCATCATATAAAAAACGACTTTCTTCATGTTCTTATCTTTTTTATATTTCAACGGCGCAAAGGTAACCCATTTTCATTAAAATAATGCCTATGGTGTGCGAAATTGTATTAAATCGGGCTCAAAAGGCCTCTGGGCGAATGATAAGCAGGGAAAAATAGGGGAAGCGGATGGCCGCTATCCGCTTGCTGTCATTGATATACTTCTCTTCCGGAGTGCCAACATTCTCAAAATAGTGATACCGGTATTCGGGATGCAGGCGGATGCAGCGGTGAATCTCATCGGTGCATCTGGACAGCTTCATGATGACAACCGCACTGTTTTCGCTTGTCAGTCTTTCTATCTCTTCTGTCGTGACGATGCCGGGTATCACCGTCAGCCGTTCTTCCTGGCTGGCTACATGGAGCCCGCCCAATGCGCCGGCGGCAATGAAGGCGGGGATACCGGGGATGTGCTTCACGGGGATGCCGTCTGCCTGCAATTTGTCATATACATAGTGTATGGAAGAGTAGAATCCGGCATCTCCTTCGGCAACGATACAGACCTTCTTTCCTTGTTGCCGGAGGGTGGAGCTCTCCATATAGACCTCGTCGTAGGCGCTCAGGGCTTTTTCGCGCTGTTTGCTCATGGGGAGTGGAAAGCGGTGCACCGTGTTTTCCGGAATGTCGAGTTGCAATAGGATGTCGGCTGCGCGTGAAACTCTGTTTCCATCTTTGGCCAGTGTCTCGGGACAGAATATACAGTCGGCTGTCTGCAGGGCTTTCAAGCCTTTTACGGTAATCAGTTCCGGTTCGCCGGGACCGAGAGATACAAATATGACGGGGAACATTTGCATGAAGACATTAAAGGTTAAAAATTAAAGAACAGCAAAACGGCTACAAAAGTGGGGAAATAATCAGTAGCAAACAAGATATTCGCTATCTTTGTTATTTACTAAAACAATCTGTTTTTTATGGATTATCAACTGAACACCCGCTTGAATGGCAACATAGCCATGACTTCCAGCTACCATGAGCGTGCGTCGCTGCAACGTGACAAGACTCTGTATAAATTCATTTGGGTACAGAGCGGTACGCTCACTCTGGAAATAGACCATATCTCCATGCGCTTGGAAAAGGACGAAATCGTGACCTTGACCCCGTTGCATCACCTGGAGGTAAAAGAGGTGGACGGTGAATACCTGACGTTTGTATTCAACAGCAATTTTTATTGCATCTATGGACATGACAACGAGGTCTCTTGCAACGGATTCCTTTTTTATGGCTCTTCCAAGGTGATGAGACTGGCGCTTTCTGCCGGGCAGTCTTCCAACCTGCATGACATAGTCCGCATTTTCCGGCAGGAATCGGTCATTCATGACAATCTGCAGGAGGAGATGCTGCGCATTGTCTTGAAACGTTTCATCATTACCTGCACACGCATTGCGCGCCAGCTTTTCGGGGTGGGGCAGGAGAAGGAAAAGACGTTTGACATCATCCGACAGTATTATGTGCTGGTGGACCGGCACTTCAAGGAGAAGAAGCAGGTGCAGGATTATGCCGATATTCTTTGCCGTTCTCCCAAGACACTTTCCAATCTGTTCTCGGCCTGCGGGTTGCCTTCCCCGTTGCGGGTGATTCATGAGCGCATTGAGGCGGAAGCCATGAGACTGCTGTTGTATACCCGCAAGAGCGCCAAAGAAATCAGCTCCATTCTGGGCTTTGAAGACTTGCCCGCGTTCAGCCGTTTTTTCAAGAAAATGACCGGCGAGAGTGTCTCGGACTACCGGAAAAGAGTGAAACGGGAAGAATTGCCAACTGTTGCGGAATAATTGCCATTTCGTACGTGGTGGAAAACAAGGAACTTTGCAAAAACAAAAATCAAGTCATATTACTGAAACCATTTAAAAAGTAGAACAAAGATGAAAACGAAATTGCAAAACTTGTTTATGGCTGCGTTGACGCTGGCCGCTTCCACTCAAAAGTTGGGTGTTAATTTGATCCGTGTAGCTATCCTGGTTATTTTCGTATGGATTGGTGGATTGAAATTCTGGAATTATGAGGCTGAAGGGATTGTTCCTTTTGTGGCGAACAGCCCGTTCATGAGCTTCTTTTATACAAAGAATGCCCCGGAGTACAAGGAGTATAAGCTGAAAGAGGGTGAGTTCAATGAGGTGAAACATCAGTGGCACGTGGAGAACAATACGTATGGTTTCTCCCAAGGTCTGGGCATTCTGATTATGACCATCGGCATTCTGACATTTCTGGGGATATTCTCTCCGAAAATCGGACTGGCGGGAGCCGCACTGGCCATTGTCATGACAATAGGTACCCTCTCTTTCCTGGTGACAACCCCTGAAGTGTGGGTACCCGACTTGGGAAGCGGGGAGCACGGCTTTCCGTTGCTGACGGGGGCAGGGCGCTTGGTCATCAAGGATACGGCCATTCTTGCCGGTGCCATTGTCGTACTGTCTGACAGTGCAAAAAGAGTATTGAACCAATTAAGGAAATAGACGTATGAAACCGGAAGCACGCAAGAAGGGATTGAATATAAGAGGCAACAAACTGCCGGTCTTTACACATCCCAGCATGAGTGAAGCACTGAATGACCTGATGGGCTTTTAAAGATTATTTAGGCACAATATCCGTCAATTTGCAGGAAGAGCATTTGCGTATCTCCCCAAAAATGACGAATATTGTGCCCGAATTCTATAAACCCTGATAATCATGATCCGGATATCTGCCATAGGCATTGCACTGCTGTGCGCTTTATGCGTAACCTCTTGCAGTTCAAAATCAAAACAGACTTCTACAGCATCCTCTTCAGAAAAGAGTCATTTGCCAGTTGCGGCAGATACGGCGGCTGCCATTGTCCCGCTTTATGCTAAAGGCTATACGGTGAAGTACTTGCCGGACCATGTCCGCCTAGTGGATATACACGACCCTCAGAAAGAAAATGGCAACACCTTTCATTACGCACTGGTACCGAAAGGCATAAAACCCGCCGGTGTACCAGATGATTATACGGTGATAGAAACGCCGGTGGAGCACGTCATGTGTATGACATCTCTGCAACTTTCCAACTTCATCCGTCTGGATGCCTGCGATTGTGTGGTGGGTATCACCAGTACGCGCCATCTCTTCAACAAGGAGATGAACGACCGTTTGAAGTCCGGCGAGACTGTGAAGATTGGTATCGAAGGGAACTTTGATAATGAAGTGATAATGAGCATGAATCCGGATGTTATCTTTATCTCTCCTTTCAAGCGGGGCGGGTATGATGCCATGCGGGAAATAGGCATCCCACTGGTTCCCCATTTGGGGTACAAGGAGATGACCCCGTTGGGGCAGGCCGAATGGATAAAATTCATCGGCATGTTCATTGGCCGGGAAGTGGAGGCGAATGAAAAGTTTGCTGCGATAGAGAAGCGCTATAACGAATTGAAGGAACTGGCTGCCAATGTGAAGAAGCGTCCGGTGGTATTCAGCGGCGAGATACGGGGTGGCAACTGGTATGCAGTGGGAGGAAAGAGCTTTCTTGCCGAACTGTTCCGTGATGCCGGTGCGGATTATTTCTTGAAAGACGACCCCCGTTCGGGAGGTGTTACGCTGGACTTTGAAACCGTATACAGCCAGGCAGAGAGTGCCGACTACTGGCGCATTGTCAACAGCTACGACGGGACATTCACGTATGATGCCTTGAAGTCCCTCGATCCGCGTTATGCTGACTTCCGTGCGTTCCGCGAGAAGGGAGTGGTATACTGCAATATGCGCGAGAAACCCTTCTACGAAAGTATGCCCATGCAGCCCGAAATAGTATTGGAAGACCTGATACATGCTTTCCATCCCGATTTGTTGCCCGACTATAAACCGACTTACTACGAACTGCTGAAATGATAAAAAGACCCGTACTTCCGTTGATGTTGCTGACACTGGCATCTATCTTTCTTTTTTTCCTGCTGAACCTGCTTTTGGGGTCGGTTCACATTCCTCTGCGCTCTGTGTGGAATATATTGTGGGGAAATACGGATGAATCCGTTATTTGGCAGAATATCATCTGGAAGTCCCGCGTGCCCCAGGCGTTGACGGCATTGGTGGCGGGAGCAGGGCTGTCAGTCAGCGGTCTGCAGATGCAGACGGTGTTCCGCAATCCGCTGGCAGGGCCTTCGGTATTGGGCATCAGTTCAGGTGCCAGCCTGGGTGTGGCTTGTGTGGTGTTGCTGTCCGGGGCGATGGGCGGTGTGGCGTTGAGCCGTTTGGGGTATATGGGCGAGGTTGCCTTGTCGGTTGCCGCCATTATCGGTGCGCTGGCTGTGATGGCACTCATTGTCTACGTCTCCCAGAAGGTGAAGGGTAACGTGACGCTGCTGATAATCGGTGTGATGATAGGCTATGTGGCAAGTGCCGTCATCGGCGTATTGAAATATTTCAGTGTGGAGGAAGATATACGTGCATATGTCATTTGGGGATTGGGTAGCTTTGCCCGTGTCTCGGGCGACCAGATGGTGCTGTTTGTCTGCATCATGGCTGTGCTGCTTCCGTTGTCCTTCCTGCTGATAAAGACGATGAATCTGTTGCTGCTGGGCGATGGCTATGCACGCAATCTGGGACTGAACATCAAGCGGGCACGCCTGCTGGTTATTTCATGCTCCGGTGTGCTGGTGGCGATTGTAACGGCCTATTGCGGTCCGATAATGTTTATCGGATTGGCGGTTCCTCATTTGTGTCGTGCCATCTTCCACTCTTCGGACCATCGGGTGCTGATGCCTGCCACATTGCTGGTAGGCGCTTCCCTGGCATTGGTCTGCAATCTGATAGCCCGTATGCCCGGCTTCGAGGGAGCTTTGCCGGTAAACTCGGTGACGGCACTGGTAGGTGCGCCGGTAGTGGCTTCTGTACTTTTTAGAAAACGGAAAGGAGAATTGAATGAATAAGGAAACCATACATATAGAGAATCTTTCCATCGGTTACCCCGGTAAGGAGGATGTGAAAGTGGTGGCAGACGGCATTTGCGCCAGAATCAACAGTGGTGAGCTGACTTGCTTGTTGGGAGCTAATGGAGTGGGGAAGTCCACGCTGCTCCGTACGTTGTCCGCCTTCCAGCCTAAACTTGGAGGAAACATATTTATTGAAGGAAAAGAGATAGGGGACTATACCGACAAGCAGCTTTCGCGCGTCATCAGTGTGGTGCTGACAGAGAAGTGCGATATACGCAATATGTCCGTCGTAGAACTGATAGGTCTGGGGCGCAGCCCCTACACCGGTTTCTGGGGAACTCTTTCGAAAGAGGACAAGACTGTGGTGGACAAATCCATCGCCTTGGTAGGCATTTCCCATCTGGCACACCGCATGGTGCATACGCTGAGTGACGGTGAACGGCAGAAGGTGATGATAGCCAAGGCGCTCGCCCAGGAAACTCCCGTCATCTATCTGGATGAACCGACAGCTTTCCTCGATTTTCCCAGTAAAGTAGAGATGATGCAACTGCTTCACCAGCTCAGCCGGCAAACGGACAAGACGATTTTTCTTTCTACCCATGACCTGGAACTGGCCCTGCAGATAGCGGACAAAATATGGTTGATGGACAAGGCGAACGGAGTGACCATCGGCACGCCCGAAGACCTATCGCTAAACGGCAGCTTGAGCAATTTCTTTGCCCGTAAGGGTATTGCCTTTGATTTGGAAACGGGACTGTTCAGGGTAGCCAATGAATATACCTCCCAGATACGCTTGGCGGGTCACGGACAGAAGTATGCCATGGTGCGCAAGGCATTCCAGAGAAACGGGATTCTGGCAAACCGGAATGTTGAATCGGAGATCTATATCGAAACCGGAGATTTGAAGGGAGACGGCAGCTTCGTGTTCCATCGGCCGGGTAAGGAGCCGGTAACGGTGTACTCCATTGAGGAATTGCTTCAAATAGTTTTGTCATTCCATTCACTATGATACATCATTCTACAAAAGATAATTATGTCCACTTGACGACGGCTCCGGTCCCCCGGCTGATTACGTCATTGGCTGTGCCAACCATCATCAGCATGCTGGTGACGTCCTTCTACAACATGGCAGATACCTATTTTGTGGGTAAAATAAATACCCAGTCTACGGCTGCCGTAGGTATCGTGTTTTCTGTGATGTCCATTATCCAGGCTGTGGGATTTTTCTTCGGTCATGGTTCGGGGAACTACATCTCCCGTAAGTTAGGGGCGCAGGAAACGGTGGATGCCGAGAAGATGGCATCCACCGGCTTCTTTTTTGCCTTGTTTGTCGGGGCGGTTCTGGCTGTGTTGGGATTGCTGTTCCTTACACCGCTTTCCCTTGCTTTGGGGTCAACGCATACCATTCTTCCGTATACGGAGCGCTATTTGGAAATCATTCTGCTGGGGACTCCTTTTATGACCGCCTCATTGGTGCTGAATAACCAAATACGCTTTCAAGGTAATGCGGCGTATGCCATGGTGGGGATTGTGAGTGGAGCGGTCATTAACGTGGTGCTCGATCCTATCCTGATTTTTGTATGCGATATGGGCATATCCGGTGCCGCACTTGCCACGGTAATCAGCCAGATATGCAGTTTCATCCTTCTTTTATGTATGGGGCGCAGAGGAGGGAATATACGTATACGTTACAGAAACTTTACGCCTACACTGGCTTTCATCAAGGAAATTATCGGGGGTGGAACTCCGTCACTCACCCGCCAGGGACTGGCAAGCGTGGCAACCATTTTGCTGAACGTGGCGGCCGGTGCGTATGGTGACGCAGCTATTGCAGGGATGTCCATTGTGACGCGTATCTCTATGTTCATCAATGCTTTCCTGATTGGTTTCGGACAAGGCTTCCAACCGGTATGCGGATTCAATTATGGTGCCGGGCTGTATGCTAGAGTGCGCCAGGGATTCTGGTTCTGTGTGAAGGTAGGCTTTTTCTTTTTGTTGGTTTGTGCGGTGGCAGGTATGGGATATGCCGAGGAGATTGTCTCTATCTTCCGCAAGGGAGACCCTGCTGTTGTAGCTACCGGTGCGGCAGCATTGCGCTGGCAGTTCATCACTTATCCGTTGGGTGCATGGATTGTGGTCAGCAACATGATGCTGCAGACGATCCGCAAGCCCGTACGCGCTACGATACTTTCCTCTGCCCGTCAAGGGCTGTTCTTCATCCCCCTCATCTTCATTCTTCCTTATTTCTTAGGACTGAAAGGGGTGGAAATGTGCCAGGCGGCGTCGGACATGCTGACCTTCTTCCTCGCCATTCCATTGACCTGCGGGGTGCTGGCGGAGATGAAGAGGAAGGAGGCGGAACAACTGCAACAGCGGTAGTCTTGAGTATCTTATTCAATGCTTACGGGACTATCAGTTGCCGCTTTACTTTATCGAGGGGAGCTGCATGGTATTCGATGCCTACGGATACCAGAACCGGTACCCCAGCGTGAAGAATGCGGCGAAGTTCTTGGGGAAATATCCTCCTTCTTCCGAATAGTCTATCATCTGGTTTATCTGCTCATTGATTTTTACCAGTCCCACCTGCATCTCTGTACCGATGATGAATCTTCTGTATTCAAAAGTAAGTCCCAGGGCAATACCTGCATCGAAACGGTTGTTACCCATTTTCCCGTCTACCATGCTGCCGAAAGTGTCTATCTTGAACTGGTATCCTCCCTGCATACTACTGCTGCTATAATCGTAGGTCTCGCCGGAGGTCTTGCCTGCCACGCCTATGGCCGCATAAGGGCCGACGCTCAGCGAGGCATGATAATCCCTGCCCAGATGGAGGCGGGCCCCTATCATGAGGGGGATTTGCAGATACAGTTCATGCATTTTGGCCTTGCCGATTTGGCTTATCTCGTCTTTACCGCCGATGGACACGAACTCCAATGCGGATTGCAGCACCAAGGTCTTGTTGAGGACATATTCTGCACCGACACCAGCTTTGTAAGCTATTTGGGTGTCACTGCTGGAGTGTTTCCCATGAAAATGGGAGGTACCGATTCCAGCTTTTGCATGAAAGGACAGCGGGCTTTGTGCCAGACCGGTCAGTACGGTCATTGCCATACAGACGGTAATGATTATCTTCTTCTTCATGAGTAAATTTTTCCGTTTTCGGTTATGAGTAATACTGTTAGTTCGCCATTGGGCAGCAAGGGGGTACAGTGCCGGTGACAGAGCTCAATCAGTGCCTTGCCAAACTTTTCCAGCAGCTCTTCGGGAATGATGTCCCAGAGTTCGCGCGCCAGGTTCATCTGTCCGATGGCGGCAAGTGTTTCTTCGCTGCATCCCGTCTGGCGTGCCAGGTCTTGGATGAATTCCTTGTTCATGGTCACTTTCTTGCTGTGGGTATCCAGATTGCCTTCGGCCAGTTTCACGGCCTTTCCCATCATCACGCCGAGGGTGACGTGCGGTACTTGCTCTTCGGCTGCTATTTTCAAGGTTTCGCCGATAAAGTTGCCGTAATGTACGAAAGCCTGGGCAGGGAGGTCGGGATAATACGCCTTGATGAAACGTTCGCTCTTTGCGCCGGAGCTGATGACGATACGAGGGCTCCGGGTCGCCTTTGCCACTTCCATGGACTTCCGGATGGAATTGACGAAGGCTTCCGAGGAGAATGGCTTCACGATGCCGGAGGTCCCGATAATGGAAATGCCTCCTTCGATACCGAGGCGGGGATTGAAGGTGCGTTTGGCTATCTCTTCTCCACCGGGGATGGAGATGGTAATGAGAATAGGACTGGGCTGTTTGGCAATATGGAGGCGTTCAAGACATAGCTTGACGTTCTTCTTTATCATTTCGCGTGGGGTGTCGTTGATGGCAGAGCTACCGAGCTCAAGTCCCAAACCGGGCATGGTGACGACACCTACGCCTTCGCCGCCGCAGACGATGATGTTGTAGTCATCCTGGGGAGTGTCTTCCGGCAGCGGGTCGTCTGTGCGGAAAGGTACGGCTATATTGGCCACAACTTTCATCCCGTTGGTGATGTCCGGGTCGTCGCCGGCATCCTTGATGACGGTAGCGCTTGTCTCGAACATGCCGTCACCGTTTTCCAGAAGGTCGGAGTGGGGAATATGGTGCTGCGGCTCTACGGGAACCTGGATGGTTTCTCCGTTGGGGAGGACTACCGGAAATTCCGTAGGACGCTTTTTGAAGTAGATATTGAATACATCCCAGGTGGCGGCTACGGCGGCAGCGGCGGCACATGTTCCGGTGGTCAGTCCGCTGCGCAGGGGGAAGAAGTCGGGTAAATGTTTCTCGATTATGCGGCGCAGGCCATGCTCGCCGTTTACACAGATAAACTTGTCGGATGTCTTGGGGCGGCAGATGGCAAAGATGCGTATACCCAGTTGCCGGGCAGCTTCCACCTTTTCGCAGAATCCGCCCGATATCCCGCTTTCTTTGAGGAGGATGGCTTCGGGATGAAGCTGTTTCATCAGGACTTGCTCGTCTTCTCCGGGCGTGTAGTAGTAGAGGTTCTTCTCGGAGAAACCTTGTTCCCGGGCGAGCTTGCGCGAGCTGTCACGGTCGAGGATGCGGAAGTAACAGCAGGCATTCTGCCACAAAGGCTTCAGCTTACCTATGGTCTGTACGCCGGTCAGTGCAAGTAAGATGAAAATCTTTTCTTTCTGTATCTTCTCGATGGCATCGTCATAATCCCTGCACCAGGTGATGTGTTCTTCATCGCGTTTCGGGAAGATACGCTCGAAACGGATGACGGGGATATTCGATTCCACGGAGACTTGTTCCAGAGTCTCATGCAGCTGTGTGGCAAAGGGGTGCGCGGCGTCTATCAGCAGCTTTATGTGATGCTGTGCACAGAATGTTTCTATTTCTATTGCATCCATCGCGCCTTGCAGGCGGATGCCATTATGCAGAAGTACGTCCTGCTCATCCCCTTTGGTAGAATAGTAGAAAGTTTTTCCGGCTTCTTCAAGGGTTTGGATGGCTATGCGTCCTTCGGTGGTTCCGCCAAATATTAATATCATGTTTGAATGTTTATGGGTGATTAATCGTTGATTTATTTCCGGTACAGATGCTTGAACTCGTGTGCATAGAGCCGTGACAGACCTTCACGGTTGCCGATGGCTTCGCCTACGACAATCATGGTTGTCAAGGTGAGGTTATTTTCCTTCACTATCCTGGCAAGGTCTTTGAGTTCCCCCCTAAATATTTGTTCGTCTTTCCATGTCAAGTGATAGCAGACAGCTACAGGGGTAGTTTCCGGATATTCCTGCAACAGTTCTTCCTGCACCTGCTCCGCAATGCTTGCACTGAGGAAGATGCACATGGTACTTTGTGAGCGTGCCATGAGATGTAGCTTTTCGCGTTCGGGCATGGGCGTGCGTCCTTCTCCGCGTGTTAGGATGATGCTTTGCACTTTTTCCGGAATGGTGAACTGCGACTTCAAGGCAGCTGCCGCCGCCTGGAAGGAGGATATGCCGGGGGTGATGTGGTAGCTCATATCGTGCCGGTCAAAGTAGTTCATCTGTTCCTGAATGGCACCATAGATACATGGGTCACCCGTATGCAGGCGTACGATGAATTTTCCCTTGTCATAGAACTTCTTCATCACTTCAAATTGTTCTTCCAAATCCATGGAAGCGGAGCTGAGTACGGTAGCCTCGGCCTTGGCACAGAGAGTCAGCTCCCTGGGAACGAGACTGCCGGCATACAGAATGAGGTCGGCGCGTTCCAGCATTTGGCGTCCGCGTACGGAAACCAGGTCCGGGTCGCCCGGGCCGGCACCCACTATTTCGATGTGGCCCTGGCGCACAGTTCTTATGTCGAGGGCGGCGGCCACGGTATAGTTCTCTCCTTTCTTCTTGGGCACCAGCAGCCGGGAGTTGTTTGCACTCAGCAAGGCGGCGGCTTCGCTGACGCTGGGGGTGCCCATGTGCTTCATGACGGTTTTGCTGGGATGAGGCACCTCTATCTCTGCCAGTTCCTCGGCTGTATAGAAGTAGACCGGGAACTTCTTTTGGAGCGCTTTCACTACCGGTTCGTCACTTTTGGCTTTAATCGTGGAGATGGAGGCGATGCTTTGGGGCATGATACCGTATTCCTTCAGCGTGTTCATAATCTCTTTCTCCACTTTCCGCACAGGGCCTGCCAGCCGGGCAAGGCCGATGCCGAGGTGTACGACACAAGGCACGTAGCATATCATAGGCATTTCCGGGAAGTTGGGGACTTGGGGAGATACGCACAGAATCAGTTTGAAGCGTGAAGGGTTGATGTCCTGCACCCGGTAGAATACTTCTACATGAGGCGGCAGGTGCGCCTCCATCCAGTCCGTACCTTCATTGCGCACCGTGAGCAACAGGGCGGTGGGCTTGCCGGAAACGAAGAGGCTGATATGCTCGTTCATGCATACTCTTTTTTTCTCTTCGGGCGTCTTGGCAAGTTCTGCCAGCAGGAGGGTGGAGGGTTCGGCGTTGATGACCGGAAACCACCCGAAACGTTGCGGCAGGGTATCGAGTCCCCATAGACCGGTGCAGTCGCTTTGCGTGGTGACTACCGGTTCGGCCCCGAGGATATTCGCTACCTGGTGGGTCAGTTCGTTGGCTCCTCCGATGTGTCCGGAAAGTACGGAGATGGCAAATTTACCGGTACTGTCCACGCAAATCACGGCAGGGTCGGTATATTTGTTCTTCACGCAAGGAGCGATGGTGCGGACACAGATTCCCATGGCGCCAATGAAGACAAAGGCATCATAGCGGTTGAAGTTTTCCGCTGTGAATTTGCCGGCGGATTCTATATGTGTGCATCCCTCTTCGTGCCTGAGGGTGAAGATTTCGGAGTCGGGAAGTTCGTTGAGTAGTGATTGGGCTATGCTCAAACCGGCTTCGGAGATTAGAATAATAGCTGTTTTCATAATGGGTATGTTTAAGAAAGCGTGGCTTTCATAATTTCAATGGGGTTATATTCGTTCAAGGCGATATGGGTGGAAGGGTGGAGCACCATTCCGTTCCGCTCGATTCCTCGGCAGAACGCCTCCTTGCTTTCTGCCGATACGGAGTTGAAGACGATGCAGCCTTCGGGGTGCAGCACTTGTTTCACTTTCTCTATCATTTCCTCCAGATGTCCGCCGTGTCCACCGATGAAGACGGCATCGGGGCGGGCAAAGGGAGTGAGGTCGGTGTGCAGGAAATCTCCGGTTACCGCCGTAATGCCCGGTGCGCCGAAGCGGCGGGAGTTGGTGTCCATCAGCTCTTTTCCTTCGGGGCGTATCTCGAAGGAGATGACGGCGAGATGAGGAAATTGCAGGCGGGCTTCGATGGAGACGGAACCGGTACAGAAACCGATGTCCCAGAAGACGCGGCGGCGGTTCAGTTCCAATGCCTGCAGGGTGAGCAGGCGGATGGGAGCCTTGGTTATCATGCGGGCGCGTCCGTCAAGATGTGCAAACTCTTCATCGGGGATGCCGAAGGGACGGACTGGAAAGTCTGGGGCTTCGCTACCGTGCAGGGAGTTTGTGCGGCATTGTCCGAGATGGCTGTCCAGCAGCAGGCAGTTGGGATGTTCGAAGTCACCGGAAACCGCTTCCTGGGGTGTCATCCGGCGTATGCGTTCCTTTTCGGGATTGCCGAGATGCTCGCCGATGTATAGTGTGTAGTGGGAGTACCCGTATTCCAGCATGCGGGCGGCAATGGTGACCGGGGTATGTTCGCGGTCGGTGAGGATGCCTATTTTGGGTGCATGCTCTATGAGGGCACGGTCGAACTCCTGCCACGGGCGTCCTGTCAGGGAGACGGTGCGCATGTCGTCATACGGCATGACGAGGCGGTGTGCCAATGTCTGCAAGGAATTGAAAGCGGGATAGAGCAGAATGTCTGCCTCGGGAAGCTTACGCTTTATGGTATTGGCAAAACCGAAGAACAACGGGTCGCCGGACGCGAATACAATGATGGAGTTGTCCGTAGCCGTCTCTTCGAAGCGGGTAAATATTTCTTCATAACGGGAAAAGACGCGGTCCAGCGGTACGGTGATGGAAATCCATTCGGCCCCGGCAGGCAGCAGAGAACCGACAATCTCCTTATGCCGTATGCCACCGGAGAAAACCTTCCCCTTCCGTATCTGCGCCAGTGCTTCCGGTGGAAAGAAGGGGGAACGGTTGTCATCCATTCCTATGATTATAAATCTGTGTTTCATTCAATGAGTAATCTTATGAAAATATCAAGTAATGTAAGGGGGCATAACAAGTAATGTTATCGGTCGTAACAAGTAATGTTATGGAATGTCTCTTTTCACTTACACATCCCTGCCCGGGCGCAACTGCTCCGCATCGTTGTAGCACAGCACGGAGTTCACCAGCGTGGCAGCTAAGTTACTGCCTCCCTTACGTCCTTCTACGATAATCTTGGGTATTTCCGTAAAGGGTTTCACCATGTGTTTGGACTCCTGCACATGCACGAAGCCTACCGGTGCAGCAACAATGCCCGCCGGATGTGCCTTGCCCTTACGTATCAGGTCGCAGAGTTCCATAAGTGCCGTAGGTGCATTGCCGAATACAAAGAAAGCATCGGGATGCTCCTCCACAGCCAGGCGGATGCCTGCCTGGGTACGGGTGATGCCTTTCTCTGCAGCCATCGTCGCCGTGCGCGGGTCGCCGAGGTAACATTTCACCTCTATGCCCAGCCGCTGCAAAGCTCCTTTGCGGATACCGCTGGCTGCCATCGTGACGTCTGTGACAATCGTCTTGATTCCGCCTTTCTCGATGGCTTGATACAAGGAAGCCACGGCACCTTCGTCCGTATGCAGCAGATGCTCCATTTCAAAATCGGCGGTGGTATGTATGGCATGGAGTAAAGCCCATTTATGGTCGAGGGGAATATGCTTGTTCTTCAGTTCCTTTTCGATGGTACGGAAACTACGAATCATGATGTCTTGCCCGATGCCCGTGGCTTCGGTATTCGTGTCCCGGTAATAGCCGCGCGGAGTGATGAAGGCTCCGTTCCATTCGTAGGACTGTGAGTTGCCTATCAATACGACTGTAAACATATCCACCTCTTCGGGATTGAAATCTCCCAGCGTGGTGATGTGTACCGCTTGTTCCGGGCGTCCTGCCTGGCGTACATATCCCACGGGCGTTTCCGGTGAGCGTCCTTCCTGCAGAAAGAGTTCTTTCAAGCGGTAAAGCTGCCAGTAGCGTCCTTCACTTTTGGGGTTGTAGACTGCCGTCACGAAGTCGGCGGCAGCGGCTGCGATGATACGCCTTTCAATACGCTCCCAGGGAGTCATCAGGTCTGAAAGGGAGATGACACAGAAGTCATGTCCTACGGGAGCTCCCAGCAGTGAGGCTGCCTTTTGGAAAGCGCTGATGCCCGGCAGCGAAACGATTTCCACGTCGCTGTTCCTTTCCCGCTTCATCTCGTAGACAAGCGGCGTCATACCATAAATGCCCGCATCCCCGGAACTGATGACGCAGACCGTCTTTCCCTGCTCTGCCAGCTCGAAAGCCTGCTCGGCACGGGCGCGCTCACGCTTCATGCCGGTATCTATGCATGCTGTTGAGGGGTGGAGATAAGGGGTTACAAATTGGAAATAGTACTTATATCCCACCACTACATCTGATTCTTGCAAAGCGGAAATTACGGCGGGAGTTATATCCGATTCATTGCCCGGTCCGATGCCGGCAACAATTATTTTGGGGTGTTTCATATCCATATGTTCTATTGGCATACAAAGATAGAACTTATATTTGATGAAACCGAAAAAACTCTGTGCTAATCCGCGTAATCTGTGGTGAAACTTTATTGTCTAAACCTGCAAGTGCCGGTATTCGCTCGGAGTATAGCCTACGTTCTTCTTGAACACGCGGTTGAAGTGCTGCGAATACTGGTATCCCAGTTCATAGGCAATCTGGCTGACTGTCTTCCCGCTTCCTATAATCATTTCTTTGGCCAGGTCGATGATTTTGTTCTGGATATATTCCTGCGCCGTCTTTCCGGTTTCCTTCTTCACCAAATCTCCGAAATAGTTGGAGGAGAGGAACACTTTGTCTGCGAAGTATTTCACGGAAGGCAGTCCTTCGGTCTGCGGTTTGTCGCTCTGGAAATAGTCATCTATCAGTGCTTCAAATTTCATCAGGATGTCTTTGTTGGCTGCCGAGCGGGTGATGAACTGGCGTTCGTAGAAACGCATGCAGTAGTCCAACAGTAGCTCGATGTTGCGCGCAATCAGACCCTTGCTGTGCTTGTCGATGGGGCGTTGGATTTCCATCTTAATCTTCTTCAGACAGTCGAGGAAGATTTCTTTCTCGTCTTCGGACAAATGCAGTGCCTCGGTAGAGGAATAGGAAAAGAAGGAATACTGCTTTATTCCCTGTCCCAGCGAGGTGCCTTTTATCAAGTCGGGGTGGAACAGCAGGCCGGAGGCGCTGGGCTGCATACCTTCCAGCATGTTGACCTCGGTCACCTGGCCCGGGGCGAAGCTGGTTACCGTGCCTTCCTGGTAATCGTAATACTGTTTTCCATAGCGTATGTCTCCGCATTTGGTGTTTTTGAGGAAAAGGGCGTATACGCCATAGTTCAAGGTGAAATGCCTGGGATATCCGGTGGCTTCGGACAAATCGACTACGCTGACCAGCGGATGCAGGGTTTCGAGACCGAACATCTTGTTGTATTGGTCTACAGCATTGAGCTTGATTACTTCTTCCATAAACGTTCCTGTTAGTTTTGTACAAATGTAGAGAATAATCCGGAAAGTTCCATATTGCAGGAGGAGGAATCCGTAATATGGTTACAAATGTCCGTAATCTGTGTACATTGAAAAGAGCTACACCCTTTGTCCGGAATGGTGTAGCCATCCGGAGCAAAGGGTGTAGCCTTGGTATGTAAAAGGTGTAACCCTTTTACGCTTGCTGGTTATCAATCTTTTAGCATGGCTTTGATGTGTTCCATATAGAGCTGGCGGATGGCTTTGTTTTCGCCCAGTCCCTGCATGCGTACATTCACTTGATAGCCTTGCTTTTCAAGTTCCGTCTTCCACACGCCGGCAATGTCTTCCTTGGTATGGTTGCCGCATACCAACAGCAACGGAACCAATGTCACGCTCTTGGGGCGTGTCTCTTTCAGTTGCAGCAGGGTTGCGTCCAGGGTAGGATATCCTTCAATGGTGCTGACGTGGAAGTTCTTCAGTCCATGGGCTTTCATCATGAAGTCGAGCATGGCGTAAGTAGCCGTGCTGGGTAGCTGGTTGCCGTGCCCCACATAGACAATGTCTTCTTTCTTTTCCGGCTGTTCGGCGGTCAGTATACCGATTACCTTCTCGCAGTCTTCGACGGAGTAGAGCAGGGGATTTCCCACTTTTATCTCCTTGAAGAAGGGACGGAGCTTGTCTGCATCCCTGCGGACGGAGGTCATCTCACTGCCTTCTATCAAGGTGGTGCTCTGGACGTAGATGGTCTGGTAGCCTTCGGCGCGAAGTTTCAGCAGTGCATCCGTAGGGCTGTCTTTGTACACACCCTCCTTGGCAAGTCTTTTTCGTACAATCGGCGAGATGTATGCTTCGCGCACTGTAAACTGCGGAAAGGCTTCTTGTGCCTCACGGGTCACGACGTCGAGCGTCAAGGCACGTGTCTGAGGGTCCGAACTGCCATAATGGGTGATGAGCAGAGCCGCCTTCTCCTCTTGTTGTGCGGAGGAGAAGAGGCTGATGCCGAGTAAATAGAGAGTGATGAAAAAATGTTTCATAATTGTTGTTGTTTCTAAAAGCGTTATGGAGAAATTATTTTAGTCTGAGTGCCAGGCTGACTACTACCGAACGTCCCGGGGAATACAAGGCGAAGTTCTTGTTCAGCGGGCGGTTGTCCTTCTTGTTGAAGATATTGTCTATGCCGATGCCCGGTTCGATGACAAAGTTGCGGAAGCCGTCGAAGGTATGGCGGGTATTGAGGTTCCAGATGCCGTAGCCCGGAGCATTGCCGTCCGCGTCACCCGGATAATAGACTTTGCTTTGCAGACGACCGTTCAAGTTGAGGTTCAAGGTATAGTCGCTCCAGCTGTGTGTATAGTTTCCGGTGATGGTGGCTGTATGGCGTATGCTGCGTTCGATGTTTTGCCATTCGCCTCCTTCGTTCAGACCGCGTCCATAGGCGTAGGTATAGTTTCCGGCCAGGGTGAAGCCCGGGAACAGATTGCCGTTCAAGTTCACTTCAAAGCCTTTGACGGTAGCTTTCTCGAAATTGAAGTAGTTCTTGACACTTAGGTTTTTCGTGGATGAAAGGTCACCGATTTCGGGGAACTCTTCACGCAACTGGTTCTGCTCTGCTTCCGGTAGGTCATCGAATTTAGTGGATTTGGAAGTTACCATGTTCTTTACATAGTTCAGGTAACCAGTGACGGAAGCACTGAAACGGTTGGTGCGGTATTCCATGTTGATGGAGTAATAGTTGCTGCGTTCGGGGTCGAGGTTCTCGTCACCCAATGAGATGGTGGCTCGTGTACCCATTGTCTTCTTGAACATGTGGTAGTAGAGCTCGTCGATTCCCGGAGCGCGGAATCCGGCAGCATAGGTGGCACGTACATTGAAGTTGCCTATGTTGTACATGGCTGCCACTTTGGGGGTGAAGCGTCCACCCGTCTGTTCGTGATGGTCGTAGCGTACACCCACAACACCGGTCAGATGGTTCCATAGCTTCACTTCATGCTGGCCGTAGGCTGATGTCGTATAGACACTTTTGTCCAAATCAGAGTCGGGACGGCGGAGCACTTCACGGCGATAGTCCACACCGAACACCGTAGTGCTGTTGGTTGTAAAACCGAAGATACCTTTCAACTCGGCATCATGGAATTTCTGAAGCTTGGTAAGCGCATACTGTCCGGGCAGGTATCCGCTGTTTTCTATCAGGTATTTGTAGCGTGATGCGTAATTGTTTCCTGAATAGTCGAACTGGATAACGTTGCGTTTACTCAGTTTGTATTTGGCGCCTGCCCCCCAGTTGTAACCTTCGTAGGTAGTGTTGTACTTGCTTCCGCCGGTGATGTCTTCGCGTTCTACCGGACGTTCGAGTCCGCGGTTATAGTATCCACCGTTGGCATAGAAGGAAAGCTGGTCCGTAACATCATAGGTAAACTTCTGCGAAAAGTTATTCGAGCTATAGCCCAGGGAGAGCGGGGCAATCGTTTCGATGATGTCTTCTCCATCTTCTGTCAGATGGCTGTTTTGCCAACCGTCGGAGTGGTCGTATTTATAGGAAGTGTAGGACCCTATTTTTCCTTGGGCGATGTCCAGATTCAAGCCTTGGGAGAATTGATTCTTTCTCGTATAGCTGCTATTGCTGCTGAAGGCTACCACATCTTTAGGCTCGTTGGTAATGATATTGATTACACCGCCGATGGCATCCGAACCATAAAGGGAAGAAGCGGCTCCGTTCAGCACCTCGATGCGCTTGACGCGGGTCATGTCTATTTGGTTGAGGTCGATGTTACCGGTAATGTCTCCCGTGACCTTGCGTCCGTTTACCAATATCAGCACGTGCTTGTTGGAGAGTCCGTTCATCATCAGATAGGACCCCATCGCGTTCGGACGGAAGGAGAGCGAGGGTACCATCATGGTCAAGGCCTGCTGGAAGTCGGTGATACCGGCACGCTTTATCTCGTTGGCAGTGATAACCGATACCGGAGACGGAGTGTTCTTCAGTCGCTGATGTGTACCCGTACCCGTTACTACAACCGGGTTCAACTCGTGAGTTTTCTTGGTCATATCGTCGCTGTCACCTTTTTCTGCTTGTGCATAGGCACCGGTGGCGATGATTCCTCCCATAAGGAGAACTGTGAGAAGTCTTTTCTTTATCATATATTGTTTTATTTTATATAACGCTGCAAAGGTACATACCATTATCGGAGGGTGAAATACTTAATAGTTGTTATACTGCGATGGCCAAATAGCTATTAATAGGTACTGTATTCCCTTATTCCGGCACATAGATAATCTCTCCATTTTCAAGCTGATAGGCAACTCCCACTTTCTTTCCTCTTTTACCGGAGGTCTTTGGGTCTTCGCTGGGAGTGTATTTCTTGATTTCCTGCCCTTCTTTGGTAATGATTTCCATATTTTCCTTTCCGGGATTCTTCACCATGGTGAAGTCTTCTTTGGAAAACATCTCCGTCATATTGAAGCGGGAGACGAGAGCCACCATCAAGGCTACGGCAAAGACCATTGCTACGTCAAAAAGATTGGCTACCGTACCCATGGGGTCGGAGTCCGAATCGCTGTGCAGTAATCTGTTTCTCTTACTCTTCATTGTTTTCGTATCGTTAGTCCGTTATTCCTTTTCGGCCGTTTGGCGGCTTATCACTTTGTACAGATATTCCAAGTCGTTCATTTCGCGGGCATACCAGCGTTGTTTCACTTGCAGGGTGATGATGCCGACAGCAGCAATGACCAGTCCTACCACTGTAGTGGCAAAAGCCACCTGCATATTGTAGGCCATGGAGGAGATGTCTCCTTGTGCCAAACCTACCAGTGCGGGACCCATCGGGATGAGGGTACCCATCAGTCCCAACATAGGACCCAGCTTGATGAAAGTACGCGAACGTCCCAACTCCTTCTCGGCTTCCACTTCATAATTGGCAAGCAGGTGTTCGCAGTAGGCGTCGTCGTCCCGGTGTGCGGACAGTTTGGACAAGCTGCGGAGGAGAGGGGAGTTACCTGCCGACGGGAGTTGCTGCACCAGTCCGTCTATATTCTCTGGGGTGATGTTCTCCAGTGTTTCAGCGAATTGCTTCTGTAATTTCATCCGTTGATAGAACTCCCCGAAGAAACCTCCCGCAAGGAGAATGGCACGTAGAAAGAATAGCAGCAGCAGGACTATGACGGGAACCAGCAGCCCGTTCGAAATCCAGAACAGTGTGTTTGAGATTGTTTCCATATATCTTTTTAGTTTTTAATTCTTTAATTCGTTTCAATAGCCCGTGGCAATGATGCTCAATATAACAATGAAAATATTGACAATGAACAATACTTCCAAGCGCAGCGGCTTGTCACCGATAGCATATCGCAGCAAACGGCTACCGGCACCGACTGCAAGGAAAGTAACACCGGCTGCTATCCATGAGAGACTGCCGAAATCAAGACCGGGAAAAGAGAAAAGCAGTAGCGCCAGGACGTAGCAGATTACTCCGCCTATCAGTATGCCGGGGTATAGCTTCAGCAAGAGGGTGACCGCTTGTTTGAAGGCCGTGTTGCGGGTACGCATTTCTGCGAAACAGTCGAAACAGAAAGCTATCATTACGGCAGCTTCCAGGGTGACACATACCGACAAGTTCAACATCTGCGGGCGGGAAGCAAAAAAAGATGCCACCACGGTCTTGGACTGTTCCGTCATCCACGGAGTCACCAGCCACGCAAAAAAGGCACAGCCTGCGGCAACCGTCCACATTCCCCAGCGGGGATAGAACCCCACCTTCAATAGAAAATTGAGGGCAATGAATAGGGCTAACAGATGAATGACATATTCCATAATACTCTGTTTCTATTTATTCTTTTTCCTTCTCTTCAACAGTACGACCAGTCCGATGAAGGTGATGACGACAAGACTGCCTGCAATCACTCCGTTCACTCTGTTCTTACGTACCGTTTGTTCGGAAGCCAGTTTGTGTTCTTTCAGTACGACATTCTTGTCATTGGTTACGGATGCTTCGTGTACCTCCTGCATGTTTCGGGTATAGGTCTGCTTCTCACTATTGTTCAACCGGTCGGCAACGAACGATTGGAGCCTGGTATTGTCACAAACGAACTCTGTGCAGGCGGCACCCTTCTCGCGTGTGATTTGTGCATGCAAGGAGGCGGTGGTTTTCAGTTGCTCATCAGATGCTTTCCAGTAACCTTTGCGGGCACTTTCCAGCATGACGGCTGTCATGGCCTGGAATGCGGCGGGATTGACACGGAGGAAGTACTCGTGAATGCCCAGCTTATTCTCATCCTTTATATATATTCTATATAAGTCATTGAACAGTTCCTTGTCTATGGCCGACGGACGCATAACGTGCCAGCCGAAGATGTTGCGGAAGATTTCGCCGAACATCTGCGCCGAACCTTCCCCGCCTTTCATCCGCTCTTGTATAAAGGTAGGGTTCAAGACGGTGGAACGTGTCTCTACGGCAATGGCCTCTTTGGCATCCTGCATGCGGCGGTTGGTCCGGTTGCGGTAGTCTGCCATATAGGCATCCGGTTCCTTGCCGGTCACGGTTTTGACGGTGAGCGAGAGTCCGCCCGTAAATTCATATACATGGTCCAGAGAGATGGGGCCCCATGTGTTACTTTGACGGGGCTGGATGACAACATCCGTTTCGGACAGTGCCGAGGCAAACAAACCTTCCTGGACGTCTCCCCAATTTTCGTCGTCCCCATAAGAGGCACCCATATTGTTGAGATATCCTTCCGCTATTTCCTTTTCGCTTTCCCACGAACCGCTGTGCTCGGTATAGGCCATCATACCGGTACTGTATCCGCTGTTGACCGGTCCGAATACACGCATCACAGACATTTCACGGGCACGTTTGGGGGAAGTTCCCTTTTCTACCAGTAATTTTTCCTGCAACAATGTACCTGATGCCACGTAGTTGGAATAGGTCTCATTCCCGGCTTCCGATGCCAGACGTATGGCATCGGTCAGTAGTTTCAGGCGGGAACCGGCGATGTCGCGCAGTTGCCCGGAGACTTGCACCAGCACATTGATGCGCGGACGTCCCAGTTCTTCGCTGGGCACCAGTTTCAAGTCGACCACTCTGCCTTGGTCATCGCGTACGGGTTCTACTCCCAACATCCAGAATACTTGAGCGAGTGTGGCTCCTTCCGTATTGATGAATTCGCCTGCCCAGAAGGTATAGCTTACTTTCCGGGGATATTTGCCGTGCTTGCCGATGTACTGTTTTAAAGTCGCTTCTGCCAATCGCTTCCCATCTTCCCAAGCCCTTGGGTTGGGAGTATTCTCGGCGTTGATGCTGTACATGTTGCGTCCGGTGGGCAGAACGTTCGGGTTCAGTACGGGGTCACCTCCTGGAGCGGGAAATACGGTCTCCCCGCTGAGTGCACGCACCATGGCATTTTGCTCGTTGGCGGTGGAGGCCAGCAACTGTTCGCGATAGAGCAGGGCGGGGCGAAGCTCCGGTGCTACAGATGCAGTATCTTTGGGTGGATTCTGGAGTAAGGCAGTCAGTCTTTTCCTGGCAGCAGGCAAGTAGTGGTGGGCTATATAGGTAAAGTCTTGCAACTGCTTTGTGGTGATTTTACCTTTATCGCGGTCCTTGCGGGCCGTTTCGTATGCCAGCGGGTCGGCAGCGACGGCGAGAGTGGTAGTCAGCAGGTCGCGGTCAGAATAAGGCTCGTTCATGGTGTAGTACGCACCCAGTATCTTTTCGTTGGCTATCTCTTCGGTGAAGGCATCCAGACGTTCAAACTCCTCGGCTGTATAGGGTTCGCCGGATATGGAATCCAGATTGAGGTCGCGGTGCAGCCCCAGGCGCATGGCCTCTTTTTTGATGTTCATTCCCAGAGCCCGGTGTTTGGCAGTCCCTTCGTCCAGCACTTTGTGAATATCTTCCAGCAAGGCCGAATAGCGTTGGCGCATACCGCTCTCCACGTAGGGCGGAGTGAGATGGGTGACCAGTACGGCATGTGTTCGGCGTTTGGCAATGATACCCTCGCCTACGTTTCCGGTGGTATAGAAGTAGAAGTGGGGGAGGTTACCAATCAGTACATCCGACCAGTCGGCCTGCGACTGTGCCACATTCTTTCCGGGAGTATATTCCAGGTTGCCGTGGGTGCCGAAGTGAATCACCGCATCTGCTTTGAAACCTTTTTGCATATACAGATAAGGAGCCAGATAACTGTGGGGCGGCGCCACCGGCATACCGTGCACCAGTTTGAACTCATCATCTCCCAATGCCGGGCGGGGCTGGGGGAAGAGCAGGATATTGCCGAATTGCAGGCAGGCAATGGCGATACTATCTTCTGTTGCCAGCAGATTGCCGGGCGCATCTCCATATCTGTCCGTCACTTCCTGATATTTCTCGGGAAGGAGTACTTCGTGTGCCCATTGTTCGTATTGCTCGGTAGACAACCATACCGGGTGTGCTGTTTTCAAAAACTGTTCTTGCGCTCCTTTGGCATACGAACCCATGACGGCACCGTCACGATGTATCCGCTTGCCGAACTCCTCTACAGTGGCAGGCAGTCCGCCGACGTCGTACCCTTCCGAGTGCAGGCGTTTCAAGAAGTTGTAGAGTGAAGGAATCACTTCCATTCCGCTTGCCAGCAGAGCGTCTTTTCCCGGAGTCTTGAAGTAGCAGATGGCAACACGTTTTTCTTTGTTGGACATGTTTCTCAGGGACATATATTTGGTAATATGGTCCACTACAGCATCTATCCGTTCATTCTCGGCGGTGTACAGATAATATCCCTGCTTGTTTTTGTTTTGGGTGGCGATGCAGAGGGGCAGCATGCCTCCGTCTATCTCCGGCACCACTATACGGGCAGTCAGCGTACCGCCGCTGACGGGGGTATTGGGGTTCAGCCATTCCTCGTGGGGCTGAATCAGCGGGAAAGGCATGAATAAAGGAATGTTTTCCTGGTGCAGCCAGTTGATGAGTGAGTCATTGCCCAACCGTCCCATAGGCAGGTAGACTACTGCATCGGGATGGAGGGTACGTATCATATCGGCACGCGGTTGGCCTCCGGCAGTGAAAGGGTAGACATTGAAGCCTGCTTGTGTCAAGCGGGAGATGAGGGAATCTACGTGGGCACGGTTTCCTTCCATCGGAAAGTTGAGTCCGGAAATCAGGGCAAGGTTGCGTCCGTCCTCATGGTAGAGATTTTTTTCTTTCAGATAGGCAGTTACCTCTTGCGGAGTACTGAAGTAGCGGCCGTATTCGCGGTGGTAGAACATGTTCTCTAGCAATGGGATGGGAGGCTCGTAATCTTGGTGTCCCCACCGGTGGGGAGTGGCAATGTGGCGCAGGTAGAGTAAGGCATTCCGGTAGTTGTGTTTGTTGCCGTTCTTGAGGTACTCCCGCAACGTGTGCTGTTGCTCGTTGGTGATGTTATAGTTGATGGAGAAAGCGGAGTTTCGTAACGTATTGGTAAAGACCGGTACTCCGCCGGCACCCACCCGTTCCACTTCGGCAACTTGGCTGTCATCGAGATACAAGCCCCTGCTGTACATCACGATGGCGTCATAGCCGGAAAGGTCCTTCACATCTTCTTTTTTGATGCAGTTGACTTCTATCCGGGCACAGTCATTGTTCAGGGCAATGTCGGCAGCTTGTGCCAGGGTTGCGTTGATAATAAGTATACGTGTAGGAGCAAGCCAGTATTGATAGGCCGCAAAGCTGCAGACAATCAATAGGGCTATGCTGCCGAGGAATATTCCAAGTCTTTTCTTATTCATACAAGTTTATTCTCGTTAATAGAGTTTTTGTCTTTTGCAACATTTTCTTCTTATATAATTCACACTTAACGCCACACCCGTGATGCAAACGGCTGTACCTCCAAGCAGCAATACCCAAAGCACAGTCTTGCGCAGGGTGGCATTGGAGTTCAGACCGGGCAGACGCATGCGGTGCAGGGCTGTATAGCTCCAGTATTTCCAGCGGGAGGAAGTGTCTGTATGGCGGATGATTCCCGTTTCCGGGTGAATGTAATAGACGCTCCGGTCCGGGTCGTCCACCGTAATCTTCCACACGGGAAGCTGGGGGCGTCCGCGATACATATTGCTCATGTCGCGATAGTAGGTCTCGAAATGTTCGAGCCGGGAGATGCGTATGCCGGGGATATGTTGTGAAGAATCACGCCGGGAGGCATAAATGCTTTCCACGCCTTTCAGGATTTCTTCTTCGGAGAGTTGCAACGGACGCGGCAGGCTGTCGGTGGCATCGATGTAATATTCGTTTTTGCTGTCTTTTACGATGTAGTAGGGATGTTCGCGGAAGTTGCGCCACTCTATCTGCAAAGCTTGGGGATAGGCGGCTATGATACGGCGGTAGTCCAGGGGGTAATCCTCCGGTTGTGGGGCACGGGCATGGAGCGTGCGTGTGGCGCTGCCTTTCTTCAGTGCCGGTTTATGAATCCATTCGGGAATGTCTGCCAAAGACATCATGCCGCTGAAGGTGAAGGTCAGTACGAAGATGCCGAAAAATATTCCGCTGACGTAGTGCCAGTGATACCACCTTTTTCGGTAGGGAGAGAATTTGGAGTGACGGTTGCGGTGTGTCTTGCGCCATACATCCACAGTTACCCAGATGCCGGCAATAACCATGAGGCAGCCCAGAGCTGTGAGCCAGATGACGGTTTTAGTCCAAAGGGCGGTGTCCTGCCGCAGCCAGGTGAAGTACACCCAGTGGGGGATGGCTCCCAGCCATGCCCAGAAGCGTTCGCTTTTGTTGGAGAACTGCAAGACTTCGCCGTTTTGCGAGCCGAGATAGAGTTGTGTCCCGGCATCGTCGGCAAAGTATATTTTATAGACGGGCATTTCCTTTTTCAGTTCAGCGAAGGGAATCCATTGGTCCAGAGAGTGGAGGGTGTCGATGCGGGTAATGGGAGAAGAACACCACAAAGCTGCTGTCCGGTGCAGGTGCTCGCTGTCCAAAGAGGGTCGTGAGATGGTGGAATCGGCAAGGAAATGAAACGTGCCTTTTGTGGTACTAAAGCTGAACTCGGGGTGTCCGGCATTGAGGTTCAGTATCGTAGACCTGACCTTTACGCCACGGGGCAGGCGGGCTGTGACGGAGGAGATGTCCGGAAGTGAGTCTCCGGCTTGGGAGAGCATTTCCAGCTTTTGCATTTTCTCCTTGGCGCTGACACGGGGAAAGCGGTGGTACATCATCACGAAGGCGGAGAGGAACCACATGAGAAATAGGATACAGAGCAAAGTGCCCAGTATCCTATGAATAGAGTACATCAGTTTGGTGATAACATTCATTGTCGTTCGCGTTTTTCCTGCAAAAGTACAAGATGATTCAAGAACACTAAATACCCACTAATGGGTATATTATTCAGTGTCTTTTCCGGCAGCATAGGCCGCCTTCTTCGTCATGATGTCCAGCATGCGGTGCTTCAGTCCGAAACGGATATGGTCAATGAATATTTCTTGAATTTCCGGAATTTGTCCCAGTCCTTCCAGTTGTGCACTGACGGTGAAGCCTTCTTTCTCGAGCATCTCCTTCCACTCTCCGGCAATGTCGTTTTTGGCATGGTCTCCGGCAACAAACATGAAGGGTATGAGGGTCACACGTTTGGCTTTCCCGGCTTTCAGTTGTGCCAGCATGGTGTCAAAGGTAGGATAACCTTCGATGGTACCCACATGGAAATTGGCCAGTCCGCCTGCTTTCAGCATATAATCCATCTGACTGTAGATGGCGGTACTAGGGGTATAGGTACCGTGCCCCACAAGGACGAAGTGTTCTTTGGAAACTTTCTTGCCTTGTGCTGGGGCGTTGTAGCGGTTGCCCAGAATATCTGCCACCTTCTCTGCATCTTCGATAGAGTAGAGCAGGGGAGTACCTACACGTATTTCCTTGAAGAAGGGCAGTGCACTTTCCACATCCCTGCGGAGTGATTCCATTTCTACTCCGTCAATGATGTTGGTGCTCTGCACGATGAGGTGTGTGTAACCTTCGCTGCGCAGTTTCAGCATGGCATCCAGTGGAGTCAGCTTCGTGGTGCCGCGCTCTTTCAAGCGGCGGATAATGATACGCGACGTATAGGCTTCTTGGAACTTCAACTCCGGGAAGGCAGCTTGTGCCTTGGCGTTGATGGCATCAATGGTGAGGGCACGGGTATCGTCATGCGTAGTGCCGAAGTGCACCATGAGCAGGGCGGCCTTGTCACCGGGTTTCATACTTGCAAGCATATCGCTGTGCTCGTAATTGCCTCCCCCGTGCGCATGGCAAAGGAGGGAGGTGCTTAGTAAAAGTAATAAAGAAAGAATCTTGTTCATAGATTATTTATCGTTTTCAACAACTCTAAGCATATCGAAATAATAACCTTCGGCAATTTCTGCGCCTTTTTCTACTTTACCGGTTGCTATGTCATAGATGTAGATACAAGGATTGGCTTTTTCTGTATTTACGCCGATGTATGCCTTACCGTCTATAATAACGGAGCGTTGTGCAAATCGTCCGCCACTGTAAGGTATTTCTTGTCCGTTATAACTCAAGCGTTCTTGTGTTCCGGTATTGATGTTGATGATAGAATAATAGTGGCTGTAGCTGTCGATGGCAGTACCGGCTGCATCATTACGTGCATACACAAGGGCTTTACCGTTACCCAGGTTTTGGATGGTGAGCAGTTTACCGTCGGCGTTGGGATATCCCTCATAGCTTGCATCGAAGTCTGTTTCACCTTTCCTGATGCGGAGCAGATGACCTTGTTCCATGTCATTGGCATCAGTGAATGCAGCCAAGTAGAGGTTACCGTCTGCATCATACATCACGCAACTTTGCATCAGTTCTCCGTAAGCGCTTCCCGCCATTTCTCCGGCAAGGGTATTGACCTTGTTACTTTCCACTTTCATGTCCGAGGGATTGATAACTGCTGTCAGGAAGTTTGAGGTTGCCTTTCCACCTCTGCCTGATTTGTCTTTACCAATATAATTTACCGGCCTTTTCGTTGTAGGTCAGAATGCCGGAAGCTGTGAATACTTTTGCTCCTTCTGGCAAAGGAAGGTCCAGTGTTCCTTCGGCAAGGATACGCATGTCGTCAGCATTCAGCTTGGTCCAGATAACTTTGTCCGCATTACCATTGGCTGCCATGATAATCAGGGTATGGTCATCCAGCCAGGCATGTGTGTAGCCGCGTACTTTGAAGGTATTCTGTACAAATGTTTGTTCTTGGACTATTTTGATGGAATTACCGGTTACCTGCAATTTAGTAAATCGGTCGTTTGAGTTTGGCACTTGATAATAGTATTTCCCTTTGACAATGGCTTCCATGGAATAAGTGTTGTTTTCACTTCTGAACTCAACGCCGTCATTCTTTATGTCAATGACTCCCATATCTGCCGTAAGGCTTACACTTTTTACAATGGTACCGTCACCCTGGTTCATACCACCGTGTTTGCCGATAGTCATAAAAATATCAAAGTGATAATCGGAAAGTTCCGGTTGCGGGTCTGGATCCGGGGTGGGGTCTGGATCGTTGTTGTCGGAACATGCACTGAATGATAAGGTCATGGCTACGGCCATAAGGATACCGGATAAAAGATTTAGTCGTTTCATTTTAATAAAATTAGTTAGTTGATGAATAATCTGAATTTGGCGAAGAATGCTCGTCCGGGCTTTTGCAGTTTATAGTTGTCATAAGCCAATTTGTCGAGTAGGTTCGAGCATTCCAGCGAAATATTGTATCGTCCTCGTTTCCATGAATAGGTGATGTCGGCATTGCAAATGTGTTGTGCCGGGATGCGTGCCTTGCTTTCGCGAGAGCCATAGGCCTCCCATGTCAGGAAGAACCAGTGCACCCACTGATAACTGCAACTCAGCCGTAATTTGCTTTCGGGCAGAACCACATTGTGGAAAAGATAGCTTGCTTCTGCACTTCCGAAGAGCCAGGGGCGGTTGGGTACCCGGTTGTTGTAAGTTGCCGAAGGCTTCCCGTCAGTCTTGTATCTGTTCTGGTCGCGTGCCTCTTGAAAACTGACATTGGTGGCAAGCTGTAACTTGCTTTGCCAGTCGTAACGTACTTCTCCTTCTATGCCCTTGATATGTACAGCCGGAACATTCTTATATTGCATCATACCTTCTTTGGTTTCTACGGTGGCTTGGATATAGTCGTCCACATAGCGCAGGAAACCGTTTGCTTCATAATAAAGTGTATGGCCGGGGGCAGGATGCCATGTGCCGAAGATACCCAGATTGATGTTGTCGCTGCTTTCGGGTTTCAAGGCTACATTGGCATATATGGTGGTACCGTTTCCCAATAATTCGCGGGCAAGGGGTAGCCGGACGCTGTGCTCATAGGAAATTTTAATGGATAAAGGTTTTATGGCTGTGTAGCGTGAACCGATACCGTAGCCCCAATACTTTTTGGTTATTGTCCCTTTTACATCCTTCGACCCGGTGATGCTGGATAAATCCGTTTGCCGGATATTCAGGTGGTTGATGTAGTTCTTTACAAAAAAGGTATTGCTCATTTTTTCTTCGAGAAGGGACTGATTGTAGGAGAAGCCTGTCACATGTTTTGCCAGAATATCATTGGAGGCTTCAAAATCAGTATCCGCTTCATCATAGCGGTCATTGCCGATGCGGCTTAATAGATAGTTTAGGTTGAGGGAGTGATGGTTGTTCAACCGATAGTCCAAATTGGCGCGGCCAATGGTCAGGGGACGTTTGTAATGGCGCATCGAACGGCCCCGTCCTGTGATTTCGTTACGTGAGCTTACGATATAATCTCCGTTCCAGTCATACTTACGGTAGGCTGTATCTGTGGTCAATGAATGGTCCCAAGTGTGCGAGAGTGCGGCATTCAGCTGCATGTTCTTCCAAATGAAATTATGCTTTTGATAGCGGGCTGAAATGTTCCATGCATCGGAGCCTCTTTCTGCCATTCCATATACCTTACTCTGTACAGAGCCTGTCTGCAACTCCTTGTCTACTTTGGAGTAAGAGGCGGAAACAAAAAAAGCATCTGCCCAGGACTTATTGGCAAAGCCGATTTCCATTTGTCCGAACAGTGAAAAATAGTCATCATGGAAGCGTCTACGGTCAGTCAGAATGTATTTGCGGCTGTCTTCATCCCAGACTTCGACATCTCTCATCATATAATCGTTTTTGGAGTAATTGACCCCAAAGGTGGGTTTAATGATCAGTCCGGTTCGAGGCTCTACAAACTGGGCATTCAAGTCTGCCTTGTGAGTATGGAAGGAACCGATACCGTAAGAGACATCCAGATAGTTCTTCTTCTCTTGTTTTGTAATGATATTGATGGCACCTCCCAATGCATCTGTACCCAGACTGGCAGGTACTACTCCTTTATAAATTTCAATCCGGTCGATGATATTGACCGGCAGATTTGCCAATGAAACGCCGCTGCCTTTTGTGTCCAATGGTATTCCGTCTAAGAAATAACGTATGGAATTACCAGACATTCCATTGATGGAGAGGTCGAAGTCCGAGCCAACTCCGCCTTCCTCTCTCACCTTAATGCCCGTTGTACGGTTCACCAGGTCGTTGAGGTTATTCAGAGAGTTTACTATCGGCTTGATGTCGAGTGCATTGACAGCAAAGGCCCCTTCCTTCACTTTCTGCGTTTGGGTCTTTCCGTATACTTCGACAGAATTCAATGCCACGGAGCTTTCCTGCAATGTGAAGTTCTGTTTTTTATCCTGTCGGATGTCAAAAGTTTGTTTCACGGTTTGGTAGCCCAGGAAGGAGACGACGAAGGTATGTTTACCCGGAGTGACTTGTAGTGAATACTTCCCCCGGTCGTCCGTATAGGTGCCGGAGGTGGTGTTTTCCACAGCGATGGTGGCTTGGGATACCGGTGTCCCGTGCTGGTCTATGACTTTTCCGGATAAGGTGACCTTATTCTGTGCCATACTACCTGCAGGAAGCAGGCAGATAAATGTAAATAGCAGTCCTGTGATGAATCTCATTTCAGTTCCTTATAAGCGTTCGTAACTTGCCCTCAAGGAAAAATGAACAAAGAGAAAGATTCCTTTATATGGATAAAGAATGCCTCGACTCAATGTTTTGTTGCTTTATTCCCCGAAAGCACTAAAACTATGTTGTCTTGGCAGGTCTTCTGACTTATCCCTCTTTGAATGCCTTCCCATCCGCCGGGCGGACAGTGGCTTGTAGAATATTCAAAGATTTTGGAAGGACTTACAGCAGCGGGTCTGTTCAGGATTTGCACCTGATTCCCTTTTTCATCACTCATCTCCAACAGAACCGGGAGAGGTGAAACCAAAACTGGGACAAAGATAACAAAAACTATTAGGTTTGCGAATACTCCTGATAATTTTTGTTATCTTTGCCCGCGAATTGGTTCCGGATGCATGTTTCCATCATCTGGATTAAAAGGGAATCGGGTGTAAATCCCGGACAGTCCCGCTGCTGTGAAGCTCCGTTTATATCATGAAAAACACCCTTGCCACTGATATGCATTGAAATATCGGGAAGGCTTCAGGATTAGGAGTCAGTCAGAAGACCTGCCATTCATTAAAGGCTGCCTTTGCTCGTGGGTTAGGAAGACAGTACGAAGATATTAGTTGAACATTTAAACAAGAAATGGAATGCCTTTGTTGAAGGTATGTCCGCATTGTGGTGTGACTATATATATCCTTTATATATTAAAGAAAAAGTAAAATGATTAAGAAAGTATTGATTGCCAACAGAGGTGAGATTGCCTTGCGCGTCATGCGTTCGTGCCGGGAGATGGGACTGCTTACGGTTGCCGTCTTTTCCGATGCCGACCGTACTTCTCATCATGTGGCATATGCCGATGAGGCTTATCCGATAGGACCGGCCGTGGCAAAAGAGAGTTATCTGAATATTGAAAAAGTGATTGCCACGGCAAAGCGATGCGGTGCCGATGCCATCCATCCGGGTTACGGCTTTTTGTCGGAGAACTCGGAGTTTGCACGCCGTTGCAAGGAGGAAGGGATTATCTTTATCGGTCCCGCCGCCGAGACGATGGAGGCGATGGGCGATAAGATAGCTGCCCGCAAGCGAATGATTGCGGCAGGCGTACCCGTGGTTCCCGGAACGGAACAACCTTTGCAGAGTGCCGAAGAAGCTGTGCGCATCTGCAACGAGATAGGCTACCCCGTGATGCTGAAGGCGTCTATGGGTGGCGGTGGTAAAGGTATGCGCCTTATCCATAGCGAGAGCGAAGTGGTGGAAGCCTACAACACGGCACGCTCCGAGTCCATGTCCTCCTTTGGAGACGACACGGTCTATGTGGAAAAGTTCGTGGAAGAACCGCATCACATCGAGTTTCAGATATTGGGCGACAACCACGGCAACGTTATCCACCTTTTCGACCGCGAATGCTCCGTGCAACGCCGCAACCAGAAGGTGGTAGAAGAAAGCCCGTCACCCTTCCTTACGCCGGAATTGCGCCGGGAAATGGGAGAGAAGGCGGTTGCTGCAGCAAAGGCAGTGAACTACTCCGGTGCAGGTACCATCGAGTTTCTGGTAGACAAGAACCGCCGTTTCTATTTCCTCGAAATGAATACGCGCCTGCAAGTAGAGCACCCCATCACGGAAGAAGTGGTAGGCGTGGACCTGGTGAAAGAGCAAATCCGCATTGCCAACGACGAGGTGCTGCACCTCAAGCAGGAGGACCTGTTCCAGCGCGGCCATGCCATAGAGTGCCGCATCTGTGCCGAAGATACGGAGAACAACTTCATGCCGTCTCCCGGTGTCATCAAGCAACTGACGGAGCCGAACGGAATCGGTGTCCGCATTGACAGCTACGTGTACGACGGCTATGAAATCCCCATCTACTACGACCCCATGATAGGTAAGCTCATCGTATGGGCAACCACCCGCCAGTATGCCATCGAGCGTATGCGCCGTGTGCTCTACGAGTACAAGATTACGGGCGTAAAGACCAACCTTGCCTATCTGAAGCGCATCATGCACGTGCCCGACTTTGTGAAGGGAGAGTACAACACCCTCTTTATCGAGAAGAACGCCCGCATGCTGGTACGCACCAATACCACCAACGAAGAGTTGGAGAACATTGCCATGATAGCCGCCTATATGGACTATCTGGTTAATCTGGAGGAGAACGTTTCGGCACAGCTGTCCGATGGCCGCCCCATCAGCCGTTGGAGGGAATTCGGCTTGCAGAAGGGAGTGCTTAGGATTTAAGGAATGGAAAATTGATAATGGAGATTTAATAATGGAAATACATATAGGAGACCGTATAGCAGACATTACCCTGGTGGGTAAGGAAGGAAATAAGGTTCAGCTTACCATTGACGGAAAGCCCTACGAAGTGGACATTGTGATGGCGGAGAACGGAAGTTGCTCCATCCTGCACAACGGAAACTCGTTCAACGCAGGCCTTGTGCGCGGCGAGGGAGGAAAGAGCTATGACATCAGCATGCTCCAGCGTTCCTTCCACGTAGACATTGTAGACACGCAAGCCAAGTATCTGCACATGAAGAAAGGAGCCGATGAGAAGCAGGGCGACAAGATTTTGGCTCCGATGCCGGGCAAGGTGGTAAGCATCCCCGTCAAGGTGGGCGACCGACTGGCTGCCGGAGACATTGCCGTGGTGCTGGAAGCCATGAAGATGCAGAGTAACTATAAGGTGAATGCCGACTGCATCGTCCGCAACATTCTCGTGAGCGAGGGCGAACCGGTGAATGCCAACCAGGTATTGATTGAATTGGAGTTGATAAAGGAGGAATAATCCCGAGTCGCATTCAGTCCGTATATTATAAATCACTAAATTGTAAATGCAAATATGAACAGAGAAGAAATATACCGCCAGTTTGAGGAACTGGACAAACGTGCCTCGCTGGGTGGGGGCGTAGACAAGATAGAGAAACAACACGCCTCCGGCCGCATGACTGCCCGCGAACGTATTGACATGCTGCTGGACAAAGGCTCGTTCAATGAGCTGGACAAGTTCGTGAACCATCGCTGCACCAACTTCGGTATGGAGAAGAAGCAGATTGCCGGAGACGGCATGGTGTCCGGTTACGGAAAGATAGACGGCCGCCTTGTATTTGTCTATGCCTACGACTTCACGGCGCACGGCGGTTCGCTCAGCGAGACGAATGCCGCAAAGATTGTAAAGGTGCAGCAGCTTGCCCTGAAGAACGGTGCTCCCGTCATTGCCCTCAACGATTCGGGCGGCGCGCGCATTCAGGAAGGTGTGAACAGCTTGGCAGGCTATGCCTCCATCTTCTATCAGAACACCATTGCGTCGGGTGTCATCCCGCAGATATCTGCCATTCTGGGACCGTGTGCCGGTGGGGCATGCTACTCTCCGGCGCTTACCGACTTTATCTTCATGGTAAAGGAGCAGAGCCACATGTTCATCACCGGTCCGGACGTGGTAAAGACCGTGACCCACGAGGAGGTGGACAAGGAGGAACTGGGCGGTGCCTATACGCATAGCAGCAAGAGCGGCGTTACCCACTTCATGTGCAATACGGAGGAGGAGACACTGATGAGCATCCGCGAGCTGCTGAGTTTCCTGCCGTCCAACAATATGGAGGATGCTCCCTTCACTCCCTGCTCCGACGATATCCATCGCCGGGTAGAGACGCTTCAGACCGTCATCCCCGAAGACCCGAACATGCCCTATGACATCAAGGATATTATAGAACCGGTGCTGGACAACCAGTACTTCTTCGAAGTGATGCCTCACTTTGCCAAGAACGTCGTTATCGGTTTTGGTCGCCTGAACGGGCGTTCGGTAGGTATCGTGGCAAACCAGCCTGCCTATCTGGCGGGTGTGCTCGATATTGATGCCAGCGACAAGGCGGCACGTTTCATTCGTTTCTGCGACTGCTTCAACATCCCGCTGATAACCTTCGAAGATGTTCCCGGCTTCTTGCCCGGAACGATGCAGGAGCACAACGGCATCATCCGCCACGGCGCCAAGATTGTCTATGCCTACGCTGAGGCTACCGTGCCCAAGATAACGCTGATTACCCGCAAGGCATACGGCGGCGCCTACATCGTGATGTCCAGCAAGCCGACGGGTGCCGACGTGAACCTGGCTTATCCGCAGGCGGAAATCGCCGTGATGGGTGCCGAGGGTGCAGTGAACATCCTCTACCGCAAGTCCTCTGCCGAAGAGAAGCAGGAGATTATCAAGGAGTATGAAGACAAGTTCTCCAACCCTTACCGCGCCGCCGAGCGTGGCCTCATAGATGAGGTCATCATGCCGCGCGATACCCGCTACAAGCTAGTGCAGGCATTGGAGATGGCGCACAACAAGAATCAGAGCAATCCACCGAAAAAGCACGGCAACATGCCTTTATAATAGTAGTTATTTTTTATGTGTGAAATGCGTATCCCCGGAGAAGTGATTTCTGTGGGGATACACTTTTTAAATAGAGAATTAAGAATTAAACAGTAAGGTTGAAAAGTAAAAACTAAAAACTAAAGATAGAAACTATGGAACTATTAAGAAACCTCTTTGAGGGTTATCCCAATCTTTGGGGCGGAGGAGTGGCACACTCTGTCCTGATTCTGTCCCTGGTCATCACCTTCGGTATCATGCTGGGCAAGTTGAAGGTGGCAGGCATCTCGCTGGGTGTCACTTGGATTTTGTTTGTGGGCATTGTCTTCGGACATTTCGACATGAACCTCGACGAACATCTGCTGCACTTCCTGAAGGAGTTCGGCTTGATACTGTTTGTCTATTCCATCGGTCTGCAAGTGGGACCGGGATTCTTCTCCGCTTTCAAGAAGGGCGGACTTACGCTGAACATGGTAGCAATGCTTTCCGTCTTCCTCAGCGTGGTTATCACCATTGTGTTGCACTTTGCCACCGGAATCCCCATTACTACGATGGTGGGTATCTTGTCCGGAGCCGTGACCAATACCCCCGGTCTGGGTGCTGCCCAGCAGGCAAACAGTGACCTCAACGGGGTGGATGCTCCGGAAATCGCACTCGGATATGCCGTTGCCTATCCGCTGGGTGTGGTGGGCTGCATCCTGGCGCTGCTAGCCTTGAAGATTTTCATGCGGATTAACACCCAAAAAGAAGAGGAGGATGCCGAGCACGGGCTGGGTCATCTGCAGGAGCTGACCGTGCGTCCCATATCGGTAGAGATACGCAATGAGGCAATAGACGGCAAGCGGATCAGAGATGTGAAACCATTGTTGAACCGTGCGTTTGTCATCTCCCGCATCCGGCACACCGGCAGTCAGGAAACAGAACTGGCGAATGCCGATACGGTGCTGCACATGCAGGATGAAATTCTGTTCATTGCCAACCCGAAAGATGTGGAGGCCATTGTTGCCTTCTTCGGAAGAAAAATTTCGGTGGAGTGGGAACGGGAGGACAAGAACTTGATTTCACGCCGCATCCTCATCACCAAGCCGGAACTGAACGGCAAGTCTCTGTCTCAGCTCAAGATACGTAACAACTTCGGTGCCTGCATCACCCGTATCAACCGTTCGGGCGTGGACCTGGTGGCAACTCCCCACTTGCAGTTGCAGATGGGAGACCGTGTGACGATTGTAGGCAGTGAGCTTGCCGTGAGCCATGCGGAGAAGGTGCTGGGTAACTCGCTGAAGCGTCTCAACCATCCCAACTTGATTCCTATCTTCCTGGGTATTGCCCTGGGATGTATCTTGGGCAGTCTGCCGTTCATGTTCCCCGGCATTCCCCAACCCGTGAAACTGGGACTGGCCGGCGGACCGTTGGTGGTTTCCATCCTCATCAGCCGTTTCGGGCCTCAATATAAGCTGATAACCTACACGACGATGAGTGCCAATCTGATGATACGCGAAATCGGTATCGCCTTGTTCCTGGCCTGCGTGGGGTTGGGTGCAGGAAAGGGATTCATCGATACCATTATCTACGAAGGCGGCTATGTGTGGATTGGCTATGGGGCCATCATCACGGTCGTTCCGTTGCTGGTGACAGGATTCATGGGGCGCTATTTCTGGAAGCTGAACTACTATACGCTGATAGGTGTGCTGTCCGGAGCTAACACCAATCCACCTGCATTGGCCTATTCCTCGGACTTGACATCCTGCGATGCCCCTGCGGTGGGATACGCCACGGTCTATCCGCTGGCTATGTTCCTGCGGGTGCTGACGGCTCAGTTGCTGATACTGGCACTGGCGTAGTTTCACCATAGATAATCTATGGTACATAGGTTGATTTGATAACAAGTAATGTAAAGAGAGCTAACAAGTAATGTTAGGCTGCTTTACATTACTTGTTATTTTTGTTTGTAGTATTCCTCCGCTTGTGCCAGTGTCTCCGGTTTGCCGATGTCGAACCAGCGGAATCCTTGCAGCGGATAGCCTTGTATGTGCACCTTTGTGCAGGCGGACAAGTAGAAAGGAATGATGGAGAACTTGCCGTTCCACTGCCCATCGTCCATCAGGTGGAAGAGGGAGGGGGAGATGATGTGGATACCTCCGAAGGCGAGTTCCCGGTACTTCGTTTCCCGGTAGTCGAAGCCTGCCGGTTTCACCTCTCCGGTGGACTTGTTTATCCAGCCGTGCAGGTGGTAGTCGTCGTCAAAAAGGAGATAGCGGGAAGTCTTGCGCTCGCTCACAAGCAGGGTAGACTCCGCATCGCTCTCCAGATGGTGGCGGTAGAGGCCTGCAAGGTCAATGTCCGTCAGAATATCCGCGTTGTGCACCAGGAAAGGTTCTTGTCCGTCCAGAAAGGGGCGTGCCTTTTTGATGCCTCCTCCGGTGTCGAGCAGCATGCCGCGTTCGTCGCTGATGTGAATCTCCGTGCCGAAGTTGTCGTGGGCACGGAGGAAGTCGATAATCTGCTCCCCGAAGTGGTGGATATTGACCGTTATCTCGTTGAATCCTGCTTCCTTCAACCGCAGTATCACCCGTTCCAGCATGGGCTTTCCTGCTACGGGAACGAGGGCCTTGGGCATGTTGTCCGTCAAGGGGCGCAACCGGGTGCCCAGGCCGGCGGCGAAAATCATGGCTTTCATATTGGCATATTCTCACATTAGCACATTAAACTTTGGCCTTAAACGTCTGTTCAATATTCTGTTCTCTATGTATCAGGTTCACTTGCACGCCGAACTTCTTGTGCAGATGTTCCGCCAGGTGTTGTGCCGAGTACACGGAGCGGTGCTGTCCGCCGGTGCAGCCGAAGCAGACAGACAGATTGGTGAAGCCGCGTTCCATGTAGCGCTTCACGGAAGCGTCGACAAGGGCGTAGGCATGCTCCAGGAATACGGCTATCTCGCCGTCGTCTTCCAGGAAGCGGATAACGGGTTCGTCCAGTCCCGTGAAGGGTTTGTAACGCTCGTACTTGCCGGGGTTGTTCACAGCGCGGCAGTCAAAGACGAAACCTCCTCCGTTGCCCGTGGAATCTTCGGGGATACCTTTTTTGTAGGCAAAGCTGGTGACTTTCACCACGAGGCGGCGCTTTTGCAGGTCGTCTGTAAACTGTTTCAGCTCGGTAAGTTCGCGCAGAATCCGGCAGAGGTAGGGATATTCGGGATAAGGCTCTTGGAGCAGCTGGCGCAGGTTCTCGATGGCGAAGGGGACACTTTGTATGAAGTGGGGCTTCTTCTCGAAGTAACCGCGGAAACCATAGGCACCCAGCACCTGCATGGTGCGGAACAATACGAAGTGGCGAAGCTGGGCATAGAAATAAGCCTCGTCCACGGGCTGGTACTTGCGCAGGGCGTCGATGTATTCCTTCAGCAACTCTTTGCGCAGGCTGTCGGGATAGTTTGCTTTGGCTTGCCACAAGAAGGAGGCAACGTCGTAGTAAACCGGACCTTTGCGTCCGCCCTGGAAGTCGATGAGCCACGGCTCGTTGTCCTTTATCATGACGTTACGGCTCTGGAAGTCGCGGTACATGAAGGTGGCGGAGCTGCTACGGAGCAACACGTCTGCCATCTTCTGGAAGTCATCCTCCAGCCGGTCTTCCTGGAAGTCCATTCCCGTAGCCTTGAGGAAGCAGTATTTAAAGTAGTTCAAGTCCCACAGAATGCTGCGGCTGTTGAACTCTGCCTGCGGGTAGCAGTAGGAGAAGTCCATGCCGTCGGCTCCGGCAAACTGCACGGCGGGCAGCAGACGGATGGTCTTGCGCAGTAACTGCTTCTCATCCTCGCCGAATACGCTGGTCTTGCGGCCTTTCTCGATGGCATTGAATAGGAGCGAGTCGCCCAGGTCTTCTTGCAGATAATAGATATCATCTTCGGAGCGGATGAACACTTGCGGTACGGGCAGTCCTTTCTGGCGGAAATGTTCTGCCATGTAGAGGAAGGCGCGGTTCTCCTCCACAGACTCTCCGCTGACGCCGATAAGTGTAGGACTTCCGATGAGGCGGAAGTAACGGCGGTTGGAGCCGGAGGAGGGGAGTTCGTCAATCTGTTCCGGTTCGTGTCCGGTATGTGCGATGTAGAGTTTCTTAAGTTCTTCGGTTATCATGGTGGTATGTTTTTATTTTCGCAGCTAAGATAAAACTTTTGTTGGAGATATGCTTATCTTTGCACGTTGAAAATGTGCCAATGTGCCAATATGTCAATATGTCAATGACCTGCGGCATGGGGAAGTAGCGCAAGTATAGCGCAGCCGATTAGCACATTGGCACATTAAATCATTAACACATTAATTATGCGTTCCATCCCTCAGTTTCTCATAGCCGCCCCTACATCGGGCAGTGGAAAGACCACCGTCAGTCGTGGACTGATGGCATTGTTTGTGAAGAAAGGTCTGAAGGTGCAGCCTTTCAAATGCGGCCCCGATTATATAGATACCAAGTATCACGAGGTGGTATGCGGCCGTCCTTCCATCAATCTGGATACTTTCATGGCATCTCAGGAGCACGTAAGCAGTCTGTATGCACGCTATTCGGCGGATGCGGATGTTGCCGTGGTCGAGGGGATGATGGGGATGTACGACGGGTACGACCGCGACCGGGGCTCGTCGGCAGAAGTGGCTCGGCTCTTGGGTATTCCTGTGGTGCTGGTGGTTGATGCCAAGTCGGCTGCCTATTCCATGGCTCCTTTGTTGTCGGGGTTCATCAATTTTCGTCCGGATATACGTATTGCGGGAGTTATCTTCAATCGTGTCGGCTCGCTCCGTCACTATCGGATGTTACAGGAGGTCTGTGAAGACTTGAACGTGACTTGTCTGGGCTATCTGCCCAAGCAGAAGGAACTGGAGCAGGAGTCGCGCCATCTGGGGCTGGATTTCAGCCGTTCTAAGGAGACGGAGGGGCTGGACATGCTGGCAGGCTTGCTGGAGGAACATGTGGACTGGGAACTACTGCTCTCGACAACCGGGCGTCCATTGCCTACGGCGGCAGTGGAGGAGAAGCCGGTACTATCGGAGCCGGGGAAGCTGCATATCTCGGTAGCGCGCAACGAAGAGTCCTTTTCCTTCCTCTATGCGGAGCATCTGGATATTCTGCGCCGTATGGGCACGGTCACTTTCTTCAATCCGGAGCAGGACCGGGCTGTTCCGCAAGAGACGGATTTGCTCTATCTGCCCGGCGGCTATCCCGAGAACCGTCTGGAGGAACTTGCCGGGGCAAGGCTTGCCAGGGAGTCTATCCGCAGCTATATAGAGGCCGGTGGCAGGACGCTGGCGGAATGCGGGGGGATGATATATCTTTCGCAGTCCGTTCTTTCTGATGGGGATACGGACGGGGGAAGTGCCGGGAGCTGTGTAGGCAATATTGGAAATGAGATGGTAGGAGTATTGCCTTTCAGCATTACGAACGAGCGTAGACGCAGGAAACTGACATTGGGATACCGCCAGTTCGACTATAACGGATGGCGGCTTAAAGGACACGAATTCCATTATACGCAGTTTGCTGTGCCCGAAACTGATGGAAAAGAAGGTGGTGCGTGCAGTCTTCCTCCCTCGATAGCGCAGGTCTACAATGCCAAAGGAGGGAAGGTAACCACTCCCGTCTTTCGCTATAAGAACCTGATAGCCAGTTATATGCATCTGTATTGGGGCGAGGTGGATGTGATGGCTTTGTTCGGTGAACTCTAAAATAGCGCATTGATATTTTATGTAATTTCGTTTGTGTTCTTGAAATAGTGGAGTATCTTTGTTTTCATTTAAATATATTATGAAACTGAATACTTATCGCTTGTCTTCTTTGGAAGACCCTACTGATTTATCAAATAGAGTATGAAAAGAGTCTATACCAAAACTGGAGACAAAGGAACAACGGGTATTCATGGTGGCGCGCGTGTGCCGAAAGATGACATCCGTATCGAGGCAAACGGATGCCTTGATGAATTGAATGCCGTGATTGGTATCGTGCGCTCCATGCTGGCGGCAGAAGATGGATGGCAGGAGTTGCTGCATGCTGTCCAGCGGGAACTGATGGTGGTGATGAGCCATGTGGCCACTCCCTCGGGAGTGGTGAACCCTAATCCGCTTTCTGCCGCAGAGCTCACGCTGCGCTGTGAGCAGGAGATGGATGCCATGACCGTCCTGCTGACGGACAACGGCTACTTCCTTTTGCCTGGTGGCACTCCCATATCAGCCCAACTGCAGTTTGCCCGTACCGTGGCCCGCCGTGCCGAACGCCGTTTGTGGACACTCCATCGCCAAGACCCTGTGAACGAGGATATTCTGCGCTTCATCAACCGCCTTTCGGACTTGTTCTTCGTCATGGCCCGCATGGAGATGCAGCGGCAGGACTGGCCGGAGGAGAAATGGCAAGAGTTTGCCTACAAAAGGAAAAGACAGTAAGCACTTATCGCTAACCGCCGGGAAGCTGTTTTCAGCATAGGGGTTCTATTTGCTGTCCGAGCCTTAAATCATACAGACATGCCCGTACTTCCGCTTCGCTGCCGATATGCTTTCCTGCATCGTCGGACAGTTTCACGCATTCGCGCCATTCCTGGTTGACGTTCATCTTGCATTGCGTCAGTTTCATTACGATGTTGGAGGGCTTGAATCCGGTATCATTCGTCAGATTGGTGCCGATGCCGAAGGAGCAGCGGATTTTGCCCCTGCAATGCTCCTGGATGTCGAGTGCCTTGCCAAAATCGAGCGCATTGCTGAAGACGATGGTTTTAGTGGTAGGGTCGATGCCCAGTTCGCGGTAGCGGGCAACGAGCTTGTCGGTGAAATCGAATTCATCGCCGGAGTCGCAGCGTACACCGTCGAATAGTTTGGCCTGCTTGCGGCTCAGGTTACTTAAGAAAATGCCGGAGGTATAGGTATCGGACAGTGCGATGCCCAAGTCACCGTCGTACACGTTCACCCAGTTTTCCAAGGCCATGTAGTTGGCGTGTTTGTAGCCGAACTGTGCGCCGTGGAACATGAACCATTCATGCGGATGCGTCCCCATAGGCTTCATGCCGTATTTCATGGCGAAGTGGCAGTTGGAAGTCCCGGTACAGTATTCGGCGGCTTCCTTCAGACGGTCTATGACTTTGTCCTGTACCTCGAACGAGAAGCGTCTCCGGGTGCCGAACTCTGAAAAATACAGCTGGTGTCGGTTGGAGAGTGCCACCTTTTCGGACAGTTTGCAGAGTATGCCGTCCATGTCGGCCACGTTTCCCAAAGAACGGTTCTTTATTTCGGATACGATAGAAAGCAGGGGGACTTCGTAAAGGGTGGCCTTGTACAGATAGTCCGTGATTTCAATGTTCAGGTGCCGGTCCTCGTCCAGATGGATGCTTACCTTCTCCGGCTGGAAGCGGAAGGAGGAGAGCCACTCCCAATAGACCCTCGGCAGGAAACGGCAGTGGCGGGTCATGTATTCCAGTTCTTCGGTAGTCAGTATGGTCTGTGCCAGGCTGTCCACCGCCTCTTGCAACTCCTTCAGAAATGTGTCTGTATAGGCGGTGTCGTCTCTGTCCTTGAAGCTGAAAGTGCCCATGGCATAGGGAAACAATTTGATGTAGGCATACGAGGTGGTGAATTTGTAAAGGTCTGTATCGAGTATGGTATGAATCATGGCAAAATATTCTTTAGTTATGATGTTCGATTTTGGGGATGAAGATAGTGAAAATTTCTTATTTGATCAGCCTCTATCTGTTAACAACGGCATATTCCTATTAAACCATGTTATAAATGAGACCGTCATGGACAGAAATTTTGGATATTTCGGGGAAGTCCGTACATTTGCAATGTGTTTTTCATAGTATTAGATTTAAGGTTAACAAAAGATTGGCTGTCTGGGATAGATAGCCTTTTTTTATGCCTTCACTTTTCCTTTTCCGTAGAGGTGGCGTGTAGTGCAGAGCGCCAAAGTTCCATAGACCAATACTTGTATCCACATCGTCAGCATCTGCGGCCATACGTCGGCCAGCGTTCCACCCATTGAATTCAGTTTTACAAAAGCAAGTACGGCAGGACCTGCCGGAAACAGATAGTGGGCTGTCTGCCAATACCACGGCATCAGCTCCAGCGGATAGGACACGCCCGAAAGGAAGATATAGCCCACAGAGAAGAAGGCTATCATCAGCAACGGCGCTTCGGAGTCTGTAAACCAGCGGGAGACGGCCAGGGCAAGGAAACTCGTGCCCAGCAGGAAGGGTATCATCATTGTGACGATGTCTCCTCCGCTGCCGATGTGTGGGATGCTGAACAGGTGCGGCAACAGTCCCAGCAGGAATAGGGAAAACACCACGTAGAGCATGAAGTATACGAAGGTCCTGCCTCCGACAATCCGTAATGTATCCTTCAATGAGTCGGCACGCATCAGCCGTATTCCTTTTCTTCGGGCTTCCGCTTCCTCGCCCGTCAGCATGGCAATCACCATCAGCATCGTCTGGAAGATGATGACAATTAGGACGGCGGGAATCAGATAGGAACCGTAGCCCTCTGTATAGTTGTAGAGCGCCGTGCCGGACACGCTGACGGGAGCGGACGAAGCCACTGCCAGCAGTCCTTGCGGAGGTAGGAATACGGTGCCCTCCATGCGGTGGGCATCGTTCACGGCAAGCATGACGCGCGCACTGGATTCTTGCAGTCCTTTGAAGTTGAGGAAAGCGTCCGTGGCGGCATAGAGCACGAAGACCGAAGTCTCGCCCCGTGCCACACGTGCCTCGAAGTCGGCAGGCAGGTAAAGGATGCCTGCCACGTCGCCCTGCTTCATCCATTGGCGGGCTTCGAGGATGTTGGGTGTCTGGCCGTAGACGGCGGTCTGGGGAGTGGCGTCGAGCAGTCGGATGTATTCGCGGCTGAGGGCGGAGTGGGAGAGGTCTACCACTGCGACGGGAGCCTTGCGCACCAAGTTGGGGGCGTACATGTAGTTGTAGAGCAGTCCGTAGAGGAAGATACCGCCTGCCAGCACGAGCAGGATGGCGGGATTGGTGGCGATGGCATGCCATTCGTGGCGGATGACGGAAGCTGTTGACAATGCGGTAGGTGTGCAAGGTGATGGGGAGGTGGGGATTGCTTCTTCCCTCGTTTCCTTTTTTATCCACCATTTCAGCAACGGCAGTATCAGTAGTGCTGCCAGCAAGAAGATGAAGAGTGTAGCTACCGACTGCCAGAAGTAGGCAAACCCTGCATCGAAGTAAATCATGGCTTGTGCCGCCTCCGTGAAGTGCCGCACGGGGAAGAGGTAGGAGGCCGCATGCACGGGCGCATACATGGCTGTAACGGGAAACGTGACTCCGGACAGCGTAGCCCCCAACGACCCCACCATGGATACTACACTGATGATATAGGCAATCTTGGGAAAGACAGAATAGATAAAGACCGCCAATGCCTGGGTAGCGATGATGAAGAGCACGGTCATTGCATTCATCAGCCACAGACTGCCAGCGAAGGGGATATGTAGCGGGCCGAACAGTACATAGTTTGCCAGGATACCGATGGACGAGAAGATGAGGGTATAGGGCAGCAGTTTCCCTGCTACGGCAGTGAGGATATTGCCTCGTGCCGTCTCCAGCCATTCGCCGACGCTGCCGAATTTCAGTTCGCTGCCTATGGAGTAGACGGTGGTGAGCAGGATGAGTATCTGGAACAGTACGAAAAAGAAAGGCTGGCTCAGGTAGATGGAGTAGTCCATGTCCGGATTGTAGAGGGGATGGGTACTGGCTTCTACGGGGAGCAGAAAGGTCTGTATCTGTTCTCCGCTGACTCCCAGAGCTTCGGCCTGCATCACGATGGGCGAGAGCGCCACGGGGGCAAGCGTATTCTCGAACGCCGCCATCAGCTCGCTGCCTACCGAAAGAAGGGCATAGTGGTAATAATAGGTGAGCGTTGCGCCAGTTCCCGTCACCGCCTTCTGTTCGAAGCGGGGCGGGATGACGAGGTAGCCGTATATGTCCTTCTGTTGCAATGCCCGGCGGGCGTCGGCTTCGTCGGTGAAGTGCTCCGTCACACGGAAGGTGGGGGCGGCAGAGATGCGCCGGGAGATATTGCGCGAAGTGGCAGTGTTGTCCAGGTCGACGATACCTACGGGAATGTTCTCCATCTGTCCGTTTCCGAAGATGGTGGCCATGAAGAACAGACAGAACAAAGGCAGCACGACGCAGACGCCGAGGTATAGACGGCGGGAGGTCATGCGGTGCCATTCGCGACGGATAACCATGCGAAGCGCTTTCATTGCGCAGCCAAATTCTTTATCTTTCATTTTTCATTCTTCATTTTTAAGAGTACGGACATCCCCGGTCTCAATCCCTCTACCTGCTGTGTGGGACGTGCGTGTATCTCGAACGTCTGCATGTCATAGCTGCCCGTCTGTTTGGTGGATTTCCAGGTGGCGAAGCTGCCCAGCGGACTGATGTAATAGATGCGGAATTCAATGTCCTTGCCGTCGATGGCGGGGACATCGGCACGGAAAGTACCTCCCATCTTGAACTGCGGCATCAGGTCCTCGCGTATATTCAGTACCACGTGTGCATCGTCCATCACGACGAGGCTCATGATGGGAGTGCCGGGAGCCACCAGTTCTCCGCGTTTGGGGAAGATGGTGGCTATCTGGCCGTCTTCGGGAGCGGTGAGACGGGAGTCGACGAGGAGGGAGGAGACTTCATCGACAGTGCTTTGCGCCGCTTCCACCAAGCTACGGGCCGAGGCGCGGTCCTCGCTCTGCGCTCCGTCCACGGCCATCTGATATTGCTCGTAGGCGGCACGTTCGGCGGCTTGGGCGGCTTTGTACATGGCTTCCACCTCGTCACGCCGCTGGGAGGTGACGACACTGTCCTTATAAAGCGTTACAATGCGCTGGTAAGTAGTCTTGGCGAGGGCAAGGTCGCTCTGCGTCTTGTTCCAGAGTTGCCGGGCGGTGGCTACAATCTGGCGGCGGGTACCGGCGTCTATCTTCTTGTTCTGCTCCTGGGCCACCTGCTCCAGGGCATTCACCTGGCGGTATTTGGCTTCGATGGTGGGGCTGTTGATGACGACAAGCGTATCGCCTGCCTTCACCCAGTCGCCCTCTTGTACGAGGAAGGAGTCCACACGTCCGGGCAGCTTCCCGCTGATACGTATTTCCGTTGCTTCCACTTGTCCTTGCAGGACCAGGGGCTGCCGGCTCATGAGTAATATGCCGGCAAGCGAAATGATGACCGTTGCGGCCAGGATAATGACGAATGCAATGCTGATGCTTTTATTATTGATTTTCATAAAGGGTAGGTTTTAATAAGTTGTCTCGAAATATTTCTCGAACCGTTCCGGCGTTCCGCAGATAGCCAGCAGGTTCATCAGTGCCACATCATATTCGTAATAGGCTGCCAGACGCGCCACGCGGACGGTTGCCAGCATCGTTTCCGCATCTACGACCTCGGTACTGGTTGCCATGCCTTCGGCAAAGGATTTCTTGCGGATTCGCACCAGCTCTTCGCTCAGCTCGATGGTGGTATTCAAGGCGCGTACGTTGTCTTGTGCCTTTTGCAGTTGGGTGTAGAGCTTGTCGATGCCTACGCTCAGGTCTTCTTTGGCTTTTTCTTGTCCCAGGGCAAGGGTCTGCTGGGCTATCTTCGACTGGCGGATGCGCTTCTCACGCGCCAGTCCGTCGAACAGGTTCCAGGTGAAGCCCACGCCTACGATGGTGCGGGGGACGAGGTTGCTCTGTATGCCGTGGGCATAGAGGGTCTGCTTGCCGAATACGGCGATGTCCGGCAGGTAGCCGCTCTGGTCGATGCGGAGCTGCTGGCGGGCAATCTGTGACTGCAGTTGCAGTTGGTTCACGGTGTAGTTCTCCACCCGCATGGCTTGCAGGAACTCCTCTTTGGCGGGCAGTTGGTCGTTGATGAAAAGCTCCGAAGTAGGATGGATGCTGCATGTGTCTTGCAGGTTGAGCAGGGTGCGCAGGGCACTTTGCACGACGGAGGCCTCCTTCCGGGCAGCCTCCAGTGAACGGGCAGCTTCATCCATATTCACTTGGGCAAAGAGCCGGCCTGCCTTGTCTATCATGCCGGCAGCTTCCAGTTTAAGGGCATTCTGGTAATGGCGTTGCAGGCTGTTGTAAGTCTCCTGCCGCACGCGTACTACCTCTTGCGCAAGTTTCAGCCCGAAGTAGCTTTCTGCCAGCAGGGTGCGTTGCGTGGCATCGGTCTGTCCCCGGTTTTCGCGGGCGATGTCTATCATGGTGTTGCCTATCTTCGAGGCCCGGATGCGCTTGCCGCCGGAGAATACGACCCATTCAGCGGTCAGGCCGACGGAAGTCAGGTTGCGTGGAGCCAGTGGAAAGGCAAGGGTATGGGAGCCTATCTGGTCGAGTATGCTGCTGATGAATTGGTCGTCCGGCACGATGTTGTGCACAAAGTCCTTTGCCGGGTCGGTGAACTGGGAAAGGGGCTGTTTTACCTCTATCTTTTCGGAAAGATGCACGAACGTACCGGCACCTTGCAGGAAGGGGTACCAGAGGGCATTCAGTTTGTCACGTTCCGCACGGGCGGCTTCAATTCCCTTGTCAGCTATTTTCAGGCTGCGGTTGCCGTTTTGCATCTGCCTTAGGGCATCACCGAAGCTAAGGGGAAGGGAGGTTTGTGCAGCCACTTCACCGATGGCAAGCAGCACGCAGGCAGCAACCGGAAAAAATCTCCGGCATGATAGATTATTCATAAGTTCGTTCGGTTTAGGGGTTCTTGTTTCTCTAAACAAGAGGAGGTGGGAATTGTTCAGTAGTCATCTTTTTGAATAGAACGTTACAAATATAGGAATAGTTTCCGAAGATATGGCTTATGAATGGGAGAGATATTCGGATTTGCACTATCTTTGCATTCGCTAAAATGGAATTTATGGAGAAACTTCATCCGATTATGTTTGCCGGGACGGGCAGTGATGTGGGAAAGAGCATCATTGCTGCCGCCTTCTGCCGCATCTTCAAGCAGGACGGCTATCAGCCCGCACCGTTCAAGGCACAGAATATGGCGCTCAATTCATTTGCCACTCCCGAAGGGCTGGAGATAGGCCGTGCCCAGGCTGTGCAAGCAGAAGCCGCCGGAGTGCCTTGCCACACGGACATGAATCCGCTACTGCTGAAACCACAGTCGGACCATACCTCGCAGGTTGTCCTTAACGGGCGTCCTATCGGCAACCGCAATGCTTATGAGTATTTCCGCAAGGAAGGACGCGACGAGCTGCGCCGGGAGGTTTGTGCTGCCTACGACCGCCTTGCCGCCCGCTATAATCCCGTCGTGCTGGAAGGCGCGGGAAGCATCTCCGAAATCAATCTGCGGGATACCGACCTTGTCAATCTGCCGATGGCCCTGCATGCCGGAGCCGATGTAATTCTTGTGGGCGACATTGACCGTGGCGGTGTGTTTGCCAGCGTCTACGGTTCGCTGATGTTGCTTCGTCCCCATGAGCGGGAGCGAATTAAAGGAATTCTTATCAACAAGTTCCGGGGGGATATACGTCTCTTCGAGTCGGGCATTACGATGCTGGAGGAGCTTTGCGGCATTCCCGTTGTCGGGGTAGTACCTTACTACCGTGATATCTACATTGAAGAAGAAGACTCCGTGGCGCTTGCCGCAAAGTCTGTCCGTGCCGAGAAGGGAAAGGTGAACATCGCCGTCATTCTGCTGCGCCACCTCAGTAACTTCACCGATTTTAATGTCCTGGAACGTGACCCGCGCGTACATCTCTTCTATACCAACAATGTGGATGAGTTGGCAAAGGCCGACGTCATCCTGCTGCCCGGTTCCAAGAGCACGCTTGATGATCTTTACGAATTGCGCCGTAACGGTGTGGCGGCTGCCATCATCCGTGCCCATCGTGAAGGTGCCACCGTGATGGGTATCTGCGGCGGCTATCAGATGATGGGGCAGGAGGTGCTCGACCCTGAGCATGTGGAGGGGGACATCGAACGCCTGCCCGGACTGGGGCTGTTGCCCATCAGTACCCGCATGTCGGGAGAGAAGGTGACCCGCCAGGTGAAGTTCGGTCTGTGCAATCCCCATTCTCCATCTTCCACTCTCCATTCTCCATTCATGCAGGGCTATGAAATCCATATGGGAGTGACCACCCCTGTGGAAGGTACTCCCGATTCTCCCTTGAATCTTCTGGAGAACAGCTCTACCGATGGTTACTACGTGGACTCCACCTGCATGGGGACTTATATTCATGGCATTCTCGACAATCCGGAATTCATAGATTTCCTGCTTGCGCCTTTTGCAGACAAACTGTCCGGGAATGCCGGCGCTTTCGATTACCATACATTCAAAGAAGAACAATACGATAGGCTTGCCGAGCACGTGCGCCGCCACGTCAACCTGCCGCTTATCTACCAAATATTGACAAAGAACCATGATTGAAGGACACGGAGACGATTCCTATAAATACAGCCGTCCCATTACGGCAAACTTCAGCTCGAACGTTTACAGCAGGGTAGACCTCTCTGCCTTGAAGGCGCATCTGTGTGCCCGGATTGACGGCATCGGCAACTATCCCGAACCGGAGCCTTACACGCTTGAGGCCTGCCTTGCCCGCCGCCACCGTCTTCCTGCCGAGGCAGTGTGCGTGACGAACGGAGCTACCGAAGCCATTTATCTCACCGCGCAGACTTTCCGCGGGACAAACACCGCCATTGTGCAGCCCACTTTCAGTGAATATGCCGATGCCTGCCGCATGCACGGCCATCGGGTCACTTCCCTCTATCGGCTTCCTGCGGAGAGCGAGGGGTATCGCTTGCCGGAAGAGGTGCGCATGCTGTGGCTGTGCAATCCCAATAACCCTACCGGAACGGTCGTGGAGAAGGAATATCTGGCAACACTTATCAGTCATAATCCGCAGGTATGTTTCGTCATCGACCAGTCCTATGAGTTTTTCACCTTGCGTCCGCTTTTCTCTGCTGCCGAGGCGGCAGAGTTTCCCAACGTCTTGCTGCTGCACTCCATGACCAAGCGTTATGCCGTTCCCGGTCTGCGACTGGGATATGTCACCGGCGCCCCCCACCTGCTGCACCGCTTGCGTACCAACCGTATGCCCTGGTCGGTCAATCAGCTTGCCATTGAGGCGGGACTCCATCTGTTGGAACATGATGTTCCCAATTCGCTGGATGTGGCGTCTTACTTGCAAGAGGCTGCCCGCCTGCGCAGTGCGCTCGAGGCATTGGGAGGACTGGAGGTATGGGCCACCGAAACCCATTTCATGCTGTTGTGCCTCCGTATGGGCAAGGCTTCCGCTTTGAAAGACTATCTGGCAGGGGAGCATGGCATCCTGATTCGGGACGCCTCCAACTTTGACGGGCTGAATGAGCACTTCTTCCGCATAGCCGCCCAGAGCCGGGAGGAGAATGACAGGCTTGTAAAAGCAATAGGACAATGGCTTGAGGAGGAATAACCGATGGAAGAAGATGTACTTATACTTTTGGGTGTCGCCTTCAACTTGAACCTGCCGCTTCTCACAGCCTGGCTGCTCGACCACTGGCTGGGCGACCCGGCGTGGCTACCCCATCCGGTGGTGGCTTTCGGCAAAGCCATTTCTTTCTGTGAGTACCGGTTGAACCGGGGCGATTCGCGTTTCCTGAAAGGTGCGTTTGTGGCGGTGTCTCTTGTCTTGGGGGTATATGTCATTACGCTTTTGTTGCTCCGCTTGGCGGCACTCTTTTCTCCGGGCATGCTTCTGACGGTGCAAATATTGCTGATATTCTATTGCTTGGCGGGCACTACGCTGGTTCGCGAGGTGCGTATGGTGTTCAAGGCGGTGGACCGTTCCTTGGAGGAAGGGAGGATGCAAGTGGCACGTATCGTAGGGCGTGATACGTCTGCGCTCTCGGCGCAGGAAGTACGAACCGCTGCATTGGAGACATTGGCGGAGAATCTGAGCGATGGGGTGGTTGCTCCCTTGTTCTGGTATCTGCTGTTGGGAGTTCCGGGCATGCTTGCCTATAAGATGGTGAACACGCTGGATTCCATGGTCGGCTACAAGAATGAACGCTATCGTCGGTTCGGCTGTTTTGCTGCCCGTTTGGATGATGTTGCCAATTATATTCCCGCCCGTCTGACAGCCTTTCTGATGGTACTGGTTTCCGGTCGCCTTTCCTTGTTTGCTTTTGTGGGCAGATATGGCAGCCAGCATGCCAGTCCCAATTCCGGTTATCCGGAAGCCGCCCTTGCCGGTATTCTGGACTGCCGTTTCGGAGGTCCGCACAACTATTTCGGCGAGGAGGTATGGAAACCTTATATCGGTTCTAATGAACGGCCTCTGAAGACGGAAGATATGCGTGTGGCTGTCCGCATCAACCGGCGTGTGGAGTGGTGGATGGTGGTTGCCGTAATAGTGACATCGACCTTGGCTTCCTTTTGTTTTTAAAATGTTGTTATTTTAACTGATTCTTTGTCCGTTCCAAAAAGATATAATATCTTTGCAAGACCGCGTTGCATTAAAAATGTAACTTTTAAAGCAGACAAAGTCTTATAAATGAGGATAAAGCAACTATATATATTCCTTTTCTTTATTTGGTTCGGGAGCACAATAATTGCATCGGCAACAGATAAAGCGGATTCTTGGACTAAAGAAAAGGAAAGTATAGTCCATGAGGTCATCTCCACTTTTCACAACAGCCTCGGTTTCGACTATCTGACCCGGGAGGAGTGTGACTCGCTGAATGCCGACGGCCTTTTGTCCCAATTGGATGAATCCCAGCGCTATTACACCTATTTCGAACTGGAAAGGATACTTATAAAATCCTCCCTTTTCCGTGGAGAAATCCGTATGGCCATTGCCCAGAGCGACCAGATGTACTCCAAAGCCCGCGCGCTTGCCTACCCCTTCGGCAATGCCCTGGCGCTGAATGCCATGGGAGAGGTGTACAGCTATACCGGCAGGCTTCGGGAAGCCGGTGCCGCTTACGAAGAGTCTTTGAGACTGCTGGATGGGATGGACGGGGAGGATGTGCATATCCGCATGCTACTGGTGGAACTGATAGATTATAACCTGCGCATACGGAATGTAAACGGTGCCTCGCGTTATCTTGCACGTCTGAACCTCTATCCGGAAGACCGGCTTTCTCCGCTGGAGCTGGCCATGCGTCACATCTCCAATGCTTCCTGCCAATTATTCAAGGGTGACTTGAAGGCCGCCAGCCATCATCTGGTACAGATAGGCCAGCTTGAAGCGCAACTGATTCCGGAGATACGGCAATACCTTCTGATTATAGATGCCCGTTATCTGGTGGCCACCGGAGAGCATGAGGCAGCCTTGACCGCCTACAATGATTTCCTTCAAACCGAATATGCCCGGATAAACCATAACATCTACAAGGAAGCTCTGCTCGAAAAGGCGGATTTACTGGTGAAGATGGGGAACAAGGAAGAAGCCTACGGACAGTACGGCAAGGTCTTTTCGTATATCAAGACTTCGTTCGAGAAGAACTATCCCAAGGAGATAGACCGGCTCTGTACCCGTTTCCAGGCCGACCAACTGGCCTACCAGAACGAACGCGACCGCATTGTATCCATGCGTTTCTATCTGGCAGGCATCATTGTGTCCGTACTGTTTCTGATATTCCTCCTGGTGTTGGGCTGGAAGAAGATATTCCGTTTGAAGCGTTCCCAGATGCGGCAGGAGGCGATGAAGGAGAAAGCGGTGCAAGCCATACAACGGAAGAATATGTTTCTTTCGAACATGAGCCATGAGGTACGTACGCCGCTGAATGCCATTGTCGGATTCTCGGCGGTACTGACGGATGAGGACGAGTCATTCGATGACGAATCGCGCCGGGAATTCTCCGAAATTATCAAGGTGAATTCCTTTCAGTTGCTGAAACTTATCAATGACATTCTGGATTTCTCGGATTTCGAGAATGACAATATAACCTTCAACATCCGCACGCATGATGCCGTGAAGTTGTGTAATGAGGTCGTGGAGACCGTGATGGCCTCGCGCAAGCTGGAGGTTGAAATGCGTTTTGACACGGATTTGTCCGTCCTGATGCTGGATACGGACGATGCGCGCCTCCGCCAAGTCTTGATAAACCTGCTGGTGAATGCCGCCAAGTTTACGGAACAAGGCTCCATCGTGCTGGAACTGAAGATGGCTGATGCCGGTACGGCACTTTTCTCCGTGACGGATACCGGATGCGGCATTCCACCGGAGAAGCAGCACTTGATTTTTGAACGCTTTGAAAAGCTGAATGATTTTGTGCAGGGAAGCGGACTGGGTCTTTCCATCTGCCAACTGATTGTGAAATATATGAACGGCAAGCTGTGGGTGGACAGTGGGTATACCCGTGGCGCGCGTTTCTGTTTTACGCATCCTTTGAAGTATAATCCCGCATTACACGGAGGAACGGCGCAATGAAACGAATACTGATTCTCATCCATGTTTTGTTTTGCGGATATATCTGTCCGCTGCTGGCAGAAGACACGGGGGCTGTCCGGTATCAGGACAGCATCCTGAAGGTTGCCGATGCCCTGCCGGCCACCCTTGTCCGGCTGACGTATCTCCGTGACATGGCCTACAAGCACCAGTATGCTCCCTATAACATGACTTTTTCCACCCGTCTGTACGAGGAGGCGCGGCGGCAGAAGAACGCTTTCTATGAGAATATGGGCGCTTACTATCTGGCGGCATGTTATGACAAGAAACACGACCCGGACAGTCTGTCGTATTGGGTGGATGTGCTGAAGGATTTTGTCTCCCAGGTAGGCACTTACGATTATTATCTGGAGCAGAAGGCTGCCATCAGCCGCGCCCTGGCTTCCAAGAGACAGATAGAGAAAGCGGTGTATGTGGCTAAGGAGACGTTGGAGGAATCAAAACTCCGCCATAGCAATAACGGGATGATAGCGGCGTATAACAGTCTGGGGTGTGCCTACGGAGTGTCCAGCCGCCCGAATGAGGCACTGGACGCTTTCTTGGAGGCTTACCGGAATTTCTCTCCCCAGACAAAGACCAGCCTGAAAGTGGATATACTGTCGCGTATTGCCCAGGTATACGGCAATGGCGGTAAAGACAGCCTGAAGCTGCCCTATTTGCATGAAATGGACATGACGTTGCAGACGGTTATTTCCAAAGAACCCGAGACAAGGAAAAACTGGAGCAATTTCGAGATTGACTGCGAAGTGAAGTATATCCTGCACTACATGAACCGGAAGAACTTTACAGTGGCGCACGAGCATATCGAGAAAGTAAAGAAACTGCTTGAACCGCATGTAGATCCCGTCTTCTGGCTGAATGTCCAGTTGATACAGCTTCAATACTATGCCAAGACCGATGAGTATGACAAAAGCATCGCATTGATAGACGAGGTGACCCCTACGGTACTGAACAACTACGTTTCCACCTTTGCCACTTTGATAAACTACAAGGCGAGTACGCAATATGACAAGGGGGACATTGACGGGGCCATCGAGACCCGGCGCTACCTCATACGCAAGCAGGATTCGCTGAACAATGCCTTCTCGGCCAACCAGTTGAAGCAGGTGAAGGAGATTTACCACATTGACGAGCTGTTGTTGGAGAAGCAGAAGATTCAGGACATGAATTACCGTATAGGATTTATATTCCTGGGCGTCTGCCTGCTGCTGATGCTGCTTTTCTACTTGTATACGCGCTATGTCTCCGGAAAGATTGCTGTCGTAGAGAAGAAGACGGCTGAAGCCGCTTTGCAGGCAGAGACGGACAACATCGCGAAGGAACGTCTGAAATCGGAAATCAGCCATGATATACGTACTCCGCTGAATGTGGTGGTGGGCTTTGCCGAATTGCTGACCGGAAAGGAGGAGCTGGATAAGGAGACTAAGAGGGAATACGGGCAGATGATTCAGACCAATGCGGAAAGTCTGCTGAATTATGTCAACAGCATTCTGGAGTTGTCCCGCTTGGAGTCCGGCAAGATTCAGTATGAGGACGAGGAGTGTGACATTATTCAGTTGTGCAGTGAGGTGCTGGATAAAGTGAACGGCCGTGAGGAGAGCACTGTGTCTGTCAGCCTGCAGACCGACCTCAAGGAACAGCTTGCGAGGACAGACCGAAGGTGGTTCGATACATTGCTTGTCAGCATGCTGACTCCGTCAGAGAATGACACTGCCCGTTATGAGGCGATTATCCGCATCAGACGGGACCGCACTAGGTCGGCCCTCTATTTCGACGTGGTCAACGCCCCGTTTGCAAAGGTACATTTTGAGAATAAAACGAGCTTGATTCGCCATGAAATCAATGCCCATTTTATTCATTATTTTGGAGGTATCTACAAGGTGCAAACCGAAGCGGAGGAAGGCCCTACTATTTCGTTCACTATTCCTTGTCGAGATTGATGCGGACGATGCCGCCGTAGGGCGTCAATGCGTCGAAGGCTTCTTCGGCTTTGAGGATTCCGGCATAGAGTTGCGCGCAGATTAATACGCCGCCATGTGCGAAGATGGCAACGCGTGTATAGGGCTTCTTCCTCAACTCGTCCAGAAACTGGCCGACACGTCGGTATTGCATGGCAAAGGACTCTCCACCGGTAGCTGCCACGTTCATGTAGTCGGCATACCATTCCTGCAGGCGTGGGTCTTCATTCTGCTCGAACGGCTTCATCTCCCAGTCGCCAAAGTTGATTTCCATAATCCGTTTGTCCCGTTCTGCATCGGGATAGCCGCAATAGGTGGCGAGGCGCACGCAGCGGGTCAGGGGACTGGTGTAGACGTGGTCGAACGGAAGGTATGCCTTCAGGTTTTCTGCTGTCACGGCGGCTTCCGCTTCAAACGTGGGTTTCAGGGGAACATCGGTCTGTCCGTAGCATACGCCCGGAGGAACATCTACCGAAGTGTGTCGAATGAGTATTACTTCCATCTTTAATTTTCAGTTGTTAATTTATAATTAGAATAAGGCTTCCCAAGTAGAAGGACAGTTCGCATAGCAGGAAAGTGGCCCCGCAGCAGTCACCCGTATATCCTTGTAGGCGCCGCTTCATCAATCGGTAGAGCAGGAAGAAGGTGAGCAGTGGGAAGAGGGTGGCAATCCACAGCTTTATAGGCAGCAGCAGAACGAAAGGAAGCAGGCCGCAAAGAAATCCGGCCAGTAACTCGTGCCGGCTCATGCGGTTGTAGACGGTCTTGCTTTTGCTGTCTTCCTCTTTCCGGGCATAGGGCAGGTAGTTGACAATCTGGGAGGCACAGAACTTGGACCAGCAGTCACCGCAGAGCACAAGGATGCAGAGAAGTCCCAGTGGCAGGTGATGAAGTTGGAGCAACAGCAGGAAATAGCATATCAATCCGATGACACCGTAGCTTCCGATGTGGGAGTCCTTCATGATGGCTAGAGTCCGTTCGCGGGTGGTGCCGCCGCCAAAGCCGTCGAGGAAGTCCGCCAGCCCGTCTTCGTGCAGGCATCCGGTGACAAGCAGGCGTGCGATGAGGGCAAGAATCCATGCCAATGACACCGGCATAATCTGTCCGGCAAGCCACAGCACTGCCGCCATCACGCCTCCCGTCAGCCAGCCTACAAGCGGCCAATAGGGAACCACATGCTTGAAACACTCTGCCGGTACTTCCTTGATTTTCCAGAAGGGCAGTCGGGTGAGCATTATGAATGCAGCCAAGACATTGTTCATGTTAAAAGTATTTAGTGATGGAGGCATGTGCAAAGTTATCCATTTCATTGAGCATCCGCACGGCCGAGTCGACAATAGGATATGCACAGATGGCCCCTGTTCCTTCTCCCAAACGCAGCCCCAGATTCAGCAGCGGACGGGCATGCAGGGCGTCGAGCACCAGTTTGTGGCCCGACTCGTCTCCGCAGTGTCCGAAGATGGCGTAATCCGTCACTTCCGGGTAGAGCCTGGCGGCGGCAAGCAGGCAGTTGGTCATGATGAATCCGTCAACAAGGATAATCATCCTCAGCTCGGCAGCTTGCAGCATGGCGCCTATGGCCATTACCATTTCCAGTCCACCAAAGTAGCGGATGATGTCCCGGGGAGAGCCGTCGCCTTTGTAATTCTCCATAGACTGTTTCAGCACTTCGTATTTGTGGCGGATGCCCGCGCTGTCGAGTCCGCTGCCTGCGCCGACACATTGTTCCAGAGGAATGCCGGTAAAGCAGGTCATCCACAGGGAGGATGAAGAGGTGTTTCCGATACCCATTTCACCGAAGCTGAGGACATTACTGCCTTCTTCGTGGCATTGGCGCACCACCTCGGCACCCCGTTCCAGGCACATCTCCATTTCCTCTTCCGTCATGGCTGCCTCGTGCAGATAACTCCGGGTGCTTTTGCGCACTTTCATATTGATGATGCCTTTCTCGTAGGGGAGGTCGTAGCCTACTCCTGCATCTACTATTTTCAGGGTAAAGCCGTGCTGCCGGCAGAGGAAATTGACACCTGCCCCTCCATGAAGGAAGTTGCTGATTTGCTGCCAGGTGATTTCCTTTGGAGACAGACTGACACCTTCTTCTACAATGCCGTGGTCGGCGGCGAAGATAATGTTTTGCGGATGTTTCAAGGCGGGGGATAATGTCTGTTGTATGAGTCCGATTTGGAGTGCCAGTTCTTCTAAAATGCCCAATGAACCTTTGGGTTTGGTCAGGTTGTTGATTTTGTCAATCAATGCGGGACGGATTGACTCATCCGGGCGGGTGATATGAAATGTTTTCATCAGTCTGTTGAATTTTAATTGTTTGTTGTTTTATGAATGAGTGTTTTTTACGGTAAGTGGGATGCCGGATACCATCAGTATCACTTCGTCGGCACGGGCGGCTACATATTGGTTCATCCAGCCTTGCATGTCCGTGAACTTTCGTTGCAGTTCGTTCTCGGAAGTTCCTCCCATACCTATTTCATTGGTTACAAAGATGAAGGTTGCGTCTTGTGCCGTGAAGCGGTCGAATTCCGCCTTGGCAGCGGCAAGTGCCCGGTCGGTATCAGACTCGAGGGCGAAGAAGAAATTGGTACACCACAGGGTGATGCAGTCTATCAGGACAACCCGCCCCTCCAGCCGGTGGCGGCTGAGTTCTTTCTGCTCTTCGATGTTTGTCCATTCCGGTCCCCGGCGTTTCTGATGCCGGATTACCCTCTGGTGGAATTCTTCGTCCCAAATGCGTGCTGTGGCAAGATAAACGGGAGTGGGAGAGAGCTCGAGTGCCAGCTTTTCCGCATAGGTGCTTTTGCCGGAACGTGCTCCTCCGGTGATGAGTATGATTCGTTTCATTGGTATTTAGTCTGTATTTTGAAAGAATATCTTTGTTTTCCCGAGCAAAAATAGGAAATATTTGACGAAACGTTTGTTTTTTTAGGAAGGAATTTATTAACTTTGCCACCGTTTTTAAGGCATGACCTTGGAAATGTTTATGCGGCAGTAGCTCAGTTGGTAGAGCATCAGCTTCCCAAGCTGAGGGTCACGAGTTCGAGTCTCGCTTGCCGCTCCTCCATTTAGAGTTAGGCAGTTGCATCACAGCGGCTGCCTTTTTTTAAATATCGAGGAAAATGTTCGGGTCAAGCCATTTTAAACGTAGGAAAAACTTTAAAAAACGAAATAGAATGGCAGTAGAATTGAAAGACCTTACCAAACGTAGTGAGAACTATTCTCAGTGGTACAACGAGTTGGTGGTAAAAGCCGATTTGGCAGAACAATCGGCTGTACGCGGCTGTATGGTGATCAAGCCTTACGGATACGCTATCTGGGAGAAGATGCAACGTCAGTTGGACGATATGTTCAAGGAAACGGGACACGTCAACGCTTATTTTCCCTTGCTTATTCCGAAATCATTCCTCAGCCGTGAAGCGGAACATGTGGAAGGCTTTGCCAAAGAGTGTGCCGTCGTGACGCACTATCGTTTGAAGAACGATCCGAATGGCGGCGGTGTGGTGGTGGACCCTGCTGCAAAACTGGAAGAAGAGCTGATTATCCGCCCCACTTCCGAAACCATCATCTGGAACACCTACAAGAACTGGATCAATTCATACCGCGACCTGCCTATCTTGTGCAACCAGTGGGCAAACGTGTTCCGTTGGGAAATGCGTACCCGTCTGTTCCTCCGTACCGCCGAATTCCTCTGGCAGGAAGGACACACGGCACATGCCACCCGCGAGGAAGCCGAAGAAGAAGCGGTAAAGATGCTGAATGTATATGCCGAGTTTGCCGAAAAATACATGGCGGTGCCCGTGGTAAAGGGCGTGAAGTCTGCCAACGAGCGTTTTGCCGGTGCCCTCAACACCTACACCATCGAAGCGATGATGCAGGACGGAAAGGCTTTGCAGAGCGGTACTTCCCACTTCTTGGGACAGAACTTCGCCAAGGCGTTCGATGTACAGTTCGTCAATAAGGAGAACAAGCTGGAGTATGTTTGGGCTACCTCCTGGGGTGTTTCCACCCGTCTGATGGGAGCGCTTATCATGACGCATTCCGATGACAACGGTCTGGTACTTCCTCCGCACCTGGCTCCGATACAAGTAGTCATCGTACCTATCTACAAGAATGCGGAGATGCTGGCTAAGATTGACGAGAAAGTAGCAGGCATTGTTGCCAAGCTGAAGTCAATGGGTATTTCCGTGAAGTACGACAATGCCGACAACAAACGTCCGGGCTTCAAGTTTGCCGACTATGAGGTGAAGGGTGTTCCCGTTCGTCTGGTGATGGGTGGCCGCGACCTGGAGAACAATACAATGGAAATCATGCGTCGCGATACACTGGAGAAGGAGACGCGTTCCTGCGAGGGTATCGAAGAGTACGTGAAGGATTTGCTCGAGGACATTCAGGCAAATGTCTACAAGAAAGCGCTCGATTACCGTAACAGCCGCATCACCAGCGTGGACAGCTACGAGGAATTCAAGGAAAAGATTGAAGAAGGCGGCTTCATTCTGGCTCATTGGGACGGGACTACCGAAACCGAAGAGAAAATCAAGGAAGAGACCAAAGCAACCATCCGTTGTATTCCTTTCGATTCATTTGTTCCGGGTGACAAGGAACCGGGCAAGTGTATGGTTACCGGCAAGCCTTCTGCCTGCCGCGTGATTTTCGCACGTTCCTATTAATAATACCCACCCCGGATTACGCGGATTAACACAGATGATTTTAGGAGTTCTGATAATCAGAAACTTTTATCTGTGTCAATCCGCGTAATCTGGGGTGATTGTATATCTTGATACGTCCTCTCGGTTTTAAATTTATAGAGTTATCTCTCATCATGAATTGATGAACAGCTATTTATATTGCTTCAGAAATTCTGAGATTGTTTTGCGTACAGTTTCCGGAGATTGTTTTGAATGAAGCATTGCTGCAATGACAATCCTATTCTCATCAATCAAATAATATATCACGTTAGGGGAAAGTTTTAAATGACGGACAGTAATGTTGTTAAATAGAGTAGAAAAATCACTGTCTATAATTCCTATATACGGATGTTTTGCTAAAAGATTTACTTTGTCTTGTATCTTTTGACGTGTTTTCTGTGCCGTCAACATGCCAAAATTATTCTCTACATAAATAAGTATCTCTAAAAAGTGCTCATAAGCCAACTTAGACCAGACTATTTCCATCCCATGCGTTCATTTATCATACTCTCTATTTGGGAGTTTGATATACAGTGTCCTGCTTTATTCTCTTCTAAGGCAAATAGAAGGGCTTCAGCCAAAGCATCTCGGGGAATACTGTTGATAAAGTCGTCCATCGGTATGGCTGATTGATGATAAGTTGCCATCATCGGTTCTTGTGCCGTTTGTTTGGGAGAGTCCTGCTCTTTATATGGTTTAATTTTACCCATTGCTTTTATTTTTAATCAAAGGTAAACTGAATAAATGAAAACTCCTAATATTCAATCCATTTATTTTCCACTGCATCAAAGCCAACCAATCTACATACTTTTGTAACCTCCTTCACATCTTCTCGTAACAACTTTCCCTCATTTTTGCAGCGTAAAAAAAGAAAGGAGGCCCGAATATGAAACTGAACAGAAATGACTATACCGTAGAGGCGGCAGCCGGCGGTGGTTTTTACGCTTATTTTATGAATAATGTGTTGTGCAGCGCCTACGGTGAAACGCCTGACGAAGCCTGCGAAAACCTGGAACAGATTGTTGACGATTTTGTCAGTGATATGTATATGGTCGAGGAATTTGTCTGATGCTCCGGCATCATATGCCGACCGAATTATCCTTTTTACGTATTTATTCCATAAATTCTCTTGAAGTCATGTCTGCGCGATGCCGGTGTGACTTTTGTCATTTATAACCGAATTGTCACATTCTTCACATTCTGCCGTAACACGGAGGTGCGATATTTGCATCAACTAAATGCAACGTCATGTGCTGCATGTGTTTCAACAGTAATTTGTAAATCATCAAGTCGTCCCAATGAAAGTCCTTTTTATCGTTCAAGGAGAAGGCCGCGGGCATCTGACCCAAGCCATTACAATGGAAGAGCTGCTGCGTCGCAACGGTCACGAAGTAGTGGAAGTGTTGGTGGGCAAAAGCAATTCGCGCTGTCTGCCCGGTTTCTTCAACCGCAGCATCCAAGCTCCGGTGAAACGTTTTCTCAGTCCCAATTTCCTGCCTACGCCTGCCAACAAGCGGGCAAGTCTTGCGCGTAGTGTGGCCTATAATCTCACCCGTTTGCCCGTCTATCTGAAAAGCATGCACTATATACACCGCCGCATCGAGGAGAGTGGTGCCGAACTGGTCATCAACTTCTACGAACTGCTCACGGGGATGACCTATCTCTTCTTCCGTCCTTCCGTTCCTCAAATAAGCGTCGGGCACCAGTACCTGTTCCTGCACCGCGATTTCGAGTTTCCCGGTAAGAACGGCTTCCATCTGTGGCTGCTCCGCCTTTTCACCCGCCTCACGTGCATAGGTGCCCGCGAAAAGCTCGCCCTTTCCTTCCGCGAGATGGAGGATGACGAAGAAGCGTATGTCCGCGTGGTTCCGCCATTGCTGCGGAGGGAGGTGCTGTCGTGCGAAGGTACGGAAGGGGATTATCTCCACGGATACATGGTAAACTCCGGTTTTGGCGAGAATATCCTCCACTGGCACAGTGCCCATCCGGAAATACCCCTCCACTTCTTCTGGGACAAGCAGGACGAAGCCGAGGTGTGCCGTGTGGACGACACCTTGAGTTTCCATCAGCTCGATGACGTCAAGTTCCTGCGCTACATGGCAGGCTGCAAGGCCTATGCCACCACTGCCGGCTTCGAGTCGGTCTGCGAGGCGATGTATCTGGGCAAGCCTTTGCTGATGGTTCCGGCGCATATCGAGCAGGACTGTAACGCCTACGATGCATTCCGTAGCGGTGCCGGTGTCATCTCCGAGGAGTTTGATTTGGAACGTCTGCTGGACTTCTCGGAGCATTTCCACCCGAACATGGCTTTCCGCTATTGGGTGCGTAGCTGCGACTGGCGTATCCTGCGCTGTATAGAGAGGGAAGAGAAAGAGGAAACCTTTTTCGGGGTTTCCTCTTCCTGCCGTCCTTTCTTTCCGGCGACTTAAATGTTCACGTTCATCGCATTGGCTCCCAATGCCCCTAAGATGGCAGAGGCTACTGCAATTACGACTTTCAGAATTTTATCCCAGATACTTTTTTTCATGCTATATACGTTTTAAAAGTTGAACATACGAATCGGTAGTAAAATCAGTCATACTTATCCCAACGGATTTTCGCCCTGGTCTCCGTCCGAACCGCCTCCGTCTCCCGAGCCGGAACCGCCGCCGGAGCTTCCTCCTTCACCGTCTCCCTTGTTCACCAATGCCTCCAGGTCGTAGAAGTCAATCTTCTGCCCGGCACGCGTGGCGGCGATGTCCGGTCTTACGGTGCTGGAAGGCCGGAAATTGATTTTCACCGCTTTGATGTTCTTGGCGGTGCACTCCTTTACATCCAGTACGCCTGCCGTACGCGCCGACAGGCTGAATACGCCGAAGTTCTTGATATTCACCGACTGGCCGCTGTAGAGGGTTGTTATCATGGCCTCCACAAAATTGGTCAATACACTCTGGATGTCTCCCAGTGTCAGCGAACTCTTCTCTTTCATCACATACGCAATGTCGTCCAGCGTCGCATTGTCGCCCAGTGTCACCAGCTGCGGGTAGAACTTTGCCACCGCATCTGCCTTTCGAGGATCTTTCCTCGCAATCTTCTTGAATGGTACTCCCATAAACAATTAAATAATTAAAAATTAACAATTAGAAATTAAAGTTCCGTATTGCAATACTCTTCTCTTTCTCCTTTAGGGGGGGGGAAGAGGGGTGCTGCAAAAGTACTCCTCCGGCTTTTTCTGCTCATGGCTTTCTTCGGGTTACGCCGTCTCTTTCCCGTTTCCTTTCTGTTCAGGAAAAGTTCTTCGTCCGATGCCCGTTTATGTCTGTATACGCTTGGTCATACCGCTGATATTCAGTATCTTTATGGTGTAATAATCAACCAATAACATAAGGAATGAAAACAGAAAAAGAAAAGAGGGAAGAGGAGGAGGAAGACCTTCGTCCGTTCCGCATCCACGCCTATTCGAAGGAGGAGCTTGCCATGCTCTACAACCCGACTTACTGCATCAGCAATGCCATCTATACCCTGGCGGCATGGATACGCCACAACAAGGCGCTGAAGGGTGAGCTGGAGAAGGTGGGCTACAACAAATACCGGCGCACCTTCACTCCTCTGGAAGTGAAAGTGCTGGTGAAGTATCTGGGAGAGCCCTGACAGGATGCCGGCCGGAAATAGGGAAACCTTGTAAAGAAAACGCCAATATATGTAAAGCCCCGTAACAATATATGTTGTCATGCACAACAATATATGTTACGGGGCTTCTCTCTTCTCCTCGAATGCCGGTTACTGATATAGCTGGATGTCCACTACCTCATATTCGGTCGTCTCCTGCTCGTTGGTCCGTGTACCGAATCCGTATTTTTCCAGTGCCTGCACCAGTACCAGCTGGGTGTGCGGGTTCACCTGCACTTTCCCGAATATGCTGAGCTTGGTCAGTATGACGCTGGCAGGGAGCCATTTTATCTGCAGGTCCTCGGGCAGCGGTTTGCGGAAGAAGACGAAGAGGTTCTCCTCCACGGGGTCTTTCATGCGGTGCCGTTCGTTGTGCTTGTTCAGCTGTTCTATCTCCTCGCCCTCGTACCAGTATCTGAATCCGTCTTTCAGCAAGGCGAGCGCCTGGGCGTAGATGCCGGGATGGTTCACCGGGGTGTGGTAGTCTATGCCGGTGACGGTGATGGGGAGGAAACGCCGGTTTCCACCGATGTCCTGCAGGCACTGCCGGTTGTTGGTGCTCGCGATGAAGGAGCAGTGGCGGGGCAGGGTGAAGGCTTCGATGTCGTAGGCCTTGCGCTGCGTCACGTTGTCCTGCGCGATGATTCGCTTCAATGCTGCCAGCTCGCCGGGCTTCACGCCTTCGAACTCCTCCATGTTGATGATGATTCGCGTGGCGAGCAGGCGGGCATCGTCCTTGTTGCTCGGGTCTATTATGCCGTTGTAGAAGTACTCTTTCCACTCGGGCGGCAGCAGGCGCCGAATCCAGCTGCTCTTTCCCTTTCCCTGCTCGCTGTAGAGGATGATGACGAGCTGGTTCATGTCCTCGTCGCTCAGTGCGCAGGCCACCAGGCCCACTATCCACCGTTTGAAGCCCTTCTGCCATAGCTCCCGGTTCTCGGTCGTCAGGGTGTCGGCCAGCCGGGCGATGTAGTCCGTCCCGTCCCAGGGGGGAAGCGCGTACAGATAGTCGGTGTAGGGGTTGAACTCCTTGGCGTAGTTGGAGTCTATCACGGCTCTGAGGAAATTCTGGTAGCAGGAAATGCCGGCCATCTGCAGGTCTACGAATATGGTGTTGTAGTCCTTTCCGCGCATGGGGCGGTAACCTTTTCCGGCATCTGCCGACAGGGCATAGGGCATGAATTCGAGGCGGTCCAGGATGAGGTTCCTGCGGATGCCGTAGTGCTCTTCCAGAAAGCTCATCACTTGGTTGATGACGGGCTTTTTCTCTTCCTTCTTTGTAGCGGCTTCGCTGGTCTTGTCGGTATAGATGTAGGCATTGTGCAGGGGAGATTCCACGTCGGGATACTCTTGTCCGAACTCGTTTTTCGCCAGTCTGATGGCTGTCTGCTCGTCCAGGCCCTTGCTGTAGCATTTGTTGCCCAGGGCGAAGAGGAAGTTGTCGCGGTTGCCTGCCCGGAACCTGGTGGTGCGCTTCACGGCGGTCACGGCTTGGGAGAATATCAGCTTCTCCCAAGGCTTTGCGTCCTGCGGCGTGGCGGCAGAGGAGGCGGGGAGGGGGTGTACCGTTTCGACGGGCGTCTTCTTTGGGCTGTTCTCCTTCTTCGCAGGCGGGATGATGCGTGCCGGCAACGGGGAAATCTGTTCCAGCAGTGCGGCATTGATATAGGCATGCGGGTCGAAGGACATGAAGTATCCTCGCGAGATGTCCTTTCCGCTTCCGTCCACCTCTACTCCGAGAAGGGCCTCGTAGTGCTCTTTGGCGGCGCTGTACAGCTTCAGGTGTATCTCCTCGAGCGTGGCGTAGGTCACCTCGCCCTGCCGGAGACGGTCATACAGACGCCGGGTGTATTCCGTCTGCATGAAGACGAACAGCTTGTAGCCGTGCCTTTTGGGGGAGAGGAAACTGCCCAGGGTGTGCGGGTCTTCGTTGATGAGGGTCCGGGTCTGCTCCAACTGTCCTTCTTCCAGGTCGTCGATGTCGAGCGTGATGACGGGGTTGTAGCGGGTGATGCTCGGTGCGAGCCTTCTTTCCCGGTAGTTGGCCGTGAGGGTCCTGAAGGGAAGCTGCTTCTTGACGTGGTTGGCTTCCTCCACCTTTCCCTGCGCCACGAGGCTGGCGATTTTGATGATTAACTTGGCATGCTTGCCGTTTCTTATGTCAGCCATGTCCTGCGTGAAGGTTGTCTCCCCGCTGACGGCGCTGAAACCACGGTAGGTGGTAACTGGAATGTTTTCCATTCTACTTGTATTAAGTTTGCCTTATTGGCGGCGCAAAGATGCCGCTTATTTCCTTAGGAAGCAAAAACGGCCATCCGCAGTGGGACAGCCGTTTTTTTACAATTTGAATTCCTTGGTCCGTTTTACTCCTTGGGATATAGCTCATTGAAGAGCTTATATATCTCATCCTCAATGCAATCGGGGTTCAGCGTATTGCCGCTTCCGTCCGCGTCCATAAAGTTTACAAGTAGATGCAGCAGCTTGGCGAAGGGGCTTACGCCCTTCAGTCCGTGTTCCTTTTGGGGATTTATCAGCAGTGGGATGAAGGGTGTCAGGAAAGCCTTCCGCTCCTTGTATTCCACGGTTAACGACTTGTGTTCTACCATAGAAAGCAGGTCGATGGCCACTTGCACCTCTTTGCTCTCTTTGGTGTACAGCACTTGGTAATCTCTCCCTTTGATTTGCATCACGCTAATTGGCGTTTTTTTGTTCTCATAACTACAATTTGAAAATATAATTTTATATTAAGTTAACGAATCGGGTGCAAAATTAATAAAAAAGAGAAGTCTGTGCACTATGTATTACACGGATTGGCACGGATTTTTGTAGTTTCTGTGCGTATCACTTTTGTGTATGTCCGTGCGTATCATCCTTTTGTTTCCGTGAGTATCCGTCACTCAGAACGTAGCGAAGAATTCTTCTCTGTGCTCCTCTGTGCCAATCTGTGTAATCTGTGGTGCCCCTCTCCGTGAACAAGTGAAGCGTGTGTGTAGTCTGTATGTATAGGGTGAGGTACCGGAACCTATGGTTATATATGTAACACACCCTTTCTTTAAAAAGATAAGAAATGACGCGCGTGCGCGTGTATCTTACCTAATAGGCGTAATTCTTTGATATATAGTGTGATGATGTCTGCATTAAAAAAGATTATCATTTTATCAATCAGAATATTTTGTACTTTCATTTCTTGACGTTACCTTTGCGTTCATTAAACGGAACGTGTTATAAAACATTTCTTTCATCATAAACGTTTCGTTGATAACGGCTTATCGCAAGATAGCTTGAATATAACTATTTCGTCGCCTTCCTTCCGAGATGGTGGAGGGTTTTGAAATAAAATGAATGCATATAGCCTATTTAAAGTAACCGCATTACATTACTTGACCGGGAGGTACTTCGCTACTCCGGTGTCCCCCAATCATATTTTTTCGTGAACGAGAATGCAGAAATGCACTGGTATGCAGTGCGTGTCACCTATAGCCGAGAGCTTTTTTTCAAGGAATACCTGGATGCAGCGGGCATTGAAAACTATATACCCATGCGCTATGAGTATGTCGTGAGGAAAGAGCGCCGCCTGCGCAAGCTTGTTCCTGCGGTCCATAACCTGGTCTTCGTCCGCTCCACCCGTGAGCGTATGGACGAAATAAAGAACAAACCGGGCATGAATATCCCTATCCGCTATATCATGGACCGCGAAACCCGCCAGCCCATCGTCATCCCGGACTCGCAGATGCGCAGCTTCATCGCCGTGTCTGGCACCTACGACCAGGCTGTGCTCTACCTTGAACCCACCGAACTGAACCTCTCCCAAGGAACCCGGGTACGTATCACCGGCGGCATCTTCGAAGGAGTGGAAGGGGTGTTTGTGCGTGTGCGCCATGACCGGAGGGTGGTGGTAAACATCGAGGGGGTGATGGCGGTGGCGACGACGTTTGTGCATGCGTCGCTGGTGGAGGAGATAGGAGATAAGTATTCAAATTAGGGTTCAAGTGTGACAGACAGCGTGAAGTCCTGAATTATTCTCACAAGTTCTGGAATGAGGCCTTCTTATATAAAGGACGGCTGTTATCCAATCTCGAACAATCCAGGCGGAGAGGCTAGTCCGTCCCTTTTATAACCCAACGAAAGAACTCCCTGCATTTCGAAAGCGATGAGGGAGTGGAGATTGCTGCCGTATATCATATATAATCAGCATGGTGAAGCTGCAAGGTAGGTCCGCATGGGATTATCTTGGCGAATTTTTTACCGGAATTTTTAACGGTTGCAGAGATTTTTTGAGTCTGACATCGCCAAATATAGACTCGGTTGTATGCCAATAGTTAAAAATCAATCAAATTTGATAACATTTTTTGTGGGGTACTCATTTTGGTGCCTTATAAAAAGGAAATGCTCTAAATTGGGTATTAACTGTACTTGCATAATTTGTTTAAAAGAAAACCGCCTCTGGGTGGTATTCTCTATGCGATAGTCAAAATTTGATGCTAACTACCGATGCCTACTGTTTCTGAAAATAACAAGCGTATAGCTAAGAATACTCTCTTCCTTTATTTCCGGCAATTACTAGTGATGGCGGTTAGCCTTTATACTGTAAGGGTAGTATTGGCAGAACTGGGCGCCGAGGATTATGGTATATACAATGTGGTAGGTGGTTTCGTAGCTATGTTTTCCATTATATCTGGAAGTATGACTTTGGCGGTCAACCGTTTTATTACGATTGAAATCGGAAAGGATAATGTCTTGCAGGCAACCCGGATATTCTCAACCTCCGTGATTATCCTTTTGCTTTTCTCAATTCTGGTTTGTATCGGCTTAGAAACTTTTGGCGTATGGTTCCTAAATGCTCAAATGGACATACCAGACGGGCGTACTATAGCAGCCAATTGGGCTTTGCAGCTTTCGCTTTTAGCCTTTGTTATCAACTTGATGAGTGTGCCCTACAACGCTGTAATTATCGCCCACGAGCGGATGTCGGTTTTTGCTTTGATTTCCATTTTGGAAGTTACTCTTAAACTTGCTGTGGTTTTCGTACTTAAGTGGATACTACTCTTTGACAAGCTGATTACTTATGCATGCCTCACCACGTTGGTGGCACTTATCATTCGTACGGTGTATGCCGTTTATTGTAAGCGCCATTTTGAGGAGTCCCGTTTTAAGTTCACTTTCGACAAGGGATTATTGTGCGATATGCTGGGATTCACTGGCTGGGCTTTTTGGGGAAATTCGGTTATCTTACTCAAAGACCAGGGAGTGAACGTGCTGCTCAACTTGTTTTGTGGTCCGGTAGTGAATGCGGCGCAGGGCATCGCAATGCAAATCAATGCTGCAGTGTACAGTTTTGTATCTAATTTTATGATAGCGATAAGGCCGCAAATCATCAAGAACCATGCTTCCGGAAACTTTCAGGCCATGCATATCCAGATTATAAAAAGCGGGAAATTCGGTTTTTTCATAATGCTGCTCATCCTGCTGCCGCTTTGCGGTAATATTGATTATGTGCTTGGACTATGGCTGGTAGATGTGCCAGCACATACGGCAAACTTTGTCGTGCTGGTGTTGTTGTATTCCTTGTTGGACGGTATTTTAACTCCGATTGCAATAGGAGTTTTCGCTCAGGGTGAAATCAAGGCATACGAGATAGCTTTATGTATCATTTATGCAGTTAATTTCATTGCTTCATACGTGTGTCTTAAACTGGGTATGGCTCCAGAGACGGTCTTTGTGCTCAATATTGCTTTTAAAGCATGCGTGTTGGCAGATTTGCTGGTGCATTCCAAGGCGAAGTATGCTTTTCCTGTTCATGCTTTCTTGAAGCAATGTCTGCTACCTTCAGCGGTGGTTTTCGTCTTATCAGGAGCTTTTACTTATTTCATGCCGTGGGAAACACCAAATAGCTTTTGGGAATTTCTTCTGCACACACTGGCGATAATAATCTGTACCTCGTTGATGGCATTTGCTATAGGCATGACGAAAGGAGAGCGGCTCTTCCTAAAAAAAACTTGCGGGATAAGATTACAGTGAAATTATATCGTAAAATATAAATTCTCATCTAAACACACAATTAGTATGAAAAGAACCATTGAGTTGACCCGTATCGCGGTCGATGGAGACACTGTCAAGTATGAGATTCACGATAACACAGGACTTGGTCTGCTTCGGAAAGAAAAAGTGGAGGCTCAGATACAGTTCCATAATGCTGATGCTTTCGGTTTTGAGCCGGATAAATTGCCGGAGTCTGTACTAGCTTTACCCATTACGCTTTATCTGCTTCCAGTAACATTTTTCTACCATATAGAACTCATATTGTCATCCATAGACAATACTCTTTATCATAATATACCGACACTATATGCAGCTTATTCTCAGATGTATGGTCCTTTTAAGGAGGAATGGCGTGGAAAAATCGTTGCAAAAGAGATTGTTGCAAACCAGATGCCCGATGCAAGATATGACCATATTGTATTCTTCTCCGGTGGTGTTGATGCCATCCATGCAGGAATAAACAACCCTGGTAAACGGAATGTTTTAGTCAGTGTGCCAAGCATAGAGGTACATTCCAGAAACGAAGGTGCCTTACGGAATGAAAAGTTTGTTATGATAAAAGAGTTCTCTCGTGTTATAGGAAGCGATTGGCTTTTGGTTGCCAATGATTTCAACCAAGTTGTTTTCGATGATGAAATAGGAAGAAATGGTAAAATTACGAGGTACCTTAGGAACACTCTCCAGCTGAATACGGTAGCATTTAATCATTCAGGCTTTTGGGGAATGAGGTATATTCCCAATTTGTGCTCAGTGGCTCCTTTTGCATACGCTATGGGAATAAAAGAACTCATCATGGGGTCTTCTTTGATAGAAGATAAACTTGAACCAGCTTTGGATGGAACCAACCCATTGTTAACCAATGGGTTCAAGTTCGTAGGCATTTCTTTTGCGGAACAAGACGGGCTTTATACCCGGCGTTCCCAAAAAGTGAAAAATATAGTTTCTACTTTTAAGAACCAAGGCAAACATGTCAGGATTTGGGCATGTTTTGTAGACAACAGCGAACAGTGCGGTGAATGTGCCAAGTGCGTTAGGACGCAACTCAATATCCTTTGTACCGGAGAAAACCCGAAGGATTGGGGATTTGCTCGCTTTGATGAAAAAAAAGTTCTCGCAACTGGTGCGTTCTTACTGTTGGTTTGAAAATAGTATTGATGATGTATGGGGTATTATTGACTCCATAGACGACTCCCGTACTTATCCTTATAGTAACGAACTGCTGCATTGGCTTAAGCGAGTAGGTTATAAACGGTATTTCAACCGTTCCCGATGGATGCGCAAACTGATGTTGAACATAATTTTTAAGTTCAGTAAATATCCGCATTATATTTGTGTTGCTTGGCACAAAATGATAGGAAGATGAAAACGGCAATAAACTCGTAGAGCTGATTCTTATACATCCAAATTACAATCAAGATATGAAAGCAGGTTAAGAAAAATATAAAATAAAAAATATGGCTAAGGAAAAATTTTATACATCAGAGAGGAATGTACAAATCGTGTTGTCGTTGTTGAAAGCCAATGGTATTAGAAAGATTATAGCTTCACCGGGTGCTACTAACTTCACATTTGTAGGTAGTGTGCAAAATGATCCATTCTTTGAGGTCTATTCTGCTGTGGACGAACGTTCGGCAGCATATATGGCTTGTGGCATGGCGGCTGAAAGTGGAGAAGCTGTAGCTTTGAGTTGTACGGGTGCGACCGCCTCGCGTAATTACTATCCGGGATTAACAGAGGCTTTTTACCGCAAATTGCCGGTGCTTGCCATCACTTCGCACCAAGGGACAGATAGGATAGGACAACTTATTCCTCAGAACATAGACAGGCGTATTCTTCCGAATGACATAGCACGGCTTTCGGTAGAACTGCCAGCGGTCAAAGATTGCAGGGACGAAGACTATGTCGTGATGGAAGTTAACAAAGCCATGCTTGAGTTGCGCAGGAATGGAGGAGGACCGGTTCATATAAATTTGATAACAACCTACAGTCGTGATTTTTCGGTGAAAGAATTGCCTCATGTGAAAGTCATACGCCGCTTCCAGGCCTGGGATGAACTGCCTGTGCTGCCTGAGGGAAGAATAGGTATTTATGTGGGTTCTCATACACATTTTTCTGAAAAACAAAATAGGGCTATTGATCGCTTTTGTGCCACTTATGACGCTATAGTGATTTGTGACCATACGAGCGGCTATTACGGTAAATACAAGTTACTTCCGACGCTGGTCCAGTTGCAATCCGATATCACTTCACCATTCCCTCCATTGGATTTGATGGTTCACATCGGGGAAATATCAGCAGCTTCTTTCAACGATACAATCCCAGCAAAGGAGGTTTGGCGAGTAAGCGAAGATGGGGGAATTGCGTGATCCGTTTAAAAAACTGACAACGGTATTTCAAATGTCCGAAGAAATGTTTTTTCTGCATTATGGGAAAGATGGTTGCAATCGGCACGTTTTGATAGATGAATGCCGAGAACTGTTTGGTGAAATCTATGAGCAAATTCCTGAATTGCCTTTCTGCAATATTTGGACTGCCATGCAGCTATCTTCGAGACTTCCCAAAGGAGCGTTGTTCCACATGGGCGTTTCCAATACCCGGCGTTGTTGGAATATGTTCCAGTTGCCGGAAAGTGTTGAGTCTGCTTGTAATGTAGGTTGTTGTGGTATTGACGGTTGTGTCAGTACATTGGTCGGGGCTTCATTGGTCAATCCCGATAGGCTTTGCTATGTCGTAGTGGGTGATTTGACTTTCTTTTATGACCTGAATTCCTTGGGCAACCATCATATAGGGACGAATTTACGTGTTATGCTTGTCAATAACGGGAGGGGTACGGAATTTCGCTTGGGCATTCATCATTGCAATGTTTTTGGCGATGATGCCGACAAGTATATGGCTGCAGCTGGGCATTTTGGTAATAAATCTCCTCTGCTGGTTAAGCATTATGCTGAGGATTTAGGTTTCCACTATTTGTCTGCTACTACCAAAGAAGAATTTATGACTGCATTGTCTAATTTCACCAATCCACAGTTAAGTGATCATTCTATGATATTGGAAGTCTTTACTGACTCGAAAGATGAAAGCGAGGCTTTGTATCTGATGAGCCATATTCAAAGCGATGCCAAAGGCATGGTACGTAGTAAACTGAAAGATGCGGTAAGGAATGTGGCAGGAGAAAAAGGCATTAATGCTATAAAAAAAATTTTGAAAAAATAAAAGATGGAAACGTATTGTTGGTAGGAATAGGTGAGGCTACAACTACGGCTGCAAAGCCATCGGGTGTGGGACGGTGAATATCTTGGAGCAGGTAGATTTCACGTTTCTTTTTTGTAACTTGTGAAATTTGAATATATCTATATGAATAATAACTGTTTAACAAGCGAAAAGGTAGAAAATATTCAACTACTGATTCGCATTATTTAAGAAATAGTGCATATCTTAATAATTTCTCTTCCTCTTCATACCAATATAGGAGGAATATTACAATCCTATGCCTTACAGACTGTTTTATCTCGCAATGGTCATGATGCAATAGTTCTGAACAGACCATTTTGCAGTAAGCCCAGTGTTGCGAAAGTTCTAGTCAAGGCTTGTTGTAGATTGCTTAAGAAAATGCTTGGTCGTGAGACTGTACCATTGTTTTATGACTTCAAGCATTATAAAGAATATACTGTCATCAGTCAGCATACTGAGGCATTCATAGAGAAGAATATCCATTGTCGTTATTACAAACGCTATACAGATATACAGGAAGCGGATTGGGATGCTCTCGTGGTGGGTAGTGACCAAATCTGGCGGCGCAACTTCAATCAAAAGATTGAGAATGTATTTTTCGATTTTGCTTGGGACTGGGAAAATGTGAGACGGATTGCCTATGCTCCTTCTTTCGGACTGGATACTTGGGGATATTCAGATGTTGAAACGAAAAATTGTGCAGGGTTGGTGAAGAAGTTCAATCTTGTTACAGTACGTGAGGAGTCTGCAGTGTGGCTTTGCGAGAAGCATTTAGGCGTAAAGCCTATGCATGTCTTGGATCCAACGATGCTTCTCGATCGAAAGGATTATGAAGCACTGACATCAGAAGTTAAAGAAAAGTCAGATGGTGATATGTTGGTCTACTTGCTCGATCCGATGGAATCAAACCTTGTTACGGTAAAGGAGGTGTCTGCAGTGCTTCATCATAAACCTTTCTATGTATTCTCAAAGGTCAATGACACAAGTCTGCCACTCAGTGAACGTATACAGATTCCGGTAGAGAAGTGGCTAAAGGGTTTTCAGGATGCTAAGTTCGTGATTACAGACAGTTTCCATGGCTGCATATTCTCTATCCTTAATTCCGCAACACTATTATAAAATATTTTTTTTAAGTACCTGAGCAACAAAA